>REEV01000112.1 GCA_007694915.1 Cyanobium sp. PLM2.Bin73 | reverse complement strand
CAGCACCTGCCGGTAGAGCTCCGGTGGGCTGAGGCCGGCGATCAGATCGCCGCGATCATCCAGAGCGCTGAGGCTGGGGTAGGCGCCCAGGAAGCGATCGGGCACCTGGTCGCCCAGCAGCAGGGCGATGGAGGCGGCGCCATGGTCGGTGCCGCGGGAGCCGTTTTCGCGCAGGCGGCGGCCGAACTCGCTCACCGCCAGCAGGCTCACCTGGGGACGGTTGGGCAGGCGCTCCAGCCCGGCCACGAAGGCGGCCAGGGCTGAAGCCAACTGCGCGAGCACCTGGCCGTGGCGGTTGGCCTGGCCGCTGTGGGTGTCGTAGCCGCCCTGGGCGAGCTGCAGCACCGGCGGGCAGCTGCTGCTGCCAATCAGGCGCAGGGCCAATGCCACCTGCTGGCCAAGGGCTCCCCCGGGAATCTCCAGCCCCGACGGCAGGGGTGCCAGCTGGGTGCGCAGGCGCTGCAGTTCCCGCTGGCCGGCCAGTTCAAGCTCCAGCATCTGCCGGAGCACGGGGTTGGCGCCGGCCCGCTCCGGCTCCAGCGGGGAGGCCAGGCGTCCGCGCAGCTGGGCGGGGGCGAGCTGCAGGGCCAGCGCCTCCCCCCCCTCCAGGGCCGTCGAGCCGGCCGGTCCCAGGGCCACCAGTGGCCCGGCGGCGAGGCGCTGATCAAAGGCGGCCGCGATCCAACCGGGGCCTTCCCCATCCGGCGAAGCCGTGCTCCACTGGTCGGCCGCCTTGAAGTGGCTGCGGTTGGGCCGTGGCCAGCCCACCCCCAGGGCAAAGGCCAGGCGCTCGCTCTGCCACAGGGGCAGCAGCGGCGCCAGGGCCGGGTGCAGGGCCAGGCCGTCGGCGAGGGGCAGGCCATCGCTGAGCGCCAGGGTGGGTCGCGCCTGGCGGTAGAGCGGATCGCGCACCGGGGCCACGGTGTTGAGGCCGTCGTTGCCGCCGCGCAACTCCAGCAGCACCAGCACGTGGCGGCCGGCCGCCCGGGCGCTGTGGCTGCCGATGCCACCGTGCCAGCCGCTGGCCAGGGCGGCGCCGGCCGTGCTGGCGGCGAGCAGGGAGAGCAGGGTGCGGCGTTTCATCGGCGGTGCACGCGGGTCAGGCCAGTTGCCACACGGGATCGGCGAACAGCAGGGCAAGGGCCTCGCGGCTGGGCTCGGCCGGCAGCTCCAGCCCGAGGGGCGCGATCGGCGTGAGCCAGGCGGGCAGCTCGGGGGGCAGCAGCCTTGATGCCCACACCTCCTCATCGGCCAGCAGGGCCGCCAGGGTGCGGCGGCGGGCCTGGAGCCAGCGCAGGTTGAGCCACTGCTCATTCACCGGCCAGCCCTTCACCGACGGCGGCTCGAAGGGCGATTGGCCCATCTCGCGCAGGCCGCGCAGGCTGATGGCCAGGACATCGGCGTGGCGGCTGCCGAGCAGGCGCAGGCTGCGGGCCACCATCTCGAGGGGATCGGCCAGCCGCAGCCCTCGCTGGCGGCTCTCGATCGCCTCCGGGGCCGCCGCGATGGCCTCCATCAGCCAGGGGATCGAGAGCTGCCGCTGCCGCCAGCCGTTGGCGAGGGCCTCGAGGCGCTGGGGAGAGGCCGCAGTGCCCACTTGCTGGCGCCAGATCCGGGCACTGATGTGGCGGGCGGTGGTCGGTTGTTCGGCCAGCCAGGCTGCCAGGCTCTCGGCGTCGAAGGTGTGGCTGCGGCCCAGGATCGTTTTGGGGCCGAAGTCGTGGCGACGGGGATCGAGCACCAGCTGGGGGGCGCCATCGGGCTGGGGGCGCTCGAGGCGGTAGCCGCTGAGGGCGCGGGCCGCCTCGCGCACATCGGCCTCGCTGAAGTGGCCCTCACCGAGGGAGAAGAGCTCGAGCAGCTCGCGGGCAAGGTTCTCGTTGGGGTTGCGGCGGTGGTTAGCCGGTCCGTTGAGGGAAATTTGCAGGGCTGGATCCAGCACCATGGCCCCCAGCAGCTCGCTGAAGCTGCCGTTGAGGTGGCGGCTGATGGCGGCGATCTGGCCCTCCAGCAGCAGTGGATCGGCCAGCTGACGCCAGTTCACAGGGAACACCCCCAGCCACAGCTGCACCTGCCAGATGCGCTGCTGATCCGCGCCCCAGGCCAGCTGGCTGAGCCAGTCGCGCTGAAGGGTGTCTGCCTGGTTGCGCTTACAGGGCCCGCGTTCCTCGCGCGGCAGGGTGCTGCAGGGTGCGGCAGTGGATCCCATGGCCGCGAATCGGATGGCCGGGTTCAACCTACTGGAGCAAGGTGGTTAACACAGGCGTGAGTTGTCGGTTCAGCACCGCATAGCCCTCGGCGTTCAGATGCAGGAAGTCGCGCTGGTACTGGGGCTTCACCCGCCCGTTGGGTTCACTCACGATGATGGGGGCTGTGTCAAACACCACCACGCGATCAGAAGCCAACGTACGGATTCCTGTGCTGCAGGCCTCCACCGCTTCGTCCACCTCCCGGGGCCAGAAGGGAATCCTGGCCAGCGGTATTCTGCTGCCCGCTGGAATGATGGTGGTCACCACTATCTTGGCACCGGTTTTTTCTGAACGGGAGACGAGCTCCTGGATGTTGGCCTTGCACTGCTCGATGATCTCAGTTTTCCTGTCTGGAAACAGGGGAATGGCTTTGAGATCATTGATTCCTGCCTGGATCAACACCAGATCGGGCTCCAGATCTGCCACGTGCTGCTGGAACCGGCCAAGGGCCTGAGCGGTGGTGTGACCGCTCATGCCGCGGTTGATGAACTGGGTGGATTCACGGCTCAATGGCGGCTTCCATGCCCCTGCTCTGGAATCGCCGATCACCACCACGCGTGGCCTTGTGTCTCGATCGCTGGGTGGCGCGGACCCCTTCTGCAGACCAAAGGGATCGAGCCGTGTGTCGTTGAGAAGCCCGTAGTAGCGGAATGCTGCCCGGGCCAGCACCACATTGAGCGCGACTGATCCCCCTAGAACCGCCAATCCCAGCAGGACTTGAAGTGACGATAATGCCTTCATACTGAATACTGAAACGAACAAGGGTGGAGCGGTTCTTGGTTTTTCCCAATTACCTAGAAGCCAATCAGAGAGGCGAACAGAGCCGAGTGTGCGAGCAGCGAGGATGCGCTATTCCTTGTCGACCATGTCCGGTAATCCCTTGCCGTGCAATGATACTGCTTCTGCGTGTTAAGATCATCTATCCAGAAGGCCAGACTCCTCTGTGGCTGTTGTGGGCTGATCAGCTCCTTGCCTTTGTCATCCAGATCGACATCTAGGATTACTTCGCGGGCGACTTTGAGTTGGAGGGTAGCGAAAAAATCGACCACTGAGGTGTCCCCTACCGCAAGGGGATGACTTGTTGCTCCGATCAGCTTCCAGTCACACCAGCACCGGCAAGGTCGCCGGGTCGGTCTGCTGGAAGCGCAGGCGGGCCACGCCCCCTTCGTGCTCCACGTCCACGGCGATCGTGTGGTCGGGGGTGAAGGTGCCGGCCAGGATGCCCTTGGCGATCGGCGTTTCCAGCTCGCGCTGGATGGCGCGCTTGAGCGGCCGGGCGCCGTACACCGGGTCGTAGCCCACGCCGGCCAGCCAGTCGAGGGCGTCGGCGTTGAGGGCCAGGCCCAGCTTGCGGTCGTCCAGGCGCTTGGCCAGGCGCTGCACCTGCAGTTCCACGATCTCGCGCAGTTCCTCCTGCCTGAGGCTGTGGAAGATGATCGTTTCATCCAGGCGGTTGAGGAACTCGGGGCGGAAGTGGCCC
Organism: Cyanobium sp. PLM2.Bin73; assembly: GCA_007694915.1. Taxonomy (GTDB): domain Bacteria; phylum Cyanobacteriota; class Cyanobacteriia; order PCC-6307; family Cyanobiaceae; genus NIES-981. The sequence continues at coordinate 34,702 of REEV01000112.1, read as the reverse complement.
CGCAGGGCCTCGTTCACCCGCTTCTCCATCTCGCCGTGACGGGCGGGATCACCGGCCAGATCGAGGATCGAGGCGCTGCCGATGTTGCTGGTGAGGATCAGCACCGTGTTCTTGAAGTCCACCGTGCGGCCCTGGCCATCGGTGACACGGCCGTCATCGAGGATCTGCAGCATCACGTTGAACACGTCGGGGTGGGCCTTCTCCACCTCGTCGAACAGGATCACCGCGTAGGGCCGGCGCCGCACCGCTTCGGTGAGCTGACCGCCCTCCTCGTAGCCCACGTAGCCCGGAGGGGCACCGATCAGGCGGCTCACGGCGTGCTTCTCCATGTATTCGCTCATGTCGATGCGCACCATGGCCTCGTCGCTGTCGAACATCTGGGCGGCCAGGGCCTTGGAGAGCTCCGTCTTGCCCACGCCGGTGGGGCCGAGGAAGAGGAAGCTGGCGATTGGCCGGTTGGGATCGCTGAGCCCGGCGCGGGAGCGCTGGATGGCGTCGGCCACGGCCGTCACCGCCTGGCTCTGGCCCACCACCCGCTCGTGCAGCTCGTCTTCGAGGTGGAGCAGTTTCTCCATCTCGCTCTGCACCAGCCGGGCCACCGGGATGCCGGTCCACTTGGCGATCACCTCGGCGATGTCGTCCTCGGTGACCTCCTCGCGCAGCAGCGTCTTTTCGCTGCCACTGCCTCGGTCGACCGCGCCACGGCTCAGCTCCGCCTCCTTGGCGGCCAGCTGCTTGTGCAGGGTGGCCAGGGTGCCGTATTCCAGCTCGGCGGCCTTGTTGAGGTCGTAGTTGCGCTTGGCCTGCTCCACCTGCAGCTGCACCTGCTCGATCTCCTCCTTGATGGCGCTGAGCTCATCGATCGAGCCCTTCTCCGCCTGCCACTGGGCGTTGAGGGCGCTCTGCTGCTCGCGCAGCTCGGCCAGTTCCTTCTCCAGCCGCTCGAGGCGATCCTTGCTGGCGGCGTCGGATTCCCGGCCGAGGGAGAGCTTCTCCATCTCCAGCTGCAGGATGCGGCGATCGAGTTCGTCGATCTCCTCGGGCTTGGAGGTGATCTCCATCTTCAGCCGGGCGGCCGATTCATCCACCAGGTCGATGGCCTTGTCGGGCAGGAAGCGGTCGGCGATGTAGCGGCTGCTCAGCACCGCCGCCGCCACCAGGGCGTTGTCGGCGATGCGCACGCCGTGGTGCACCTCATAGCGCTCCTTGAGACCGCGCAGAATCGAAATGGTGTCTTCCACCGTGGGCTGATCCACGAACACCTGCTGGAAGCGGCGCTCCAGGGCTGGATCCTTCTCGATGTGCTGGCGGTGCTCATCGAGGGTGGTGGCGCCGATGCAGCGCAGTTCACCGCGGGCCAGCATCGGCTTGAGCAGGTTGCTGGCATCCATGGCGCCGCCGGTGGCGCCGGCTCCCACCACCGTGTGGATCTCATCGATGAACAGCACGATCTGTCCCTCGCTCTCGGTGACCTCCTTGAGCACGGCCTTGAGCCGCTCCTCGAATTCACCGCGATACTTGGCGCCGGCGATCAGGGCGCCCATGTCGAGGGCGATCAGCTGGCGGTTCTGCAGGGCCTGGGGCACATCGCCGTTCACGATCCGCTGGGCCAGGCCCTCCACGATCGCCGTCTTGCCCACGCCGGGCTCACCGATCAGCACCGGGTTGTTCTTGGTGCGGCGGCTGAGGATCTGGATCGTGCGGCGGATCTCCTCATCGCGGCCGATTACCGGATCGAGCTTGCCCTCGCGGGCGGCCGCGGTGAGGTCGCGGCCGTATTTCTCCAGGGATTCGTAGGTGCCTTCGGGGTTCTGGTCGGTGACCTTCTGGGAGCCCCGCACCGCTTCCACCGCCTGGCGCAGCTTGCCGGTGTCGGTGCCGGCCGCCGACAGCAGCGAGCGGCCGCAGCGCGGATCGTCGGCCAGGGCCAGCAGCAGGTGCTCGATGGCGATGTAGCTGTCGCCGAAGCTGCCCTTGAGCTGCTCGGCCTGGTCGAGCACGGCGTTCAGGCCCTTGCCCAGATATACGTTCTCGGGCGGGCTGCTGAGGCTCGCCTGGCCGGCGATGAAGCTCTCGATCGACTGGGCCAGAGCAGCCACATCCACGCCGGCCTTCTCCAGAATCCGACCGGCCAGTCCCTGCTGGCCCAGCAGGGCGGCGAACAGGTGCTCGCTCTCCATCTGCTGCTGACGCTTCTGCTGCGCCAGCTGCTGGGCGGCGACGATGGCGCCCCAGGCTTTCTCGGTGAACTGTTCGGCGGTGGGATGCATGGGAAAACCTCCGGCGGGCACGGGCTGCATGGGTGATCTCAACCTATGGATCTCCCCCGGTCCTGACACCCCGGCAGGCCGAACCGTTGTGTACGGCGCTCCACCCCGCTGGCGGGAGCACCGCCCAGGCTGGGGGTGAGAACCGGCCCAGCGATCTCCCTGGCTGGCCATGATGGCGCCCCCACCCCCTGCGCCTGGAGCGTGCACCCCATGGATCAAGGCCCGCCGTCGTTGGAGCTCGTGCAGGAGCTGGCCCAGGCCTCACGGGAGTTCGATGGCACCGGCGCCGATCCGGAGCGCAACTGCTGGATGGCGGTGCACCGCCATGTGCATGGGGTGCTGCCGAGCGAATACGACATCCGCGAGGTGCCCGAGGAGCTCTACCTGGCGGTGCTGGACGCCCGCCGGGCCCTCAGTTGAGCGGGCCCTCAGCCGGGCTGGGGCCATAAAAAACCCCGGCCGCAGCCGGGGTGAGAGCGAAACGACCGCCGCATGGACGGCTGGGGTTCGCCGGAGAGCTGGCGGGCTGGCCGTCGCGACGATCAGGCCCAGCCCTTGGAGGCCATGTCCTCGACGTAGGCCGCCACGTCGGCGATGTCTCCGTCGCTGAGCTTGCCGCCGAAGGCGGGCATGGCGTTCTTGCCGTTGGTCACCTGGTAGGCGATTGCGGCTTCGTGGTCGCTGGAGTAGTCGGCCAGGTAGGCCTGCAGGGCGTCCTGCTTGAGGGTGCGCTCGGCGTTCACCACGTTGCCACCGCCCATGTGGCAGGCGGCGCAGTTGGCCGAGAAGAGCTGGCCGCCGTGGGCCACGTCGGCGGCGTAGCTGGGAGCGGCGCCCAGCACGAACGCCAGGCACAGAGCGATCAGGGAAAGGAGTCGGCGCATGGAAGGGCGCGAGGGAACGAAATCTTCGCCACGACCGTAGATGCTGGCCGGGGGCTGGTGCTTCCTGATGCTCAGCTTCGAAACAATTGCCACACCCGCTCCCGTAAGCCACGGCGGCGGCTCAGACCGGCATCCTCGAACACCGCCTCCAGGCTGGCCGCATGGCTCACCAGGCCGAAGCGCTCCGGCGGGCTGATCGGCTCGTGCACAAAGTGGCGCTGGCGGATCGAGACGCGGTCCCAGGGGGTGACCTCCAGCCGCAGCAGGCGGATCAGGGCCTCCACTAGAGCGGGGCGGATCTCCAGCCCCACGGGCGGCAGCCAGCAGCCCCGCCAGCGCCCCAGGCGCCGCACCGTGGCGTTCACGCTCACCGCCGGCTGGGCCAGCACCAGCCGCCGCACCCGCCCCTGGCCGGCTTCGGGGTTGGGGCCCTGGGGCTGTCTGAGCAGGTGCAGGCACACCCGGGCGATGTCGGCGGCATGGATGAAGTGGAAGCTGGCGTCCACCCGCAGCCACTTGGCCAGCCACAGCCAGCGGCAGGCCTGCTCCAGGCCGGCCGTGAGGTAGCTGCTGGGGTAGGGGCCACCCCCATCCACCCGGCCGCCGAACACCAGGGTGGGGAAGATCGCCACGATCCGATCCGCCAGCGGATGCTCCTCCAGCTGCTGCAGGCAGAGGGCCTTGGTCTGGATGTATTCGGTGCCCTCGCTGAACGCCTCGCTCAGCAGGCGCAGATCCCGGTTCAGCACCGAGGCGGTAGAGAAATAGATCACCTGCTCCAGCCACTCGGGGCTGGTGAAGGCCAGCAGCTGCTTCACCGCCACCACGTTCACGGCCATGGCCCGCTCGGGATCACCCCAGGCGGTGGCCGTGTGGACGATGCGTGTGGCGGAGGCGATGGCGCCGGCGTGGCCATCGAGCTGGCGCAGATCCCCCACCAGCAGGGTGATGCGCGGGTGATCGGCGGGTACGGCGGTGAGCCTGGCCGGATCGCGCAGCAGCAGCAACAGCTCGGCGTCGGTTTCGGCCAGCAGCAGGCGGGCGATGTGCTGGCCCACGCAGCCGCTGGCTCCGGTGATCAGGATGCGCTCGGTCCTGGGCCGGGCTAGGCGGCTTGCGGCCGAGGCTGGGCTCAAGCAGTCGCTCCCAGCAGCTCGTTCACGGCCTTGCCGGTTTCGAAGAACACGCGGGCGTTGTCCTCCGGTGTGCCCGGCAGGATGCCGTGGCCCAGGTTGAGGATGTGGCGGCGGCCGCGGGCCTTGCGCACAGTGTCGAGGATGCGCTCGCGGATGCCTTCAGGGGTGCCGAACAGCAGGCCCGGATCCACGTTGCCCTGCACGCCCACGTGCGCGGGCAGGCGGGCGCAGCCGTCGGCCATGTCCACGGTCCAGTCCAGGGAGATGAAGTCGACGCCGGTGCTGGCCATGCGCTCCAGCACCCCGGCGCTGCCGGAGATGTAGAGGATCAGCGGCGTATCGGGGTGGGTGGCCTTCACCTGGTCGATCACCCGCTTCTGATACGGGGCGGCGAAGGTGTCGTAGTCGATCGGGCTGAGCTGGCCCGCCCAGGAATCGAACAGCTGCACCACCTGGGCGCCGGAATCGATCTGGTAGCGCACATAGGTGGCGATCGAATCGGCCAGGTGGCCCAGCAGCTGGTGCAGCAGCGCCGGCTCCCGGAAGGCCATCGCCTTGATCACCGAATAGGTCTTGGAGCTCTTGCCCTCCACCGCGTAAGCGGCCAGGGTCCAGGGGGCACCCACAAAACCGAGCACCGCGGCGGCGTTGCCCACCTCGGCCCGCAGCCGGCCCAGCACCTCGCCCACGAACGGCAGCGCCGCGGCCGGATCGAGGGGCTGCAGGGCGTCCACCTGGGCCTGGGAGCGGATGGCCGGCTCGATGACCGGCCCCTTGCTCTCGATGATGTCGAAGTCGATCCCCAGGCCCGGCAGCGGCGTGAGGATGTCGGAGAACAGGATCACGCCGTCGGGCTGGAAGGCCCGGAACGGCTGCATGGAGATCTCGTAGGAGAGGTCGGGGTTCTCCGAGCGCTCGCGGAAGCCGGGGTGTTTGTCGCGCAGGTCGCGGTACACCTTCATGTAGCGCCCGGCCTGGCGCATCATCCACACCGGCGGACGCTCCACCTGCTCGCCTCGGGCGGCGCGCAGCAGCAGGGGAGCGGTTTCGGCCATTGCGCAGGTGTGGAGTGGGATTCGGAACCTAGCGGACGGCCTCTCGCCCAGCCTCCTCGTCGCGGCGCAGCACCAGCACCGACAGCGGTGGCAGGCAGAGATCGAGGGAGTGCTCGTAGCCGTGGATGGCCCAGGTGTCGGTGACCTTGCCGCCCAGGTTGCCGAGGTTGCTGCCGCCGTAGCGCTCGGCGTCGGTGTTGAACACCTCGGCGTAGAAGCCCTCCATCGGCACGCCCACCCGGTAGTGGGAGTGGCTCTGGGGGGTGAAGTTGGCCACCACCACCAACCAGCGGCCGCTGGTGCTATCACGGCGCATGAAGCTGATCACCGAGTGGCGGTTGTCATTGCAGTCGATCCACTGGAAGCCGAACTCGCTGAAGTCATCGCCCCACAGCGCCTGCTCCAACTTGTAGAAGGCGTTGAGGTCGTCCACCAGGTGCTGGATGCCTCGATGGGGCGCGTGTTCGAGCAGATCCCACTGCAGATCGCCCCAGACGTTCCATTCGGCGCGTTGGCCGAACTCCATGCCCATGAAGATCGTCTTCTTGCCGGGGTGGGTCCACATATAGGCCAGCAGGGCGCGCACATTGGCGCACTTCTGCCAGTCGTCGCCAGGCATCTTGTGCAGCAGGTTGCTCTTGCCGTGCACCACTTCATCGTGGCTGAGGGCGAGCATGAAGTTCTCGGTGTAGGCATACCAGATCGAGAACGTGACGTTGTTCTGATGAAACTGGCGGAACCACGGGTCGAGCTCGAAGTAATCGAGCATGTCGTGCATCCAGCCCATGTTCCACTTCAGGTTGAAGCCCAGCCCGCCGGTGGTGGTGGGCTTGGTGACCATCGGCCAGGTGGTGGATTCCTCAGCGATCGAAAGGGCGCCTGGGAAGTGCTGGAACAGCACGTGGTTGGCCTGCTGCAGGAAGCGCACGGCCTCGGTGTTTTCACGGCCGCCGTGTTCATTCGGCAGCCATTCGCCGTCGGGGCGCAGGTAGTCGCGGTAGAGCATGGAGGCCACCGCATCGACGCGGATGCCGTCGATGTGGAATTCCTCAAACCAGTAGATGAGGTTCGCTACCAGGAAGTTACGCACCTCATTGCGGCTGTAGTTGAAGATCAGCGTGCCCCATTCCTTGTGTTCACCGATGCGTGGGTCGGCATGTTCGTAGAGGTGGGCGCCATCGAAGAAGGCCAGGCCGTGGGCGTCCTTGGGGAAGTGGCCCGGCACCCAGTCGAGGATCACGCCGATGCCCTCGGCATGGCAGCGGTCGACAAAGGCACGGAACTCCTCGGGGCTGCCGTAGCGGCTGGTGGGGGCGTACCAGCCCGTGACCTGGTAACCCCAGGAGCCATCGAAGGGATGCTCGGAGATCGGCATCAGCTCGATGTGGGTGAAGCCGCGGGCCTTCACGTAGGGGATCACCCGGTCGGCCAGCTCCGGATAGGTGAGCAGGCGGGCGCCGGGCTTGAGGTCGGCGGCGGGCACCGGCGGGCGGGCGGTGCCGTCGGGCTCGATGTAGGGATCATCCGAGCTGGTGTGCATCCAGCTGCCCAGGTGCATCTCATACACCGAGATCGGCTGCTGCAGGGGATCGCGGCTGTCACGCTCGGCCATCCAAGCCTGATCGCTCCATGCGTAGCCGCCGAGGGGGTGGACGATCGAGGCGTTGGCCGGCCGCACCTCGTGGCGGAAGCCGTAGGGATCGGCCTTCTGGTAGCAGTGGCCCGCCTGGGTGCGGATCTCATACTTGTAGATCGCCCCGGCCTCCAGACCGGGGATGAACAGCTCCCACAGCCCGCCCAGGCGGCTCTGCATCGGGTGGTGGCGCCCGTCCCAGCCGTTGAAGGGGCCGAGCATGGCCACGCTGCGGGCGTTGGGGGCCCAGAGGCAGAACATCACCCCGGCGACGCCGCCCTGCTCGGTGAGGTGGGCACCCAGCCGACGCCACACGTGGTGGTGGTTGCCCTCGGCGAACAGGTGGCGATCGAGCTCACCCATCCAGTCTTCGCGGAAGGCCCAGGGGTCGTGGGCCTCATGGTTGATGCCGCCCCGCAGCACCCGCACCCGGTAGGCGTTGCCGGGGTTGTGGGGCAGGGGGGCCTCGAAGATCCAGGGGTGGTGGGGGGTGCTGGTGGGGTGGCTCTCGGAGCCCAGCAGCAGCTCCACACGCTCGGCGTCCGGCATCCACACCCGCACCACCCAGCCGCCGTCGTCGAGGGGTTGGGGGCCGAGCACCGCGAAGGGATGGTCGTGGCGGCAGTCGGCCAGGCGCAGGACGTCGTCCACCATCCAGTCGAGAGTGGGGACGGGCATGGCGGTTGCGGGTCTGGCGGCGGGCCGAGCTTAGGGCGGTGCGCCTCGGCTGCCCTCGTCGCCGAGGCTGGCGGGCCTCAGCGTGGCTGGCGCGAAAACTGGCGGGGGCGCACCGAGTCGGTGGGGAAGTTCACCCCCACGATTTCGTTGTTGATGTTGAGGATCACGAACAGCGAATCGGTGACCTCCGCGAACTCCGTGTATACCATGGCCAGGAAGGCTGCATCGCTGCGGTCCACCTCCAACACCCGGCGCACCGCCACGAAGTCGCCGGTGCGACGCTGCAGCTGCTGCCACTGGTTCTGCAGGGACGCGGCGCTGAACTCCTCCTGCAACTGCAGGGTGAGGAAGCTGCGGGCGGCCACGAACTGACCGGCACTCAGCGCCTCCACGAAATCCCTGGCCACCTTGGCGGTGTCGGCGTCGGTGAGGTCGAAGTGGTAGCCCTCCAGCTCGCCCCGGTCATTGAGCACCATGAACAGGTCCCGGGTGCCCTCGGCGGTCTGCAGGCTGGCCTCAACCTTGGTGGAGCGCAGACCACCGCGCACGCTGAGCAGCGTCCAGCCCAGCAGCCGGGGTTCAGCGGCGATGCGCTGGGCCACCAGCTCCGGGCTGCTGATCGCCTTCAGCTCCGGGGAGAACTGGGCGAAGCGCCGGTTGGGGTCGCGGGTCTGCACCGCCTCCAGGATGCGGTTGGCGGCCGTGCGGGCCTCGGCCACGCTCAGGCTCGCGCGGGGCCCGGCAGTGCCGTTCTCTGCGGCGGCTGCCGGCGCCCCCTGGGCCAGGGCCGCACCGGGTGCGCCGGCCAGGGCGAGACCCAGGGCCAAGCCGGCAACCACGGCAGCGGAGCGTGGCGTCGGGGCGAGGGGCATCACGGGACCGGGCGTGGAAGGCCCCACTCTGCCCCACCATCCAGGGCCTCCAGGGGATCGAGGCGGAGCTCCGCCCCGCTGCCGTGGAGTTCGAGGGTCACCACGCGGTGGTCGGGGCCGCTGCCGCCCCAGGGCGGCTCGCCGCTGCCGGGGTTCACGGCCACCTGGGGCCAGGCCGCCGCCGCCAGCGACAGCCGCAGCCGCTCCCCCGGCTGCAGGTGCAGCAGCAGGGGCTGCAGCACCACCTCCCGGCAGTCGGGTTGCAGGCAGCCGTCCCCGAGCTGGCGGCTCACGCCGGTGCAGAGCTGCAGCGCCGTTCCCTGGGGGTCCACCCGCGCCAGGGCGGCACAGAGATCGAAACCGGGCTGATCGGCGGCCACCCGCAGCCGCAGCCGCGGCCGGGCCAGCAGGCGCACCGGGTGCTCCAGGGGGGTACTGGTGAAGCAGGCCACGTCGCGGCGCTGATCCAGATCGCTGCGCTCACAGGGCCCGGCATCGAGGCCCAGGTGGCCGCCCCGCCCAGGCACCGGCCGCCACGGGTCGTGCACCAGCCAGTGGGTGTTGTCTGCGGGCGCCGGCTGAGGGCCAGGGGCCGGCTCGGCGCCGTCCTGCGCCGGCACCAGGGCCTGCCCGCTCAGTCGCCAGCGGCGCCCGGCCGCCGCGGCTGGGTGGGCCAGAGGCCACCACTGGCCGTCCCTGGGGTCCTGCACCAGCACCGGCGCCTCGGCGGCGGCCCCGCTGCTCCCGGGCTGCAGCTGCTGCTGAAAGAACCGCAGCAGCTGGGCGTCGATGCCGCCGTGCCAGTTCAGATGGGTCCAGGCGCCGATGCGCAACAGGGGGCTGCCGCCGGCCTGACGCGCCCGTTGCCAGAGCTCCAGCACCCCCTCCAGGTGCGGGTCGTCCCAGCCCCCGATCAGCAGCATCGGCCGCTGCCAGAGGGCGGGCGGCGGCTCGTGCCGGATCCAGCCCTCGGCCCGGCCGGGGTCCTGGCCCAGCCAGCGCAGGGCCATCCCCGTCGGGTCGAGCTGCTCCAGCAGCTCGGGCCCCTCATGGAGAAAAGTGCCCGACTCGAGGCTGCGGCGGATCCGCCACCAGCCCTGCTGGTCCCCTCGCCGCCGGCACTGCAGGGCCGCCAGCTGCAGCCCCCAGCCCAGCCCCAGGGCCCACCAGTGGGCGCCGCCACTGCTGGCCCAGTGCAGCCGTTCGTCGAGGCCCGTCATCGCCGGCGCCAGGCAGTCAGGCAGGCCGTCGCCGTCCTCGGCATCGCTGAGCAGCTGGGTGAGGCCCTGATAGGAGAAGCCCACCATCCCCACCCGGCCGTTGCTGCCGGGCAGCCGCCGCACCCAGCGCAGGCTGTCGGCCGTATCGGCGGCCTCCTGGGCAAAACCGCCGAAGTTCCCTTGCGAGCCGCCCTGGCCGCGCACGTCCTGCACCACCACCAGAAAACCCTGGCGGGCCCACCAGTGCGGGTGGGGGAGCACGGGGGTGGAGGCGATCGCCCGGCCGTAGGGCTGGCGCATCAGCAGCATCGGCCAGGGGCCGGGGCCGGGGGGCTGCCAGATCCGGCTCACCAGCTCCACGCCATCGCGGCAGGTCAGCCGGGCATCCCGCCAGTGCACCGCAGGCCGCTCAGCGCACGTCGGGGCAGTGCATGCCCACCACGTAGGTGGTGAGAACCTCGGCGTCCATCACGCTCAGCCCCTCCTGGGCGGCGATCGTGCGGGTGGCCTGCTTGCTGGTGTACGAGATCCCCTGCGTGTTCATCTCCCGCAGCTGGTTGCAGAGGGCCTTGGCCCGGGCGGGATCGCGCCGCACCGACTCCAGAAGGCTCGACTGGGCCTGCGCCGGGGCGATCACCCCCGCTGTGCTGAAGGCCGCCGTGAGCACGGCCAGGGAGGCGAGCACGCCACCGATCAACAGGGCTGTCGGTCGGGTCTGCGGCCTGAGGCGCCCCGGCGAGCGGTGCTGGCGCAGGGAGCGGCGCAGATGGGGGAGAAGGTCGGCCACGTCCTGTCCGCGTCTGCCTCCATTCCAGGGCGCCCGCTCAGGACTGGAGATGGCCTGGGGTCAGTTTGCGTCCCGGCGAGCGCGATTGATCCAGTCCTGCACGGTGGCCAGGTCCGGGGGCGCCACCGCCTGGCCGGTGAGGCGCCGCTGCAGGCGCCCGGTCTGCACCCAAAGCTGCTGGGGGTCGGCCCGGGCCAGGCCGCGGGCATCGGCGATGCCGGCATGGAGCAGCAGGGCGGCCTGGGCGGGCTCGAGGCCCACCGCCGCCACCAGCCGCGCCTGGCCCCGCAGCCGCCGCAGGGTGGGTTCACTGCTGCCACCCTGTCCCGCCAGCCGGCGCAGCTGGATGTCGTCGAGCGCCGCCAGGCGCTGCCAGCTGGTGATGCCATGGCGCTCGAGCAGCCGGGCCTCGGCGGCGGCATGGGCCGGGAGCTGCCAGGCCGGACCACTCACGGTGTTGCTGCGGGGCGGCCGTCCACGCTCACCGTGCCATCGTCGAAGTTGCGGGTGGCCTCGGCCAGCACGAGCGGCCGGCTGAGACCCGGTGCCACCCGGTCCACCCCCCGCAGCCGCACCCGCACCAGGCCCTCGGGGATGGTGCGGCCACCGCCGCTGAGGTTGCGGGCCACCTGTTCGGCACTGGCCCTGGCGGTGGCGGGATCCAGGTCGGCCGGAGCGGCCGCCACCACCAGGTCGCCGCCGTTGTCGAACACCACCGGCACACCCACGGCGCCCTCCACCACCACCCGGGGCCGGTAGCTCACCGAGAAAGCCAGGCAGGACAGGCAGAGCAGCACCGTGAAGCTGGTGATACCCACCAGCCGGAAGCGGATGCCCCAGCGCAGGGCGAAGCCGGCGATGGTGAGCACACCCAGCAGGCCGCTGGCGGCCCCCAGCCATTGCCCGGCCAGCAGTGAGATCGGATCGGGGCTCATCAGTGCCGCTCCAGGGTGGTTTGCGGGGCCGGAAAGGGCCCTTGGCAACGCCCTTATATTGCGGCTCTGGCGATTCCGGTGGCTCCAGGTTCATGGCGGAGTTGCCACCCCAGGGCCCGCCATCATCGTCGCCGGAGTCCGAAAGCCCCTCCCCTGGCTCCCGGCCCGGGGCCCGATGGCGCCTCCCCCTGATCCTGGTGGCGCTGGCCGGGACGGCGGCCACAGGGCTGATGCTGTCGCTGGACCGTCTCGCGGCCCGCACCTACGGCCGCCTGCAGCCCGGCCTGGAGCGCGAGCTCGGAGAGGCCCTGGGTCAGCCGGTGAGCCTGGGTCCCTACCAGGGCCTCAGCTGGCTGGGCCTGCGCCTTGGCCCCAGTCAGGTGCAGCCGCTGCCCAGCCATCCCTCAGATGTGGCGATGGCGGGGATCGCCCTGAGCCTCGATCCGCTCGCCAGCCTGCGCCGCCGGCTGCCGGTGCTGGAGGTGAACCTGCAGGGGGTGGAGGCCAACCTGCGCCCCAACGCCGAGGGCAGCTATTGGCGCCTCCCCGATCTCGACCCCACAGAGGACCAGGAGCGGCTGGTGGCCCGCGTGCGCCTGCCGCAACCGGCGCTGGTGGCGCTGGAGCGGGACGGCAGGGAGGCCCAGCTGGCCCTGCAGGGCACGGTGGTGGTCGAACCCCACCGCTCCCGGGCCTCGGCCCTGCTGCGGCTGCGCCCCCTGGGGCCCGGAACGGCCGCCGCCGGCGCCCTGCAGGTGCGGGGCGGCGGCAACTGGCGCAGCGACCAGTGGCAGGCCCAGCTCAGCAGCCGTGACTTCGACCTGCAGTGGCCCGCCGACCTGCTGGGGCTGGGCGGCGAGCTGGAGGGCCGTGTGGATGGCCAGCTGCAACTGGCCTGGGGCGATCGGGAGCCCGACTGCCAGGGCGATCTTCAGGTGCGCCAGCTGAGCTGGCGGGCCCAGCCCGGCCAGCCGGCCCTCAGCCTCGAGCGTCCCCTGCTGCGCTGCCAGGGCCGTGAACTCACCCTCGCCTCCAGCAGCTGGCGCTGGGCGGAGCGCAGTGGCCAGGTGGGGCTGCGGGCCCTCTGGGAGCCCTCTGGGCTGCTGCTCGAGCAGCTTCAGCTCTCCTCGGGCCGGTCCTGGCTGTGGGCCCGTGGGGTACTCACGCCCAACCCCGTTCTGACGGGCGACTGGCAGCTGGACCCAGCCGATCTGCCCCTGCCGGAGGGTGTGGACCCGGCCCTGGTGGGCTCCCAGCTGCGCGGCAGCCTGCAGCTGGCGGGCAGCTGGAGCGAGCCCCTGCTCAGCACCCGGGTGAGCCAGGCCAGCAACGCCCTGCTCGGTCCCTGGGAAGCCCAGCTGCGCTGGAGGGATCAACAGCTGCTTCTGGATCGCTTCGCCAGTGAACACCTCAGTGGCCGGGGCAGCCTGCCCCTCACCCTGGCCGGCGGTGAGGGCCTGCGCGCGGGGCTCCTCGATCTGCGCCTGCAGCTCCAACGCTATCCCCTCACCCGCCTGGGCCCCCTGCTCGGTGCCGACCTCCAGGGCGTGGCCGACGCCGATGGCTCCATCCGCGGCCCCCTCAGCGGGCTCACCCCGGAATTCCTGCTGCGCCTGGAGCAGCCCGGCGCCGGGCCCCTGCTGGTGTCCGAAACCTGGGAGGGCAACTGGCTGGGCGATCCCGCCGGCGGCGGCCGGCTGCGCATGGCCAGCCGCGGTGAGGCCCCGCCGGGACGGCTGGAGGCGCGGCTCGATCGCGCCTGGGTGCCGGTGGCCCTGAGCCTGGAGCGCAACGACGGCCGCCTCGACCTGGAGGGCAGCCCCCGTGCCTACCGCTGGACGGCCAGCGACTTTCCCCTGGTGGGACTGCAGTTGGCCCTGGGCCCCGGGGGACAGTGGCGCCCCCTGCGGGGCGGCCTCAGCGGGGCCGGGGTGCTGGAGCTGCAGCCCCTGGCCTTCCAGGGCCGTGTTGAACTCGATCAGCCCGCCCTGCTGGGCGTGCCGGCCCGCCGGGTGGTGCTCGACGGCAGCTACCGCGACCGCCAGTACCAGGCCAGCGGAGAGATCACGACCGAGGGGGGCGGAGAGGTGGAGCTGGAGTGGAGTGGCCGCTGGCGGGGGGCCTACGTGGCCCGCTTGAGGGGCCAGGACCTCGATGACGGCCTGGTGCGGCGCCTGCTGGAGGCCTGGCCGCGCTGGCGCGGCGAGCCCGGCATCGATCCGGGCAGCGCTGCCGATCTGGGCACCTTGATGATCGACACGATGGGCGGCACCGTCGACGATCTGCTGGTGGCGCTCAACCGGGCCCACGAGCGCCTGCGCCAGGCCCTGGCGGACCAGCGCGAGCGCCTCACCCCGGCCCAGCGGCTGGAGGGGGTGGCAGCCCGCTTTGATCTCGATCTGGAGCTCAGCGGCCCGCGCCTGGCCGACACGCGCATCGAGGGCTCAGCGGAGGGATATGTCTGGTTCCCGGGCCAGGACCGTGATCAGGCCCGCAGTGGCGAGCCCCTGCGGCTGGAGCTGAACGGCCCCGTGCAGATGGGTTCGGGCACCTTCGGTTTCTCCGGCGTGCCCCTCTCCCTGGTGGCCCTGTTCACCCCGGTGCCCGACGAACTGCGGGGTCGGGTGTCGTCCCAGGGCACTTACACCCTCGGCGCGGAGCCGGCACTCGCGCTGGAGCTCACCCTCGAGGACGCCGCCCTGGGTGACACCGAGATCGCCCTGCGGCGCGGCAGCGTGCAGCTGGAGGGCAACGCCATGGCCCTCGACCTGGCCCTGCGGGCCGCCGGTGCCGACAGCGGCATCGATCTGGCTGGCGTGGTGCCGCTCGATCCCACCGAGGAGGGAATCGAACTGCGGGTGACCAGCCGCGACGACGGGCTGATCTTTCTCAGCCGCCTGGCCCAGCCCACGCTGGTGTGGGAGGAGGGCAGCGCCGACCTGCAGCTGCTGGTGCGGGGCAGCCTGGACCGCCCGATCGCCAATGGTTTCCTGCGTATCCAGAACGGCAAGCTGGCGCTGCTCGACCAGGAGGTGGAGGACCTGCAGGCGACGCTGCTGTTCGACTTTGAGCAGTTGCTGCTCCAGGAGTTCACGGCCCGGGTGGGCGGCGATGGCCGGCTGAGCGGCAGCGGCAGCCTCGGCCTGTTCAGTCCCCAGCTCGGGGCCGGGGGTGAGCCGGCCCGGCTGAGCCTCGCCATCGAGGGCTTGCCCTACCGCTCGCCGCGGCTGAACACCGATGTCGATGGCGAGCTGACCGTGGGGGGGAGCCTCACCGCCCTGCAGCTCGGTGGTGAGCTGGTGCTGGCCAAGGGTTCGCTGAACGTGCAGCCCGGCCGCCTGGCCAGCGAGGAGAACGGCGAGCAGAGCGTGGCCGCGGTGGAGGAGCTGGCCGAGCAGAACTGGGACTTCGAGCAGCCCCTGGTGCTGCTGGGGCCGGAACTGGAGGCCCGCAACGGGGAGGATCTGCGTGCCCTGGTGCCGGCGGTGGGCTTCCTCGCCCTCGACGGTCTGCGCATCAGCCTGGGGCAGGATTTCAACGTGGTGGTGCCCCAGCTGGCTGATTTCAGAACCAGTGGCACGCTGCGTCTCGACGGTCCGGTCGGCCCCGACATCGAGGCCCGGGGTGTGGTGAAGCTGGAGCGGGGACGCCTGAACCTGTTCACCACCAATTTCTTCCTCGACCGCAACGCCCCGAACGTGGCCGTGTTCACCCCGTCGCTGGGGCTGGTGCCGTTTCTGGACATCACCCTGCGCAGTCGCGTGTCGGACACCCTCACCGCCGGTGGTGTGGTGAGTGGCACTGCCGCCACCTCCACCTACGCCCCGTCGCTGGCTCAGCAGCAGAACGGGTTCACCTCCTTCAGCCAGCTCAACCTTGTTCAGGTGTTCCTGTCGGTGAGTGGACCGGCCGATCGCATCACCGAGAACCTCAGCCTGCGCAGCACCCCGGCACTGCCTGAGGATCGGCTGCTGGCCCTGATCGGCGGCAACTCCCTGGCCGGCCTCGAGGGCTCGGCCGCCGGCGCGGCCCTTGCCACGGTGCTCGGCCAGACCCTGCTCTCGCCCGTGCTCGGCACCCTGGGGGAGGTGTTCGATGAGCGCGTCAGCTTCGCGCTCTACCCCACCTTCGTGAGCCAGACGGTGAGCAGCCGCTCGCAGCAGCGCTCCCGTCAGGTGCCGCCCGTGCTCGTGCTGGCCGCTGAGGTGGGGGTGGACGTGAGCGAGCAGTTCAACTTCTCGGTGCTGGCCGCCCCCAACCGCACCGATGTGCCGCCCCAGTTCAACGTCACCTGGCGGGCGTCCGACCTGGTGAATCTGCAGGGATCGGTGGACACCGAAGGCGCCTGGCAGACCCAGTTGCAGGTGTTCTTCCGCTTCTGAGATGGCAGCAGGCGGCGTGTCGGATGGGCAGGTGGCGGATCAGCTGATCGGGGTGGACGTGGGCGGCACGGCCATCAAGCTGGGCCGCTTCGATGCCGCCGGCACGCTGCTGGCGGAGCTGGAGGTGGCCACCCCCCGGCCCGCCATGCCCGGCGCGGTGACCAACGCCATCGCCGAGGCGGTGCAGCAGCTCGATCCCGATCGCCTGGCGCCCCTGGTGGGGGTGGGCCATCCCGGCCCCAGCGACCGCCATGGCCGCACCGCCCGCATCGCCATCAACCTGCCGGGATGGCGTGATGTGCCCCTCGCCGACTGGCTCGAACCCCTGCTGGAGCGGCGTGTCACCTGTGCCAACGACGCCAACTGCGCCGCCATTGGCGAGCTCTGGCACGGCGCGGCCCGGGGCGTTGAGGACGCGCTGCTGCTCACCCTGGGCACCGGCGTGGGGGGCGCCGTGCTGCTGGAGGGCCGGCTGTTCACCGGCCGCAGCGGGGCCGCCGGCGAGCCCGGTCTGATCGGCGTCCAGCCCGATGGTCCCCCCTGCAACAGCGGCAACCGGGGCTCGCTGGAGAGCTATTGCAGCCTGGCGGGACTGGCCCGCCTCAGCCCGTTGGAGCCCCGGGAGCTCTGCCGCCGCGCCGAGGCCGGCGATGCCGAGGCCCTGGCGGTGTGGCGGGTCTATGGCGAGCGGCTCGGGGTGGGGCTGAGTTCCCTGCTCTATCTGTTCACGCCGCAGCTGGTGCTGATCGGCGGTGGCCTCAGCGCCGCCTCGAAGCACTTCCTGCCGGCGGTGTGGCGGCAGGTGCATGAACGGGTGCTGGCGGTGAGCCGCGAGGGGCTGCGGATCGAGCGCTGCGCCCTCGGCAACGGTGCCGGTCGCCTGGGGGCAGCGCGGCTGGCCCTCGATCGCCTGGCCCCCCAGGGGGCCGCCGCGTTGGGATGATGGGCCGATGAGCAGATCCGTGCAGGCTCTCCCGGTGGTGCCGGATCCCAGCCCCGAGCTGCTGCAGCGGGCCCTGGCCGTGCGCCGCAGCGCCACAGCCCTCGGCCAGCTGGGGGACGATCAGCGCCGCGCGGCTGTGGAGGCCATGGCCGACGGCTTGGAGCGCTCCCGGGAGGGGATCCTGGCGGCCAACCGTGCCGACCTGGAGGCCGCCGCCGCCGATGGCCTGGCGCCGGCCCTGGTGGCGCGGCTGAAGCTCGATGGCGCCAAGCTCGATGCCGCCATCGCCGGCGTGCGCCAGGTGGCCGCCCTGAGCGATCCCCTGGGGCGGCGTCAGCTGCACACCGAACTCGATCAGGGGCTGGTGCTGGAGCGCATCACCGTGCCCCTCGGCGTGCTGGGGGTGATCTTCGAGGCGCGGCCCGATGCGGTGATGCAGATCGCCTCGCTGGCGATCCGCTCCGGCAACGGTGCCCTGCTCAAGGGCGGCAAGGAAGCCAGCCGCAGCTGCGTTGCGATCCTGGCGGCCCTGCGCACGGGCCTGGCCGGCAGCGCCGTGGAACCCAGTGCTCTGGAGCTGCTCACCAGCCGCCAGGAGAGCCTGGCCCTGCTGCGGCTCGACGGTCTGGTGGACCTGATCATTCCCCGCGGCTCCAATGCCCTGGTGCGCTTCATCCAGGACAACACCCGCATTCCGGTGCTCGGGCACGCCGATGGCATCTGCCACCTCTACGTCGACCGGCAGGTGGATGTCGATCAGGCCCTGGCGGTGGCGATCGACGCCAAAACCCAGTACCCCGCCGCCTGCAACGCCATCGAAACCCTGCTGGTGCACGAGGCCAGCGCCCCGCTGTTCCTGCCCAGGGCGGTGGCGGCCTTCAGTGCCGTCGGGGTGGAGTTGCGCGGGGACGGCCCCGCCCGCGCCCTGGGGGTGAGCGCGGCCGCCGAGGAGGACGACTGGCGCACGGAGTACTCCGACCTGATCCTGGCGGTGAAGGTGGTGGCCGGCCTGGAGGAGGCCCTCGATCACATCGCCACCTACGGCTCCCGCCACACCGACGCCATCTGCACCACCGACCCGCAGGCGGCCGACCACTTCCTGGCGGCGGTGAACAGTGCCGGGGTGTACCTCAACTGCAGCACCCGCTTCGCCGACGGCTTCCGCTACGGCTTCGGCGCCGAGGTGGGCATCAGCACCCAGACCCTGCCCCCCCGCGGCCCGGTGGGTCTGGAGGGCCTGGTGACCTACCGCTACCGGCTCCGCGGCGAGGGCCACATCGCCGCCGACTACGCCAGCGGCGCGCGCCGCTTCAGCCACCGCGCCCTCCCCCTGTGACGCCCGGCGAGGGGATCGTGGTGCGGGGGCTGCGGCTCTGGGCTCACGTGGGCGTGCTTCCGTTCGAGCGCGAGTGGGGCCAGTGGTTTGAGCTCGACCTCGAGCTGGGGGTGGATCCGGCCGCCGCCGGCCGCAGTGACCAGCTGGCCGACACCCTCGACTACGGCGCCCTCATCCAGGCCCTGCAGCGCCAGGCCCGGCAGATCCGTTGCCACACCATCGAACGCTATGGCCAGTGCATCCTCGAGCTGATCGCCGAGCGCCATGGGCCTGTGCCGGTGCAGCTGGAACTGCGCAAGTGCGCGGCCCCGGTGCCGGGGTTCACGGGCAGCGTCGCCATCCGCCGCGCCAGTGGAAGTCGGGCTGCCCGGGGGGATGGGCCAGGGCCCAGTAGCTGAGCGGGCCATCTCGCTGCTCGAGCACGGCGCTGAGGCCCAGCTCGATCTCCAGCTCCCGCTCCAGGGCCTGGGCCAGGGCCGCCGGCAGGGGCAGGTCCGCCCGCAGCTCCAGGTTGGCTGGGGTGAGGGCCACCGCGATGGGCAGCGCCTGCAGGGCGGGCTCGGGGCGCAGGTTGCAGCGGTAGCCCTCCAGCCGGTAGAGGTTCCAGTGGCCCGACGGCGCCAGATTCAGCTCCCAGTAGCCCTCCTGCCCCGCCAGGCCCAGGAAGGCCTCCAGGCAGGTGTGCTGCCAGAGCCCGTCACGCCGCTGGGGAGCGGGCGCCGGCGGGGGGATGCGCAGCGTCTCCAGGGGGCCGCTCAGGGTGTAGATGAGCCGCAGCGTGTCGCCGTGGCGCTCGGCCCGGGCCTGGAGGCGCAGCGCCGGATCCGGCCGCCCATGGTTGCGCAGCTCGGCCGCCAGCATCAGCCCAGCTCCTGCACCAGCGCGCGGATCTCCTGTTCCTGGGCCTCGATGCTCTCGGTGAGCCGGAACTGCACCACCGCCCGCTCCAGGTTGTGGCCGGGGTGGCGGCACTTGAAGTAGCGGTTGCCGGCCAGGTGGTCGCTGAAGAAGCGCAGGCCCAGCTCAAAGGCGATCAGCCGCACCGCCGCGGGGATCAGCTCCAGATCGGCCTGGCTGAGAATGGGGCGGGCCAGCTCCAGATAGCCCCCCAGCATCGGCCGGCAGAGCTCCAGGTCGAAGCGCACCCCGGCGGGATCGGCCGGCTCCTCGCCCACCGGGTTGCAGCCCGAGCGCAGGCAGTCGCCGATGTCGTAGTGCACCAGGCCCGGTTTCACGGTGTCCAGGTCCACCAGCGCCACCGCCTCACCGCTGCGGCGATCGAGCAGCACGTTGTTCACCTTGGGGTCGCCGTGGATCGGTCGCAGCCGCAGCTGCCCCCGCTCACGGGCCCGCTCCAGCACCGGTGCCAGCCCCTGGCGCTGCTCCACGAACGCCGCGCACCAGCGGCTGGCCTCACAGCCGGCGGGAAGACCTCCGTGGGCCAGCAGCTGGCGGTAGGTCGCCAGGTAGCGGGGGGTCACGTGGAAGCCCTCGAGGGTGTCGGCCAGTTGCTCGCAGGGCAGGTCGTGGATCAGCAGGTGGAAGCGCCCCAGGGCCCGCCCCACCTCGCGGGCGTGGCCGGCGTCCTGCACCGTGTCGTGGGCCACGGCGTCGTCGATGTGGGTGATCAGACGCCAGGCCTGGCCCTGGTGCTCCAGCCACAGGCGGCCCCCGGCCCGGGTGGGAATCAGCCGTGGCAGCTCCCAGGTCCGCCCGCTGCGCTCCAGGGGCAGGGGCCGGTCGTCGACGTGGGCCCCGAGGCGGGCGATGTTGTCGATCACCAGCTGGGGCCGGGGGAACACCGCGGTGTTCAGCCGCTGCAGCACATAGCGCTGCCCGTCGGCGGCCTCCACCCGGTAGGTGTCGTTGACGTTGCCGTTGCCCAGGGGGGCGAGCCGCCGCACCGGGGCGGCGATGGCAAAGGCCTCGGCGATGGCCTGCAACGGTCCGGTGGCCGTGGGGGGGGCGGGGGCCGTGGCGGGGGCGGGGGCCGTGGCGGCGGTGGGGGCCGTGGGATCGACGGGGACGCTCATGGCGCCATCCTGACCTGAGCGGATGGTTCCGTCCCCCCACGCCGTCATGTCCGATTCACCGTCAGCAGCCGATACCCCCCAGCCCGACACCCCTAAGCCCGACACCCCGCAGCCCGACAGGTTGCTGCCCGAAGCCCCGCCCGCGTCCGCCTCGCCCCCGCTGGTGCTGGTGCACGGCCTGTGGGACACCCCGGGCCTGTTCCGGCGCCTGGAAAAGCAGCTCGAGGGCCGCCGTGAACCGGTGCTGGTGCCCCACCTGCCCCATGGATTGGGGGAACGCCCGGTGCTGGAACTGGCCAGGGAACTCGGGGAGGAGGTGGACGCCAGCTTCGGGCCCCACCAGGAGGTGGACGTGCTCGGCTTCTCCCTCGGCGGGGTGATCGCCCGCACCTGGATCCAGCTCCTCGGGGGGCGGGAGCGCACCCGCCGCTTCATCAGCGTGGGCAGTCCGCAGCAGGGCAGCCTGCTGGCGCTGCCCTGGCCACGCCGCTGGTTGTCCACCGTGGCCGACCTGCGGCCCGGCAGCCCCCTGCTGCAGCGGCTCAACGACGATCCCGACGGTCTCGAGGGAGTGGACTGCACCAGCTTCTGGTGTCTGAGCGATCAGATGGTGGTGCCCAGCTGGACCGGTGTGCTGCCCCGGGGCCCGTCCCATCAGCTGCCGGTGTGGCACCACCAGCAGCTGATCACCAGCCCCGCCGGTCTCAGACCGATCGTGGCGGAGCTGCTGCGGCCCTGAGTCGCCCCGTGCCCCTCAGGTGTCCGCCAGACCGGAGTGGCGGATCAGGGCCTCGGGGCTCGGTGAGCGGCCGCGGAAGGCCTCGAACACCTCCGCCGGCGAGCGGCTGCCGCCCAGGCTGAGCACGGTGTCGCGAAAGCGGCGGCCCGTGGCCACCACCTGGTCCTCATCGTCGAGGCCCACCTCCTCGAAGGCGCTGAAGGCGTCGGCGCTGAGCACTTCGGCCCACTTGTAGGAGTAGTAGCCGGCCGAGTAGCCGCCGGCGAAGATGTGGCTGAAGGCGCACAGGAAGGCGTCCTCGGGGATCGGCTCCAGCACCGTGGTGGTGCGGGCCAGCTCCCGGCGCAGCTGCTCCGGACTCTGGCCGCAGTCTGGAGTCCACTGGCTGTGCAGGCGCAGGTCGGTGAGGGCGAAGTGCACCTGGCGCAGGGTGGCGCTGCCGCCCATGAAGGTGCGGGCGGCCAGCAGCTTCTGATACTCCGCCTCCGGCAGTGGCTCCCCCGTCTGCCAGTGGCGGGCCATGCCCATCAGCGTGGTGCGGTCGTAGCACCAGTTCTCCATGAACTGGCTGGGCAGCTCCACCGCGTCCCACTCCACGTTGCTGATGCCGGCGGCCTGGGGGCGCTCCACGGTGGTGAGCATGTGCTGCAGGCCGTGGCCGAACTCGTGGAAGAGGGTTTCCACCTCCTCGAAGGTCATCAGGCTGGGGGTGTCGCCCAGCGGCGGGCTCTGGTTGCAGATCAGGTAGGCCACCGGCAGCACCGGCTCGCCGCTGCGGGTGTTGCTGCGGCCCAGGCACTCATCCATCCAGGCGCCGCCGCGCTTGCTGCCGGGCCGGCTGTAGGGATCGAGATAGAACGCCGCCAGCGGATCGCCACTGGCCCCGTCGAGCACGCGGAAGTAGCGCACATCCGGGTGCCAGGTGGGGGCCTCGCCGGCTTCGGTGGCCACGATGCGGATGTCAAACAGCCGCTGGCAGAGGCCGAACAGCCCCTGCAGCACCTGCTCCAGGGGGAACCAGGGCCGCAGGGCCTCGGAATTGAGCTCGAAGCTCTCCTGGCGCAGCACCTCGGCCCAGTGGCTCACATCCCAGGGCTTGAGGTCGTCGGCTTCCGGGGCGCCGTGGCGGCGGGCACAGGCGCGCAACTCCTCAAGTTCCCGCTCGGCCGCCGGGTAGGCCGCCGCCCGCAGGTCCTCCAGCAACTGCTCCACCTCGGCCACCGAGCCGGCCATCTTGCTGGCCAGGCTCACCTCGGCCCAGTTGGCGTAGTCGAGCCTCCGGGCCTGCTCCAGCCGCAGCGTGAGGATGCGCTCGATCAGCGGCCAGTTGTTGCCCTCGCCGTTGGAGGCACGGCCCACCTGGGCGCGGTAGACGGTTTCGCGCAGGTCCCGGCGGCGGCTGTACTTCAGGAACGGCAGCACCCGCGGCATGTCCAGCCCCAGCCGCCAGCCCTGCTCGTCGGCATCGCGGGCCGCCTGGGCCAGCAGGTCGCGCAGGCTGTCGGGCAGGCCATCGAGTTCCTCCTCGCCGGTGAGCGTGAGGCTCCAGTCGTTGGTGGCATCGAGCACGTGGTTGCCGAAGTCGCTGGCCAGCTTGGCCAGCTCGGCGGTGGCGGCATTGAAGCCTTCCTGCTCCGGCCCCTCCAGGCCCACGCCCCGCAGGCGCATGTGGCGCAGCTCGGCCTCCACGATCCGCCGCTGGGTGCCATCGAGATCCTGGGCCGCCAGCTGCTGCAGGGCGCGGTAGATCGGTTGGCTCTGGCCGGCGCGGCTGCCGAAGGCCACCACGGCGCCCTGCTGGTTCTGGTAGGCCTGGCGCAGCTCGGGGGTGTTGCAGACGCCGTGCAGGTGGCTCACCACTCCCCAGCTCCAGCGCAGCCGCTCCTCCAGGTGGTGGAGGGGATCCATCAGATCGCTCCAGCCGATGGCCGGCCCACCCCCGGCTTCCTGGGCGGCGTCGAGGTGCTGCTGCAGCTGCTGCTCGAGGGCGTTCAGCTCCTCGTTGAGCTCGGCCAGCAGGGCCGGGATGGCCCCGTCCACCTGCTCGGGGGTGATGGCCTCAAACGGCGGCAGACCCTCGCCGCTCAGCAGGGGCGGGCGTTGCGCCGCCTGATCGCTGCTGGCCCTGGCGCTGCCTGGAGTGCTGAGCATGGCGGTGAGATCACTGCCGCCATTTCAGACCATCCGGCCGTGCCCGCGCGGTTCAGCCTAGGGCGGTGAACCGTCCCAGGGCCATGGCCATCGACACGCCGGCGCTGAGCTGGGTGGAGAGGGCGTTGGTGCTGGCCTCGTAGAAGTCGATCGCCACCCGCGGCCAGAAGCCGATCACCAGGGTGGGCACCAGCAGGGTGAGACCGATCACCAGCTCCCTGGGGGTCATGTCGCCCACCACGGCCAGGGCCGGTATGCGGGGACCGAAGAACACCCGGCGGCAGAGGCTGAGCAGATACACCGGCGTGAGCACCAGGCCGATGGCGGCCAGCACGATGGTGATCACCCGGAAGCCGATGGTGAAGCCCTCGTTGGCGGTGACCCCCAGGAACACGGTGATCTCGCTCACGAACCCGCTCATGCCGGGCAGGGCCAGCGACGCCAGGCAGCTGGCCAGGAAGAAGGCGAAGGTGATCGGCAGGGCCTTGGCCAGACCCCCCATGTTGGGGATCGAGAGCGTTTCGGTGCGCTCGTAGAACACCCCGGTGATGAAGAACATGGCCGCCGCGATCAGCCCGTGGCTGATCATTTGCAGCATCGCGCCGCTCATGCCGAGGGCGTCGATGGCGCCGATGCCCACCAGCACGAAGCCCATGTGGCTCACGGAGCTGCAGGCGATGCGCCGCTTGACGTTGTCCTGGGCAAAGGCGTTGAGGGCGCCGTAGATGATGTTGACGATGCCCAGCACGATCAGGGCCGGCGCCAGCACCAGGTGGGCCTCAGGCAGCATCTGCACGTTGAAGCGCATCAGGGCGTAGCCGCCCATCTTCAGCAGCACGCCGGCCAGCAGCATCGACACCGGCGCGTTGGCTTCGCCGTGGGCATCGGGCAGCCAGGTGTGCAGGGGGAATATCGGCAGCTTGACGCCGAAGCCCACCAGGAAGCCCAGGTAACACAGCAGCCCGAAGCTGCCGCCGGCGCTGCGCCCGGCCAGCTCGGCGAGGTTGAAGGTGAAGGGACCGTTGAAGGCCAGGGCCAGGCCGCTCACCAGGATCAGCAGGGAGGCGGTGGCGGTGTAGAGGATGAACTTGGTGGCGGCGTACTGGCGCTGCTTGCCGCCCCAGATGGCGATCAGCAGGTACACCGGCACCAGCTCCAGCTCCCAGGCCAGGAAGAACAGCAGGAAGTCCTGGGAGAGAAACACCAGGCCCTGGGCCGAGGCCTGCACCAGCATCAGGGCGAAGTAGAGCCGGGTCTTGCGGTTCACCTTCCAGCTGGCCGCCACCGAGAGGAAGGTCACCAGGCCGGAGAGCACCACCAGCGGGGCCGAGAGGCCGTCGGCCGCCAGCGACCACTCCAGCCCCAGCACCGGCACCCAGCTCACCCGCTCCACCAGCTGCAGATCGCTGAGGGAGCCGTCGAACTGGCCGCTGAAGCACACCAGCATCAGCACCAGGTCGATCGCCAGCACCCCCAGGGCCAGGCTGCGGGGCAGTCGCGGGTCGCTGCCGTCGCCAGGAAGCAGGGGCATGACCAGCGCCACCGCCGCCGGCAGCAGCACGATCAGGCTGAGCCAGGGAAAGGCCGGTGCGAGAGCCAGGCTGGCGTCCATCCCCTGCCGATAGAAATCGGCATCGACCCTATCAGCCGCTCCAAAGGCGGTGAGTAGATGTACTCAGTCGCGGTCCTTCAGTCGCGGTCGGGCAACGGCAGCCACTGGCTGCCGTGCTGCTGCACGTTCAGCACCTCGCCGCGGGCCTCCACGCCGGCCCGGTGCCAGGCCACCAGCATCTCGCGGCGCACGGCGTCGGCCACGTCGGCACGGCAGAGGGCCAGCAGGCTGGGTCCGGCGCCGCTGATCACGCAACCCCAGGCTCCCGCCTGCAGGGCCGCCTCGCGCACCTTCTGGCCACCGGGGATCAGCCCCCAGCGGTAGGGCTCGTGCAGCCGGTCGTGCATGCCGTCGGTGATCAGGTCGCCGTTGCCGGTGCGCAGGCCCTGCAGCAGCAGGGTGAGGGCCCCGAGGTTCACCACCGCGTCGGCCACCGGGATGGCCTTGGGCATGGCGCGCCGGGCCTCGCTGGTGGTGAGCCGGATGGCCGGAATCGCCACCACCGCCACCACCTCCGGCGACCATTCGCAGCGCACCACCCGCCAGCGGTGGGAGGCTGCCCGGGCGGTCATGCACAGGCCCCCCACCAGGGAGGGCACGACGTTGTCGGGATGGCCTTCGATGTCGATCGCCAGCTCCAGCAGTTTCTCCTTGCTCAGGGGCTCGCCCACCAGGGCATTGGCCCCCATCAGTCCCGCCACGATCGCGGTGGCGCTGCTGCCCAGGCCCCGGGCCGGCGGCACCGCCAGACGCACCCGGGCCTCCAGCCCCACCGGCTCCTCGCCGGCCTCCTTCCACACCCGCTGGGCTGAGCGGTACACGAGGTTGTCCGGACCGCCGCGCAGGTGGGAGCCCTCCTGGCTCTCGATGATCAGGTCGAAGCGCTGGCTGTCCCATTCCAGGCAGCGCATCTCGAACACGTTGTCGAGGGCCAGCGCCGCCCCCAGGCAGTCGAAGCCCGGACCCACATTGGCGGTGGTGGCCGGAACGTGAACAACGACCCCTTGGCCGATCCGCGGGCGCACCATGGCACTGGCTCTGCTGGGGCCAGTGTCTCAGCCCGCCGCATCCAGCAGCATGCGTGCCCGGCAGGCGGCGCTGAATTCGCCGCAGGCCGAGTCGATCACCGCTGTGATCGGCAGTGGCTCGAGCACCACCCCCAGGCGGCCCTTGTCGAGGAAGGCGCGGCGGAACAGGGGGCTGCGCAGCTCCATCAGCAGCTTGCCGGCCGTGCCGCCGGCCAGCCAGATGCCGCCCCGGCAGAGCCCGGTCAGGGCCAGATCGCCGGTGACGCTGCCATAGGCCTCCAGCCAGAGGTCGAGGGCATCGCGGGCCAGGGGGTCGCCGAGGGCCGCCGCGTTGGCCACGGCTGCCGGCAGGTCGCCGTTGCACTGGTGCAGGGGGTGCTCGCCGTCGGGGTGGCGTTCACTCAGCAGCCAACGGGCCACGTGGCCGAGGCCGGTGCCGCTCACCACCCGCTCCACCGACACCCGCTGGATGCCCAGCTCCTGGGCCAGCCACTGCTTGAGCTGCCACTCGGCCGGGTTGCGCGGCGCGAATTCAGCATGGGCGGCCTCGCTGGCCACCGCCGTCAGTCCCGCCGGTCCCGGCACCCCGAAGGCCACCCCCAGTCCGGTACCGGCGCCGAGGATCAGCACCGGCTCGCCGTTGCAGGCGCTGCCCTGGCGGATCGAGGCCTGCTGGGCACTGCCGAAGTGGTGCAGGCCATACACCAGCACGGCGAAGTCGTTCACCAGCTCCACCGGCGCGATGCCGATGGCCTTGCTCAGCTGCCGCTCCTCCAGCTGCCAGGGCAGGTTGGTGAGCCGGGCCGCCCCCTGCTGCACCGGGCCGGCCACGGCAAAACAGGCCGCCGCCGGCCGGTCATCGGGGGCGGCCGTGTCGCGGGCCTCCGCCAGGAAGGCCACCACCATCGGGGCCAGATCGGGCCACTCCTCGGAGTTGTAGCGGCGGGAGCAGAGCGGTTCGAGCAGGTCGCCGCTGGCCCGGTAGAGGGCCAGCAGGGTCTTGGTTCCGCCGATGTCACCGGCCAGCACGATGCTCATACCCCAACCTCAACCGGGCCGGCCAGCTCCAGGGCGGCGGCGCGGTCGCGGTTGGCCCGTTGCGCCGCCTCCAGGAGGGAGGCCACGGGCCTGGTGCCGAGGTCACCATCGCGGCGGCTGCGCAGGCTCACGGCGGCGGTTTCGGCTTCGCGGGCGCCGATCACGGCCAGCACCGGAATCTTCATCTGTTCGCCGGTGCGGATCAGCTTGCCCAGGCGGTCGCCGGAGTGGTCGACGCTGGCGCGGATGCCGGCGGCGCCGAGCTGGCCGAGCACCTGCTCGGCGAAGGGTCGCACCTCGTCGGTGACCGGCAGCAGCCTCACCTGCTCCGGGGCCAGCCAGAAGGGGAAATCGCCGGCGTAGTTCTCGGTCATGATCCCGAAGAACCGCTCCAGCGAGCCGAAGATGGCGCGGTGGATCATGATCGGGCGCTGGCGCGAGCCGTCGGCGGCCACGTACTCCAGCTGGAAGCGCTCGGGGAGGTTGAAGTCGAGCTGGATGGTGGAGCACTGCCACATCCGGCCGATGGCATCCTCGATCTTGAGGTCGATCTTGGGGCCGTAGAAGGCGCCGCCACCCGCGTCGATGCTGTACGCCCAGCCCTTGCGCTCCAGGGCCTCCACCAGGCCGGCGGTCGCCAGCTCCCACACGGCGTCATCGCCGATCGACTTCTCGGGCCGGGTGGAGAGGTTGATCTCGTAGCTGCGGAAGTCGAAGGCCGAGAGGATCTCCTCGGTGAGGTCGAGGATGCGCAGGATTTCGGCGGTGATCTGGTCGGGCAGGCAGAACACGTGGGCGTCGTCCTGGGTGAAGCCGCGCACGCGCATCAGCCCGTGCATGACCCCCGGCCGCTCGTAGCGGTACACCGTGCCCAGCTCCGCCCAGCGGATCGGCAGTTCCCGGTAGGAGCGCAGCCGGCTGGCGTAGGTGAGCACGTGGAAGGGGCAGTTCATCGGCTTGAGCTGGAACTGCCGCTCGTCCACCTGCATCGGACCGAACATGCTCTCGCTGTAGAAGTCGAGGTGGCCTGAGGTCTGCCACAGGCTGATGTCGGCCACGTGGGGGGTGTAGAGCAGCTCGTAGCCGGCGGCGAAGTGGGCCTGGCGCCAGAAGTCCTCGATCAGCAGGCGCATGCGGGCGCCGCGGGGATGCCAGAACACCAGGCCGGCCCCGGCCTCATCCTCGATCGAGAACAGATCCAGGTCGACGCCCAGGCGCCGGTGGTCGCGGCGCAGGGCCTCCTGCTTGCGGCGCTGGTATTCGGCCAGCTGCTCGGCGGTTTCCCAGGCGGTGCCGTAGATGCGCTGCAGCTGGGCCTTCTTCTCATCGCCGCGCCAGTAGGCGCCGGCCACGCTCTCCAGCGCGAAGGCCTGGGGATTGAGCTCGCCGGTGTGGGCAACATGGGGTCCGGCGCACAGGTCCCACCACTCCTCGCCGAGGGTGTAGAGGGTGATGGGCTCGGTGATGCCCGCCAGGATCTCCAGTTTGTAGGGCTCGTTCTGGGCTTTGATGCGGGCCTCGGCCTCGGCGCGGCTCACCTCGATGCGCTCGAGCGGCAGTCTCCTGTTGATGATCCTGATCATCTCCTTCCTGATGGCCTTGAGATCGGCCTCGGTGAAGGGCTCAGGACTGTCGAAGTCGTAATAGAAGCCGCTTTCGGTCGAGGGACCGATCGTCACCTGGGCCCTGGGGAAGAGTTTCTGCACCGCCATTGCCATCACATGGCTCATCGAATGGCGGATGCGCAGCAGCTGCTCGCTCTCGCTGGTTCTGGGCAGGTGAATGGTGCTCCCGGCCGCCGGGGCAGTGCTGGAGGCGGACGCGGAAGCGGGCATGGGCAAGCGGCGCTGGGGCAAAGGCCGATCCTACGCAGCGCTTCTAGGCTCCTGCTATGAGTGCCGATTCCTCTGCCCAGGAGCCTGCCGCCGAGCTGCTGGAGCACCTGCTGGGCTCCCTGCTCAGCGACTTCCGCTTCTGGTTCGAGCGCGGCGAGCTGCTGCTCGACCTCTGCCCGGACAGCGTGATGGCTCCCGAGGAGCGCGTGGCCCTGCGCGGCGAGCTGGAGCAGGCCCGGCGCGAGCTGGTGGCCGCCACCAGCCTGCGCCAGGCCACCCCGGCCCCGGTGGCCCTGGCCATGGACACCCTGGCACCCTGGCATCAGCTGGTGATGCGCGTGTGGTCGCTGTCGGCCTGCCTGCGGCGCAGCGGGGTGGCCCTGCCCCAGCTCAGCTGGCCGGAACCTCCGGCCTTCCCGGGGCTCTGAGGCCATGGCGCATTCCCTCTCCCGCCGGGACGAGCGGCGCAGCCTCGGGGTGTCCTACCTGCTCTGGGCCCTGGGCCTGGCAGGGGTATGCGGGTTGCAGCGCTTCTACAACCGCAAGCCCTACAGCGGCACCCTCTACCTGCTCACCTTCGGCCTCTGCGGCCTCGGGCAGCTGGTGGACCTCTGGCTGATGCCGGAGATGGTGGAGCAGGCCAACGCCCTGCCCCTGCTGCGGGGCACGTCCCTGTCGCTGGAGCGCCAGCTGCTGGAACTGGCACGCCGCAGTGGCGATGCCGGCTTCACCCTCAACGACGCCCTGCTGGCCCTGGAGCGGGACAGCGGCGTGGACAGCGACGCGGTGCGGGATGAGATCCAGCACCTGCTGGAGGGACACCTGCTGGATGTGGGCAACGACAGCCGCGGCCGGGTGGTGTATCGCGAGCCCTGAGCCCTGAGCGGGATCAGCCGGCGTCTGCGTGCCGGGCCAGGGCGGAGCGGTAGAAGGCCACCAGCTCCTGCCGGCTCTTCACCGGCTGGCCGTAGTAGCTGCCGCCGTGATGGGCCGGCAGGGAGGCCCATTCCGGCGCCAGCCGGGCGAGCACATCGGCGCTGAGGCCCGCCTGGTCGAACAGACGCAGGGCGCCGCGGCGCTCGATCAGGTGCAGGGCTGCCTGGTCCTGGTTGTGGGGCTCGAAACTGCTGAGCCCCAGCTGCCGGGCCACGGCATCCCAGGTGTCCGGGAGGAACTGGTAGGCACCGGCGGCCGCACTGGTGTAGCGCCGCTGCACGGTGATCTCGGGATGGCGCTCCAGGCCCTCGAACAGGCCGCCGCCGTAGAGCACCCGATAGCCGTCAGGACTGCCGTCCTTCCAGGTGCCCTCGGCGTAGCGCAGGGTGTCCAGCAGGGCCAGGCGCTCCGGGGTGAGCGTGTAGGGGGCTGGATCTGCTGGCCGCACGGCCACCGGCTGCGGGGGCTCGGGGAGGACCGGCAGCGGCCTGGGGCTCGAGACGGCGGTGGCGGGGCGAGGGATCGGCAGCACGGTGGCCATGGCGATGGCCACAACCGTGGAGGCGAACAGGCGGGGGCGGGTCAGAAGCGCTCAGGTCGGGCTGCATGACGCTGCTGGTTCGCGGTGGACGGGGGCCAGAGGGGTAAATGGGGGGTTGACAGAACCCCTCCGAGGTGTATCAACGGCGACGTAGCGTTCTGTGTCGCAATTGCGACGGCTGTTGGCCTGTGGGTGCGAGCCGGCCGGTCGCCTCAGCCATCAGCCCCGCTGATCATTGATCGGGTGTTTATTCAGCGCGTTTTTGCTGACACGGGCTTGACGGGAAGGAAACCGAGGGCATCGCGCACCCGCTGCAGGGTGGCGTCCGCCACCGCCGCCGCCCGCTCCCGGCCCTCCGCCAGCACCGCCTCCAGGCCGTTGGGATCGGCCCGCAGGTCGTGGTAGCGCTGCTGGATCGGGCGCAGGGCCTCCACGGCGGCCTCGGCCAGCAGCGGCTTGAACCGCCCCCAGCCCATCTCCGCGCATTCGCTGGCCACAGCGGCGCGGCCGCGACCG
The DNA here is from genome assembly GCA_007694915.1 of Cyanobium sp. PLM2.Bin73. GTDB lineage: Bacteria > Cyanobacteriota > Cyanobacteriia > PCC-6307 > Cyanobiaceae > NIES-981. The sequence goes on along the minus strand of REEV01000112.1, from coordinate 4,142 downwards.
GAGAGCACCGCGTAAAGCCCGAGCAGGTTGTCGGCCTCGGGGCGCTCCGGGTTGCCGAACTCCAGCCCCATGGTGGGATCGGTGCGGGCGCGCTTGATCTTGCGGCTGATCAGCTCGGGTGGGTCGAGCAGGGCGATGCGCGAGCCCTCGTTGGGATCGCTCTTGCTCATCTTGCTGGTGCCGTCGCTGAGGCTCATCACCCGGGCGCCTTCCGGCAGGATCATGGGTTCGGGCACCTTCAGCACCGGTATCGGCTCACCATCGGCACCCCTGGGGGCGAAGCGGGCGTTGACGCGCTGCTGGGCGATGTCACGGGCCAGTTCCAGGTGCTGTTTCTGGTCTTCGCCCACCGGCACGCGGTCGGCGTCATAGAGAAGGATGTCCGCCGCCATCATCACCGGGTAATCGAGCAGCCCGGCCGACACCTGGTCGCCCTGTTTGACGGCCTTCTCCTTGAACTGGATCATGCGCTCCAGCCAGTTGAGCGGTGTGACGCAGTTCAGCAGCCAGCACAGTTCGCTGTGGGCCGGCACCTGGCTCTGCACGAACACCGTGGAGCGCGCCGGATCGATGCCGCAGGCCAGGTAGAGGGCCGCGGTGGTGAGCGTGTCCTCCGCCAGCCGCGCCGGATCGTGGGGCACCGTGATGGCGTGCAGATCCACAACACAGAAGAAGGTGTCGTGGTCCTGCTGCAGGTCCACCCAGTTGCGGATGGCCCCTAGCCAGTTGCCCAGATGCAGGGCGCCGGTGGGCTGAACGCCGGAGAGAACCCGGGGCCTGGTCATGGCGATCAGCGCTCGCCGGTGGTCTCGACGGTCTCCGTGGCCTCAGTCTCTGTGGCTTCAGTGGCGTTCGGCGCCTCGGGCGCTGTCCCCGCCTGGTCCTCGGCTGGGGGCCCCTGTTGGGGCTCAGCTTGCGCCGCGGGCTCGGGTTCCGCCACTGCTGCTGCTGCCGGCTCCGCCGCGGGCGTCGCCGGGCGGGCGGGGCGTGCAAAGGGATCGACCCGGGGGGCCTGGCGGTCCTGGCGAGCCCCACGGCTTTCGTCACGACCTTCGCCGCGGCCACCCTCGCGCCGCCCGCCATCGCGGGCACCGTCACGTCCACCGTCGCGGCGGGGGCCGGCCTGGGCCTGAGCCTGGGCCACCAGCTCGTCGAGCTTGCCCTCCTCCAGCAGCTGGGCGATGGTGCGCACCGAGAAGCCGAGCACGGCCACGGTGGAGCGCAGCCGGAAGGCTTCCTGGATGCTGCGGGCCGAGCGCATCTCGTTGTCGCTCAGGCGGATGCGAAACCCGCCGCCGTCGCGGTTGCCGGCATTGCGCCCACCCTGGGGCGCTGGCGTGGAGGACTCGTCGGCCATGGCGGCAGGCGCTTGATCAGGCGCAAGTGTGCCGCATCGTCCGGTGCCGGCTGGGCAGCCAGTGGAGTGTGTGGCGCTGCTCACCATCCGGCCGACGCAGCACCAGCAGGGGCAGACATCGGGTTGTCTCGGTTTCCAGTTCCTGCCGGTAGCGGCGCAGCAGGCTCAGGTAGTCCGCAAAGGTCCAGCCGCATTGGTGTTGCTCCCGCTGCTGCCAGTGCCGGCGCTGGGCCTGCTGGCAGGCCTGGGCTCCGAACTCCTGCCAGCAGGTGAGCTGGGCGCTCCAGGGATCGACGCCCTCCTGCCGCAGCTGGCGCCAGCGCATCAGTTCGGGGGCCTCGGCACTCGTGTCGGCCGGCACGGCGTCGGCCAGGGTGGCCACCGTCACCGCCCGCAGTCGCAGCCAGCAGCGCTCAAGCAGCACCACCGGCAGGTCTCCATGCCAGCCGGAGGCCGCAGTGAGCTGATCACACCAGCCCTGCAGGCGGTGGTGCTGCACCGAAGTGAGGCTGGCCAGCAGCTGGGAGGTGGGGCCACTCAGGGCAGGCTCAGCCATGGCTCCAGGACAGAGCGGTGGGAAGGATCGGGGACGTAATCAGTGGTGGGCCAGAGGTTGGCCAGTGATCGGCCAGGGGGGGGCTGACAGGGCCGGCAGGCGGGCAACAGGCGGGCAACGGCAGTGCCCGTTGAAAGGTTATGGCTTTCCGCCCGGTCTGGGCCGGACTGATCGCTGCCGCTGCCGTAGCGGGCACTGCGCTCCTCCCTGAGCTAAAGAAGCTCAGTTCACGCCAGTGCGTTGACTTCCCAGTCGTCACCGCCATCGTTGCCCCCCGTTCCGGCCGCGGCGGATTCGGGGTTGCCGTCCCTGGCCGGGTTCGCCTGGCGGCGGCTCGGGCCCCTGGCCGCCGCCACCGTCGCCGGTGGTCTGGCGCTGGACGGGTTGGGCCGCCTTGCCCACGGCCCGCTGCTCTCCGCGGCGGCTGCAACTGCCGGTCTTGGCGCCCTGTGGCTGTGGCGGCCCGCGGCCGGGCGGGGCAGGGGCCCAGCTCCCGCCGATGTGGGCGGTTGGCTCCAGCGATTGGAGGCCCTGGAGGCCCGCTTCCAGGCCCTGGAGCCCACCGCCACTGCCACCGCGGGCTCCGCAGCGGATCCAACCCCCGCCCGCAGCCAACGCCAGCTGGAGCTCGCTGGCCTGCGCCGTCAGCTGCAGCGCCCCGGCCTGCACCTGGCGGTGGTGGGCCACCCCCCACAGGACCCGGCCTGGCGCCAGCAGCTGGCCACGGCCCTGCGGGGTCCCGAACCACTCACCCTGCACTGGGCCCGGCCGCTGCCGGCCAGCAGCGAGTGCTGGGCGTGGCCCGAGCCGTTCGCCAGCTGCGATGCCCTGCTCTATTGCCTGTCCACCCCGCTGCTGGCCGCCGACCTGCGCTGGCTGGAAGCGCTGCCCGAGGGCCAGCCGCTGTGGCTGCTGCTGAAGGCCGATGGCGCTGACCAGGCGGCCGCTGGGCCGGCTGAAGAGGCCAGCGACGGCGCCGCCCTGCTGGCCCAGCTCGGCCTGGCGTCGCCACCGCCCCTGCTCTGCTGGCGGCAGCGGAGCGATCTGCCCACGGCCCTGCAGCCCCTGGCCCGGATCTGCGCCCGCGAGGCGCCCCGGCTGCGGCGGCAGCGCCAGATCCGCAGCCTGGAGAGTCTCCACGGCCGTTGGCAGGCCGATCTGGAGCGCCTGCGCCGCGGCCACTTCCAGGCCCTGCAGCAGCGCACCCAGTGGCTGGTGGCCGCCGGTGTGGTGGCCGCCCCCCTGCCCAGCCTCGACCTGCTGGTGCTGGCGGTGGCCAATGGCCTGATGGTGAAGGAGATGGCCAGGCTCTGGGACTGCCCCTGGAGCGCTGAGCAGCTGCGCGCCGTGGCGGTGGAGCTGGCCCGGGCTTCCCTCACCCTCGGGGTGGTGGAGTGGAGCAGCCAGGCCTTGGCGGGAGCGGTGAAGTGGCATGGGGCCACCTGGCTGCTGGGCAGCGCCGTGCAGGCCCTCAGTGCTGCCTATCTCACCCGGGTGGTGGGCCGGGCGATGGCCGACAGCCTGGCCCGCTCGGTGGGGGTGGCGGAGCCGGATCTCGAGCGTCTGCGCCGGGAGGCGCCGCTGCTGGTGGCCCGGGCCGCCGAGCGGGAGCGCATCGACTGGCCGGCCTTCCTGCGCCAGGGTCAGCAATGGCTGGGGGAGCAGGCCCGCATGGGTCAGGCCGGCCGACAATCTTCGCAACAATTGGCATGAAGAAGGGCTAAGCGCTGGAACGTTTTTTTGCGCCTCCTTCTCAACCGCGTCGTATTCCGTAGCGTTTGAACGTCATCCATTGTGTTGGTGAACGTCACGCCGATGTTCAGGTTCCACTGCAGGATCCCTTTCGGGATCGCCTGCAGCCTCACTGAGCACCCTGGCGTTGAACGCAACTGGCCGCTGGGTGCCCCCCCGTTCTGATCCATCCCTACTCCATCCCTACTCCATCCCTACGGATTCATCCCTACTGCTCTGCTCTGCCCACTCCTGAGTCCGACCCCTGAGGTGGACTCGCGTGTGGCTGATCATCCATTTCTGAGGACCTGTCCATGACCACTGCTGTACGCAGCGGCCGCTCCGGAAGCTGGGAAAGCTTCTGTCAGTGGATCACCTCCACCAACAACCGCATTTATGTGGGCTGGTTTGGTGTGCTGATGATCCCCTGCCTGCTGGCGGCCACCATCTGCTTCATCGTGGCGTTCATCGCCGCTCCCCCCGTCGACATCGACGGCA
>REEV01000067.1 GCA_007694915.1 Cyanobium sp. PLM2.Bin73 | reverse complement strand
GCTCTTGCCCCTCAGCGGGAACCTTTCTGGGTGGCGTATCGACTCGACCGACAAGTCAACATCTAGATCCGGCCAATAAAGATGCTCTGAGGTAGGTCGTAACACGTTAAGGATCTGCTGGATTGTTGCCGATTTAAACCAAGGAAACTCAGAATAGGGAAGCGCCAGCTCTTCATCATCGATAAGAATCCAGACACAATGTCCAGAAACATTCGTGACTTCAGCCCTTAAAGTGGTTGTTCCAGGCATCGATGATCTCCTGTTGGCGTGTCTCGACTAGTCGCTCAGCTTCTTTGGTCCTTGAAGAGCTTAGCCCGATGTTGCGAGCGAGTTCAACGGTTGGACTGAGCCAGAACTTCGCCTCACCATCAGGATGACTGACATGGACGTGAGGACGACTCTCCTCCCGTGAGAAGAAGAAGAAACGAAATTCGCCTTCCCGGAAGACGGTTGGTGACAAGTCAATTTTTGAGCGTCTCTCTCAGCATAGCCGCGTCCACCATGCCTGATCGCATCTTTCCAACGCTAATTGGGCGCCCCCTATAAGATCTCCCACCCAGCCCTTTCAGCAGCATAAGAGCCCCCAACCCTGAGCACACCACCGCGTAAAGCAAGCAGCTGCAGGGGCTTTCGAACTCTCGTCGCCAAGCCCACGGATCGTATGCGGATCCGCAGAAGACCGTTCACTGGGATACAAAAGCCTCCCCACCTCCCAGCTCACCCCCGCAGCCGCTCCGCCACCAATCCACCCGCTGCATCCCGCAGCTCGATGTGCAGGGGCATCTGGCCGGCGGCGTGGGTGCTGCAGGAGAGGCAGGGATCGAAGCAGCGGATGCCCGCCTCCACCCGGTTGAGCAGGGGCTCGGGGATCTCGGCGCCGTCGGCCACCGGCTCGGTGATGAACTCCCGGGCGATCTGGGCCACGGTGCGGTTCATGGCCAGGTTGTTCTGGCCGGTGGCGATGATCAGGTTCACCCGGGTGATCAGGCCGTCGTCGTCCACGCGGTAGTGGTGAAACAACGTGCCCCGCGGCGCCTCACTCACCCCCACCGCCTCGTTGGCGTTGAGGTCGGCGCGGGCACGGATGCGATCGGTCATCAGGCTGTCGTCGGCCACCAGCTGCTCGATGCCCTCCAGGCAGGCCACGATCTCCACCAGCCGGGCGTGGTGGAAGGCAAACGAGGAGGTGACGATGCGGCCGTTGCTGCCTGCGGTGCCGCTGCGCTGGCGGAACTCGGCCAGCTCGGCGTCGGCCCAGGGGGTGCCGATCGCCTCGCACACGTTCAGCCGCGCCAGGGGCCCCACCCGGTAGATCCCCTCGGGATAACCGAGCGGCTTGTAGTAGGGGAACTTGAGATAACTCCAGCTCTCCACCGCCTCACCCAGATAGCTGGCGTAGTCGTCTTCCGAGAGGCCATCGGCCACGATCCGGCCGTCGCTGTCGATGAAGCGGATCAGGCCATCGATGCAGTCCCAGCGCCCGCCCGGCCCCACCAGGCCCATGAACAGCGAGGGGAAGTCGCCGAAGGTGCTCTGCTCCCGCTGCAGCGGCCCATCGAGGAGCGTTTTGTAGAGCTCCAGGGCCGTGGCCACCGTGGCCTTCGCCTCCGGAAGGCGCTCCAGGATCCAGGCCCGCGCCTCGGCGCTCAACGGCGTGCGCACCCCGCCGGGCACCGCCCAGGCCGAATGGATCTTGCGCCCCCCCAGCAGCTCCAGCACCTGCTGGCCGAACTGGCGCAGGCGGATGCCGGCGCGGGCCAGATCCGGGTCGGCCGCCATCAGGCCGAACACATTGCGGCGGGCCGGATCGCTCTCCCAGCCCAGCAGGAAATCAGGACTGCTGAGATGAAAGAACGAGAGCGCGTGGCTCTGGCAGAGCTGGGCCAGGTTGAGCATCCGCCGCAGCTTGCGCGCCGCCAGTGGCGGCTGCACCGCCAGCAGCTTGTCGCCGGTTTTCGCGGCCGCCAGCAGGTGGCTCACCGGGCAGATGCCGCAGATGCGCGCCGTGATGCCGGCCATCTCCGTGAACGGCCGGCCCTCGCAGAAGGTTTCAAAGCCGCGGTACTCCACCACGTGGAAGCGGGCATCGGCCAGCCGCCCCGCCTCATCGAGGTGCAAGGTGATCTTGGCGTGACCCTCGATGCGGGTCACCGGGTCGATCGTGATGGTGCGGGTCATGGGGGGGGTCCTTCTGGCAGCTAGCCAAACTTCAACATCGCCCTGCCGTCCATCGCCGGCAGCTCACCTTTGAGCAGCGGCTCGATGGCGGCGCGGATGCGTTCCGCCGAAGGCGGGCAGCCGGGCAGGTAGAGATCCACCGGGATCACCTCGTGCAGGGGACGCACCCGCTCCAGCAGCTCGGGCACGATGCCGGGGGCATGGGGGTGCTGGGCACCGGAGTCGGCCAGCTCCACATAGGCCCGCTCCAGCACCGCCTGGCGGCTGGCCTGATCGCCGTCGCTCCAGAGGTTGCGCAACGCCGGCACGTTGCCGGTCACGGCGCAGTCGCCGAAGGAGATCACCATCCGGGTGCGCTGGCGCAGCTGCAGGGCCAGCTCCAGGTTGTCGGCGTTGGCCACCGCCCCCTCCACCAGGCACACATCCACCTGCTCGGGGTAGGCCTTGATGTCGCTGGCCACCGGCGAGAACACCACATCCACGTGCTCGGCCAGCTCGAACAGCCACTCGTCGAGATCGAGGAACGACATGTGGCAGCCGCTGCAGCCGGCCAGCCACACGGTGGCGAAGCGCAGTTTGTTGGTGGGGGCGGTCATCGCGGGCTCACGGTCATTGGTTCTGCCATTGGTGTTGTTCGCGGGCGCTGCGCAGCAGCTGGGGCCGCTCCCGGTTCGCCTGCTTCTCGGCGGTGGTGTCGTCCTTGCGGAAGATGGCGCCGGTGGGGCACACGTCCACGCACTTGCCGCAGGAGGTGCAGGCCTGCACCTCGCCCCAGGGCTGATCGAGGCCGGCGATGATCGAGCACTCGCCGCCGCGGTTGGCCACGTCCCACACGTGGGCCCCCTCGATCTCATCGCACACCCGCACGCAGCGGGTGCAGAGGATGCAGCGGTGGTGGTCGATCGCGAACTGGGGGTGGGAGGCGTCCACCCGCCGGTGGGGGTACTGGTAGGGGAAGCGGGAGTGGTCCATCCCCACCGCCACCGCCACGTCCTGCAGCTCGCAGTTGCCGTTGGCCACGCAGAAGGCGCACACGTGGTTGCCCTCGGCGAAGAACAGCTCCACCGCCATGCGCCGGTAGTGCTGCAGCTGGGGCGTCTGGGTGAGCACCGCCATGCCCTCGCCGGCGGCGGTGGCGCAGGCGGGCTGCAGGTGGCCGCTGCTCTCCATCTCCACCAGGCAGAGCCGGCAGGCCCCCACCGGCGTGAGGCCATCGAGATGGCAGAGGGTGGGCAGCTCCACACCGGCGGCCCGCACCGCATCGAGCAGGCTGGCCCCCTCGGGCACCGCCACCTCGATCCCATCCACCGTGAGGGTGTGCACGCTCATCGGGTCACCTCCTGCAGCAGGCAGGCATCAAGGGGTTCGCACTGGTCGGGGTCGCGGCAGGCCGCCTGGTACTCCTGGCGGAAGTAGCGCAGGGTGCTGAGCACCGGGTTGGGGGCCGCCTGGCCCAGGCCGCAGAGGCTGGTGGCGCCCACCATCGTGCACAGCTCCTCGAGCCGCTCCAGGTCGGCCAGGGTGGCCCGCCGCTCCACGAAGCGATCGAGCAGATGGGCCAGCTGCACGGTGCCGGCGCGGCAGGGCACGCACTTGCCGCAGCTCTCGTTCACGCTGAAGCGCATGAAGTGGCGCGCCACCTCCGGCATCGAGGTGGTTTCGCCCATCACCACCAGGCCGCCCGAGCCCATCATCGAGCCCAGGGCCTTCAGGCTCTCGTAGTCCACCGGGGTGTCGAGCAGGTGGGCGGGGATGCAGCCGCCCGAGGGGCCGCCGGTCTGCACCGCCTTGACGCCGCCGTCGGCTCCACCGGCGCCGGGCACGCCGCCGCCGATGGTCTGCACCACCGTGCGCAGCGTGGTGCCCATCGGCACCTCCACCAGGCCGGTGTTGGCCACCGCGCCGGAGAGGGCGAACACCTTGGTGCCCTTGCTGCCCTCGGTGCCGATCGACGCGTACCAGTCGCCGCCCTCGCGCAGGATCACCGGGATCGAGGTGAGGGTCTCCACGTTGTTGATCAGGGTGGGGGCATCCCACAGGCCCTTCTGAGCCGGGTAGGGCGGCCGCGGCCGGGGCGTGCCGCGCTGGCCCTGGATCGAGGCCAGCAGCGCCGTTTCCTCGCCGCACACGTAGGCGCCGGCCCCCACCCGCACCTCCAGGCGCAGGTTGAAGCTGCTGCCGGCGATGCCGGCCCCCAGCAGCCCCTTGCCGCGGGCCTGGCGCAGCGCCAGCCGCAGGCGCTCGATCGCCAGCGGATACTCGGCCCGCACATACACATAGCCCTGCTCGGCGCCCACGGCGTAGGCGGCGATCGCCATGCCCTCGATCAGCCGGTGGGGATCGCTCTCCAGCACGCTGCGGTCCATGAAGGCGCCGGGGTCGCCCTCATCGGCGTTGCACACCACGTAGCGGGGGCCGGGGGGCTGCAGGGCCACCGTGTCCCACTTCAGGCCGCTGGGATAGCCGGCGCCGCCGCGGCCGCGCAGGCCGCTGCGCTTCACCTGGTCGCGCACCTGCTCGGGGCTGCACTCCAGCAGCACGCGCTTGAGCTGGGCGTAGGTGCCGTGGGCCAGGGCGTCGTCGATCGACTCCGGGTTCACCACCCCGCAGCCCTCCAGCACCACCGGCTTCTGCAACGCGAAGAAGGGATGGGCGGGATCGAGGCGCTGGGCGGCCGCCGGACCCTCCCCCAGGCCGGTGGCCGCCGCCAGCAGGGCGGGGGCCTGCTCGGGGGTGAGCTCGGCGTAGAGCTCGGTGCTGCCGGCGGAAGACTCCTGGCCGTCCCCACCGCTGCGGTCAACGGCCACCAACGGGCCGCGGCCGCACAGCCGCAGGCAGCCCACCGGCTTGATCGTCACCGCCTCGGCGGCGCCGCCGAGCTGGTCGCGGGCGGCGAGCAGGGCCGCCTGCAGCGCCTCGGAGCCGGCGGAGCGGCAGCCGCTGGCGGCGCAGCAGCGCAGTTGCAACTGGGGAGTGGCGGCCATCACGAAGCTCCGTTGGGGTCGGGGTCCGCCGCGGCCGTCAGCCCCAGGGCCGCCAGGCGGGCGTCGAGGGCGGCAGGGTCGTCCATCGGCAGGCGCGGCTCCAGCTGGCCGTCCACCACCAGCACCGGCGCCTGGCCGCAGGCCCCCAGGCAACTCACGTGCTCCAGGGCCCAGGTGCCGTTGCCGGCGGCATCGTCCATGCGCAGTCCCAGGCGGCGCTCGATCCGCTCGGCCAGCTCACCGCCGCCCTTCACGAAGCAGGCGGTGCCCAGGCACACGGCGCAGCGGTGGGCAGTGGGGGCCTCCAGCCGGAACAGGTGGTAGAAGCTGGCCACCCCGTGCACCCGAGAAAGCGGCAGCTTCAGCTCCCGGGCCACCTGGGCCAGGGCTCCAGCCGGCAGGTAGCCGTAGAGCTCCTGCACCTGGTGCAGCACCTCGATCAGGGCGTCGGCACGGCCGCGGTGCTGGCGGATCAGCCGCGTGGTGCGCTCCACCGCCGCCGGGGGCAGGGCCTCAGCGGGCACGGCCTCAGGCGGCGGGGACGGCGCGGCGGGTGGGGCGATCATCGGCTGGTGGCCGGCGAGGGGCAGGCTGGGGCGGGGGCACGCACACGGGGTGCGGCGCTCACTCCTGCCTAGCCAGCCCCGGGGCCGGTGTCAGCGATTGTGGGGGAAGTGTGGCCGGGGAGTGCGCCATGGCTGTCACCGGACTGGTGATCGATCCGGCCTTCCGCCTGCACGACGCAGGCCTGGGCCATCCCGAGAGCCCCCGGCGGCTGGAGGCGATCGAGGCCGAGCTGCAGCGCCGCGGCCTGCTGCAGCGCTGCCGGCTGATCCAGCCCCGCCCGGCCGTGGACCGCGAACTGCGCCGCTGCCACAGCGCCCGCTACCTGCAGACGGTGCGCCGCGAGGTGGCCTACGGCGCCGCCCAGCTCTCCACCGGCGACACCCCCATCGGCGAGCACTCCGAAGACGTGGCCCGGCTGGCGGCCGGCGGCACCCTGGCGGCGGTGGATGCCGTGCTGGCCGGGCGGCTCAGCAACGCCTTCGCCGTGGTGCGCCCCCCCGGGCACCACGCCGAGGCCGACCGGGGCATGGGCTTCTGCATCTTCAACAACGTCGCCCTGGCCGCCCGCCATGCCCAGGCGGTGCACGGCCTGGAGCGGGTGCTGATCATCGACTGGGACCTCCACCACGGCAACGGCACCCAGGAGATCTTCTGGAGCGACCCCAGCGTGCTCTACGCCAGCGTGCACGAGTGGGGCAACTACCCCGGCAGCGGCGCCGCCGAGGAGCGGGGCGCGGGGGCGGGGCTCGGCTTCACCCTCAACTGCCCCCTGCCCGCCTACAGCGAGGGTGCGGCGGTGCTCAGCGCCCTGGAGGCGGTCCTGGCGCCGGCGGCCGCCCGCTTCCGCCCCCAGCTGGTGCTGGTGTCGGCCGGCTTCGACGGCCACCGCCACGATCCCCTCGGCCACTTCCTGCTCGAAGACGCCGACTACACCGCCCTCACCGAGCTCTGCCTGGCGATCGCCGCCGACCACGGCCAGGGCCGGCTGGTGTCGGTGCTGGAGGGGGGCTACGGACTCCAGGGGCTGGCCGGGGGCGCCGCCGCCCATGTGGAGGCGCTGCTGGCGGCCTGATCGCCGGGGGCCGGATCGTCCGGCAGCACGGCCGTGGCCAGGTCGATCCAGGCCTCGATCACCCCGTCGCCCGGCTGGAGCTGGAAGCCGAGCCGGCGGCACACCCGCTGCATGGCCCCGTTCTCGCGCAGGATCTCCGCCGTCACCCGCTCGATGCCCTCGTCGCGGCCGGCGCGCAGCAGCTGGCCCAGCAGGGCCGTGCCCAGGCCCTGGTGCTGGTGGGCATCGCCGATCAGCATCGAGAACTCGGCGTCGTTGCGCTCGTGCTGGCGGCTGAGGCGCCCCACCGCCAGCAGCTGGTGCTCTCCGCTGGTGGGATCGCGCCGGTCCACCACCAGGGCCAGCTCGCGCTCGTAGTCGCTGAAGCAGATCCGCACCAGCCGCTCGTGGGCGATGCGGTGGCTGAGGGAGGTGAGGTGGAAGTAGCGGGTGTACACGCTCTCCTGGGAAAGGCTGCGGTGGAAGGTCACCAGCAGGGGCTCGTCCTCCGGACGGATGGGCCGGATCGTCACCGGCGTGCCGTCCAGCAGCCGCCAGGGCCGCACGTACTGGCTGGGGTAGGGCCGGATCGCCGGCCGCGGCAGGTGGCAGGTGGCCCCCGCCACCGCCTGGATGCGGATGCGGGCCTCGAGGGCCAGCAGGGGCCGGCGGGGGTCCCCGGGCCGCACCAGCAGCGGATCGATGGCGATCTCGAGAATCGCCGGCTGCTCCAGCACCAGCTGGCTGAGCCGCACCAGCAGCCGCTCCAGTTCCTCCAGATCGGCCGCAGGGCCGCCGCCCCGGCCCTGCAGGGCGCCATACACCCGGGTCTGCTCCAGCAGCCGCCGCGCCAGGGTGGTGTTCAACGGCGGCAGGCCCACAGCGCTGTCGTCCACCACCTCCGCCAGGGGCCCGCCGCAACCGAACAGGATCACCGGCCCGAACTGGGCATCCACCCGGCTACCCAGGCGCAGCTCCAGCGCCCCCGCCCCAGAGCCGGCTGGCGCGGGCGCCTCGGCGGGATCGGGCACCGGGATGCCGTAGCTGGCCAGCAGCTGGCGGGCCTCCTGGCGGCTGAGCCACTCGCGGCCCGCGGCCTGAGCCTGGGCCAGCACCCGGGCGCCGGCGCCATGGTCGGCCGCCGCGGAACCGGCCTGGCCATCGCTCTCGGGCAGCAGGGCGGGGGTTTCGTAGAGCCCGCGCAGGGTGTAGCTGAAACGCCACAGGCTGCTGAACAGCCGGGCGGCGGCATCGGGATGGGGGTTGGTGGCAATGCCGGCGGCTTTGAGGATCGCCACCCCGGCGGCCACCTCCTCGCCTCCCATCCAGCTGGCCAGCAGTGGTTTGCCGCTGCGCTCGGCCAGCTCCCGCAGGCGCTGGGCCGTGGTGGTGGGATCGCTCATCGCCAGGGGGGTGAGGATCGCCAGCAGGCCATCGCAGCCGGGGTCGGCGAGGGCGATCTCCACGGCCCGCCCGTAGCGCTCCGGATCGGCGTCGCCGAGGATGTCGATGGGATTGGCCCGGCTCCAGTGGGGCGGCAGCACGGCCTCCAGAGCGGCCAGGCTTGCGGGAGCCAGCTCGGCCAGCTGGCCGCCGCTGCGCACCAGGGCGTCGGTGGCGAGCACGCCCGGGCCGCCGGCGTTGGTGACGATCGCCAGCCGCGGGCCGCTGGGCCGCCGCGGCTCGCGGGCCAGCACGTCGGCCAGGTCGAACAGGTCGGAGAGGCGGTCCACCCGCAGCACCCCGCAGCGCCGCAGCGCCGCCTCCAGCACCGCATCGCTGCCCGCCGAGGCGCCGGTGTGGATGGCCGCCGCCCGCGCCGCCTCGGCGCTGCGGCCGCCCCGGATCAGCACGATCGGCTTGCTCAGCGCCACCTCCCGCGCCGCCGACACGAACGAGCGGGCGTCGCCGATCGTCTCCATGTGGATCACGATGCTGCGGGTGGCGGGGTCGTCCCCCAGCACCGTGATCAGATCACCCCAGCCCACATCCAGCATCGAGCCGATCGACACGACGGCGCTGAAGCCCACCCCCTGCTGATGGCTCCAGTCGAGCATCGCCGTGGCCACGGCCCGCGACTGGCTCAGGAAGCCCACGTGCCCGGGCGCCGCCAGCCGCGCGGCGGAGCTGGCATTGAGGCCCAGGCGCGGGTTCATCAGCCCCAGGCAGTTGGGGCCCAGCAGGCGGAGGCCGGAGCCGCGCAGGATGGCCCGCAGCTCGTTCTCCAGCGCCAGCCCCTCGGCCCCCACCTCCCGGAAGCCGCCCGACAGCACGATCGCAGCCTTCACCCCCGCCGCCGCGCAGGCCGCCAGCTGGGCGGGCACAGCCGCCGCCGGGGTGGCGATCAAGGCCAGGTCCACCGGCTCGGGCACCGCCGCCAGCGTGGGGCAGCAGCACACCCCGAGCACGCTGTGGCGGCTGGGATGCACCGGATAGACGGTGCCGCCGAAGGGCGAGCGGATCAGGTTCCAGAGCAGGCCCCGTCCCACGCTGCCGGGCCGCTCACTGGCCCCGATCACCGCCACGCAGCCGGGGCTGAACAGGGCCCGCAGCGGCTGGCGCTGGCGGCGCAGGAGGGTGTCCAGGGAATCGATGGGGTCGCCGCCCCTCGCCTGCGCATCGGTCATGGCTGGCGGCGGCGGCGGGCTGGGATACTGGCGCACGCCCGGATTTCGCCGCGATGTACACCGACTGGACCGCCGTGATCCTGCTGCTGCTCACCGCCGTGCCGCTGCTGGCGGTGGTGGCCACCGCCACCTTCTTCATCTGGCAGCAGAAGAAGAAGCAGATCCGCTGAG
>REEV01000120.1 GCA_007694915.1 Cyanobium sp. PLM2.Bin73 | reverse complement strand
CGCTCGTGGCTCATGGCCTTGTGCTTACTGGCATTGGCCTGCACCTTGGTGCCATCCAGCGCCACATGACCCAGGCTCACCATCCCGGCCTTCTGGCACAGCCGCAGGATCTGACTGAACAGATCCTTGAGGGCGTCAAGGTTGCGGCGCCGGAACTCACTGATCCAGCTGGGGGCGGGCTGTTGGTTCCCCGTCAACACCCTGAGGGCCAGGTCCTCGTAGCAGGCACGCTCGATCTCGCGGGAGGAGACGATGCCCACGCAGTAGGCGTTGAGCAGTAGCTTCGTCAGAATGCGGGGATCGAATCCCTTCTCACCTCTGGAATCCTTGGCCTGGGGGGGGATCAGGATCTCTGAGAGATCCAGCTCGTCCACCAGATCGAGCAGGAAATACACCTGGTGGTCCTCGGAGAGCCACTCGCGAGGTGACGGCGGCAGCAGGGTGGTCTGCTCCGGCTGCCAGGGGCGGAAGGACTTGGGCTTCCGCATGCCCAATTTTATCGCCCAGATCCACGGCAGTCATTGGCATCTGGGCAGACTTCAGGGCGTCTGTGGAGAGGCTGGCTGCTGGTCTATTCGCGACAGGCTCCTAGCCCGAAGGGCTTCCGCTTGCGGTAGACCACCGTGCACCGCTGGCTGCAGACCTTCTCGGTGCAGCCCCACCGGCAGAAGCATTTCAAACGCTCGACCGATCCCTTCTTCGTGGAGAAGGTGCGGGACATCGTCGGCCTGTACCTGAACCCGCCCGACAAGGCGATGGTGCTCTGCGTCGAAGAAAAGACCCAGACCCAGGCGCTGGACCGCACCCAGCCGCTGCTGCCCATGGGCCTGGGCTACGTGGAAGGCGTCTGTCACCCACGACACCATCCGCCACGGCACCACGACCCTGTTTGCCGCCCTGAATGTGGCCACTGGCGAGGTGATGTACGTCATCACGGCACTTCTGGCGATGGCCACGCGCCAGCCAGGGCCAACCCCCTGTTGAGACTTTGAATCAGCCCTGGAGTGATAAGGGTGTCCCGGAAATCGATGCTCTGGATACGCGGGGCGGGAGCCGGTGGTGCGGCGGCAGCGGCCAGGCACATCTCCGGAGGCCTGCTGCGGTAGCGGCGGTGCCGGAACAGCTCCTCACCGCCAGCCCGGGCGAGGCAGTCGTACCATTGCTGGCCCAGCGCCGGCGCCAGGGGGCCTGCGGCAGGGCGGCGACCACCAGGGCCGGGGCGTCGGCCCCCTTCAGCCGCAGATCGTCCTTGCCCGGATCGGCGCCGTCGAGAAACAGCACCTCCACCGGAGGCCCATCCCCCTCGGCCAGCAGTGAGACCAGGGGAACCATGCTGTGCAGCACGGTGTCGCCGCCGCGGCCCGCGCTCAGCGTGCTGGCCAGGTCCCGATCACGGCACACCACCACGCCGGGCACCCCCCAGCGCTCGGCAAACCGCCAGGAGGCGCTGCCATGCTGGCCATCCGCCGGTGCCGGCAGCGCAGCCACGAGCGCGCCGAGCAGGGCGTCGAGATCGCGGGTGTGAACGCTCATGCTGCTCACAAGTCCCAGGTGGTGGCCGGCTTGTTCATGTAGGCCAGCATGCGCTCGGCGTCGGGCCGCAGGAGATCTGCCAGCTGGCGGCGCAGGCGCGGCGTCCAGGTGGGCGGTGGGATGAGTTTGCGGCCCTTGTCGCCCGCCTCGTTCACCCGAGGCAGTTGCCCGTCATCGAGCAGCAGCTGCACGTGTTCGGGGCTGGTGGAGGCCCCCAGAAACTCCAGCAACTCGGAGAGCGTGGCCTGGGGCTGGCTCACCAGATCCTCGAAGGTGAGGCAGTGGATCTGCCGATCGGGATAGAAGGCCCGGAAGCTCTGCAGTCGCTCGTGGTAGAGCGAGCAGCCCACAATCAACTTGCGCAGATGGCGGGAACGCAGCATGGCATCGAAGCGCGGCGTTCCCCGTTTGCGTCCACTGCGATGGCGCCACTGGGATTCGATGCGATCGAGGGGATGGCGCACCACGTACACCAGCTTCAGCTCCGGCAGGTAGCGGTGCATCAGCGCCGGTGCCTGCTGAAAGCCGCTCAGGGCGCTGGCATACATCGTGGTGGCCTCACCCCGCAGGGGCCGGCGTTTGGCCTTGCGGAACAGCCGCGCGTACCACTGCCAGCCCTTGTCGTAGCAGCGGCCGAAGAACTTCGGTTCCTTGGGCTTGCTGATGAAGATCTGCGGGTGCCGCGGCAGGATCGTGGTGAGGGTGGTGGTGGCCGACTTGGCCGCGCCGATGATGATGAAGGTGGGCAGCGAAGCGCCGCAGCGCTCCATATCCTGCTGGTGCTCCCCCTTCACTCCCGCATCGATCAGCTTGCGCAGACGCCGGTTGAGGCCCAAACGGAACTGCCATGATGATGTGCCGGATGCTACGTCAGGGATCCCACGGGTTCGCTCCAGCGCTCCCAGACAGCTGGGGACTGGGTCAGGATCCCCTGCGCCAGCTGGTCGAGGGGCTGGTCGGCGTAGAGGAGCTCCACGTCCTGGCGGTAGCGCTCCAGGACCAGATCGATTAGCTGTGGGTTGTGGAAATAGCCACTAAGGTCGGTGTTCCCATCCCGGCGCACGTTCTTGGCGGGCAGACGGCCCAGGGGCGGTAGCCCCCACTGGCGTAGCCGGCGGCGCAGGGCCCGCCAATGTTCATTGATCGCTTCCAGCTTGCCGATGAACGAGGGCACCGGCACCCCCTCGTGGCAGAGGATGGTGCTCTGGGGCAGCAGGTGCACGTCGAGATCCGCATCGGCGGTGTGGATCACCACCTCAAGGAAGCGCTCGAAGGGCATCCCGCGCTCCAGCCCCATCCGCTCCATGGCGCCTGAGAGGCTGTCGTTCTCGATCAGTTTGTTGTTGTAGGCCGACACCAGCCGATCGAAGGGGTTGCGCACGAAGCTGAAGATCAGATGGGTGGCGCGGCGCTGGCTGGCGGCCTCGGCATTGATCAGCCGGGTTTCGCCGTGGGTGCCCCGGCGCCAGAAGGCATCGCTGGTGGTGCGCCAGCCCTCATCCGGTGGCTGCTCCAGCAAGCGGGTGAGGGCTGCCTTCACCGAGGAGTTGGCCACCTTCGGCACCCGTCCGTAGATCAGGGGAAGGCGCTCGAACAGGATGAAGTGGTCCCCCAAAGCCACTGCTGCACTGTCGGCGGCCATCATGCAGCGACGGGGGTGCGCTGCTGGGCCAGCTGGTGGTGCTCGAGGCGCTCGAGGGCCAGCCAGGCCCCCTCGCCGTTGTTCTTGTGGCCCTGCCAGATCTCGGGGATGAAGGACGCCTGTGGGGCCAGCTGGCCCAGAAGCCGGAAGACGCTGGCCCAGTCCACCTCGCCCTCATCGATCTGCAGCCCTTCGCCATCCACACCGCTGGCATCGGCCAGGTGCAGGTGGGCGGTGAAGGGAAGGATCCGCTCCAGAAACAGCGAGAAGGGCTCGTGCAGGTGGTTGCAGGCGAGTTTGGAGTGGGACACATCCAGGCACACCCGCATGGCCTGGCTCCGGCAGAAGGCCTCGATCGTGTCGGCATCTACGAACAGGTTGTGAAAGCGCTGGCCGCCGAAGTGCCAGGGGAAGGGGGGCATGGTCTGGGGGATGATCTCCACCTCGTCACCGCACACCTGGGCCAGGCTCTCCACCAGTCGCTCCAGCAGGGCCTCCCGTTCCCGCGGATCAAGGTGACGCTGGCTGGAGAAACCGCCCACGTTGGTCACCAGCAGCACCGGCTCGGGGCAGTCGAAACGGCGGCGCAGGCGGGCTGAGATGTCGATCACCCGCTGCAGTTCCGCCACCGAGCGGCGGCGGTAGTCGGCGTCGTCGCTGCAGAGATCGAGGGTGTGGTCGCCGGCGAACAGCTCCGGCGCGTGCACCACCAGGCCCATGGGCACCCGGGCGGGGAGCACGGCATCGATGTCCAGCTCCACATCCTTGTAGCTGAGGTGGATCTCCACCAGATCGAGGTTGCTGGCTCCGGAGAAGCGGTGCAGATCGTGATAGCGCACCGGCACCCCGAAGCGGTGGGCGAAGCGGTAGGGGCGTGGCTGGGCGGCGGGCTGGTCGAGATCGGAGGCGAAGAAGCACTCCCCCTCCCCCTTGGCGCTGTGCAGCACCTTGCCCAGCAGATCGTTGAGCCGGTAGGGCTGCAGCCCCTGCCCCGGGCTCTGGATGCGGACCATCTCGCGGGTCACCGGCACGCCGGCGGGAATGGTGCAGGCGGCCACCAGGCTCTTGGCCAGCACTTCACGGTTCATCAGCTCCCCCTGGCTGAGGCTTCGGGCGGCCTCCGAGCCCAGGGAGTCCTCCACCGCCCGGATGCCGGCCACCATGGCGGCGAACTCATCGGGCAGCAGGCTCACTTTGTGGTCATTGCCCTCCATGGCCCGGTCGAGGGTGATGTGTTTCTCCACCACGGCGGCACCGAGGGCCACAGCGGCGATCGGGACCGCGAAGCCCCGTTCGTGGCCCGAGTAGCCCACCGGTCCCTCGGCCAGCTCCGCCAGCCGCTGCAGATAGCGCAGATTCACGTCCTTGAACGGAGTGGGATAGGTGGAGTTGCAGTGCAGCAGTACGAAGGCGGCTCCCTGTCCGCGCAGATGGCGGATGCCGGCCGAGATCTCCTGCTCGGTGGCCATGCCGGTGGAGGCGATCAGCGGTTTGCCGGTGTTGGCGATGGCCCCGAGCAGCTGGTGGTTGGTGAAGTCGGCCGACGCCACCTTGAAGCCCGCCATCCCCCAGCGGTCGAGCTTCTCCAGGCTGGTCTCGTCCCAGGGTGTGCAGAGCGGAATCAGGCCCCGGGCGAGGGCATGGTCGAAGCAGCGATAGAGCTGGTCGTCGCTGAGCTGGAAGCGCTCCAGCAGATCCAGGGTGTACTGGGTGCCCAGATCGGACGCCATGTCATTGCTGTCGCCGGCGTTGACGTAGAGGCGCCCCATGTCGCGCATCTGAAACTTGGCACAGTCGGCCCCGGCCTCGGCGGCGGCATCGATCAGCCGCAGGGCCAGCTCCAGGCTGCCGTTGTGGTTGTTGCCGATCTCGGCGATCACGAAGGCGGGAGCGTCAGCGCCGATCGCCCGGCCGGCCAGATCCAGCTGGCGCCGGGCACCCCGAGCCACGGCCACCACCCGTCCGTGGTCATCGAGCAGGGGGATCACCTGGATCTTCTGGGAGAACAGCGCGGCCAGCTCGCTGCCGGCGCTGCCCTCGGGGGCCGAGACGCAGCGCGGATTCATGGCGGCGGTCACCGGCAGGCCCAGATCGATCCCGTCGCTGGAGCCGATCCAGCGACGGAAGTCGCCGTCGCTGAGCACCCCCTGGAGGATGCCCGCTTCCGACACCACGAAGATCAGGCGGGATTTGTTGGCCGTGATCTTGTTGAGAGCGGAGAGGATCGAGTCTTCGGCAAAGACAACGAACTGGGTGAAATTGCGCTCAATCTGCACCGCCTGAACTGCCTGCATGCCCGCCTGCCCCAAGTCTCCGCCTGCCCTTTGTTGTGAGCTTGAATCTAGGCCCGAAAGCGGGGCGTCACCAGCAGGGCCAGCCGGCGCGCGATCGGGTTGGCGATGCGCATGGCCGCAAGCCGCCGGGCGATGTTGCGGTGATCAGGGCGCTGCAGCTGGGCGATCTCCAGCAGCCGCACCGCCTCCTCCAGGTCGCGGCGGCCCAGGGCCGCCTCCGCCGCGCGGCGCAGCTGGTTGGTGGCCAGCTCGGCGGCGTTGATCACGTAGCCCGGATGCTGCAGCACCGGCTCAGCAGGCCCGGCCTCTGTCGCCAGCTGTTCGAGGGCCTCCAGCAGGTTCTCGGCAGTGAAGCGCGGGTGATACCCCACCCACTCCAGCCAGTCGGGATCGGGGTCTGGCCCCGCCGCCAGGCTCTCCAGATCGGCGGCGGATTCCAGTTGGCGCAGCACACCGGAGCCGGCGAAGAAGGGGGTGCCAAGGTCGTGGCGCAGCCCGAAATCGGCCAACACCACTGGCTTGCAGCCCAGGTCCAGGGCGTCGAAGAAGGCCGTGGAGGACACCGTCGCCATCACCCGGCTGCTGGCCAGCAGTGCTGCCAGGGGCTCGTAGCTGATTCGCAGGTTGGCCGGAGGGCTGCCGAGGGCCTCCACCAGCGTCTGGTCGATGTGGGTTTCCACGGTGTGGAAGGTGCTCTCGTGGGGGGCCACCCGGGGCTTGATCAGCACCTCCCAGTCGGGGGAGCGGCGGGCCAGCGCCGCCAGGCTGCGCACCAGCCGGCGCCGCTCGGCCGCTTCAGCCGGCATCACCACCTGCTCGGCGAAGACCAGCCGGTTGAGGCGCCCCCCTTGCGGCTCCACTCCCCGCTGCCGATTCAACCCCGTGAGCACAGAGCGCTGGCCCGCGAAGGGGGTGTGGCGCAGCATCAGCTCCAGCCGGGCCTGATCGCGGGGGCCATTGAGGCAGATCAGGTCGTAGCCCAGCCGCCAGGCGATCGCCTCCTCGAAGCGCTCCAGCACCACGCCGTTGAAGCCACAGAACAGGGGACGGGTCGGTCGGCCCAGCTGCCGCCGGCTGGCCAGGTAGACGCTGCGGAATTCCGCCAGCTTGCTGCCGGTGAGGTACACGCCGATGGCATCGAAGCCATCGAGGCGCGGCTCGTTCAACAGCTGCCGCAGCGACTGCCGCCACAGCTCCCCCTGTCGCTCCAGCGCCTCCAGCACCGCTGCGGGGGTGCCCTCCCGTGGTACCGCATTCACGGTGATGGCTGCCCGCCCCGCCCCGGCGCCCTGGGCCAGGGCCTGAGCGGCCAACAGTTGGCTGTCGCTGTCGGCCACCAGCAGCAGCTTCAGGGTCATCGGGCCAGCGCCTCCAGCTGTCGCCGCAGCCGCTGGGGCCCGTCGGCGATCGCCCAGCCCAGGTCCGCCAGCCAGCCGGCGTTGGCGGCGGGTGCCGTGAGCAGGCGCTCGAGCGGCTGACAGTCAGCCAGCCGCCGCATCAGTCCAGAGCCGAAGAACAGCGGCCCATCGAACTCGGTGCGGATGCCGTAGTCGCCCAGCACCACCGTGGGCTTGCCCCGCACCATGGCGCTGAGTAGCCAGGGGGAGCTGATTCCCAGGCAGGCCCAGGCCTGCATCAGGCTGAGGGGAAGGTCCTCCAGCTGACCCAGCTGCAGATTGGCGGGCCGCTGTCGGTCCTGCCGGTGATGCCAGGCCAGGGTCGTCTCCTCCCACAGCTGCGGATCGCCGGGCAGCGGATAGTCGGGCTGCAGGCGCACGGTCCAGCCGGGGGAGGCCAGGGCCAGGGCCTGGAACCGGCGGTAGAGCAGGGCCTTCTCCCGCGCGCTGCCGGGCACGGCCCGTTGCTCCAGCACCAGCAGCTGCGGCCGTTCACTCACGGCCAGGCCGACCGGTGCGCTGGGCAGGCTCCACAGGCCGATGGCGGCATGGGCCTGGGCGGCATGGGCGCTGCCCCGCACCAGCCAGGCCAGCGCCTCCACCTGGGTCTGGCCGTGGAGGCAGATCAGGTCGTAGCCCAGCCGTGGCAGCAGATCGGCGCTGAGGGCATCGCCCACCAGCGGCTGCAGCGGGCCGCTGAACAGGGGCCGCCCGCGCTGTCCGCGCAGGCTTGCTGCCCGCTGGTGCCCCTGCCGAAAGGCAGCCAGCCGTGGCGGATCGAGGAACACTCCGGCGGCCTCGAGGTGGTCCATCAGCTCGCTGGTGGCGAAGGCCAGCGGCTCCATCACCAGGGCCCTGCTGCGCTCTGCTGGTGCCGCGGCCTGCAGGGAGGCCTCCAGGGCCGGCGCCACGATCTGGGTCACCTCCACGCCGGCCCCGTGCAGCTGGCGGGCCAGGTGCAGGCAGGCCTGCAGAGCTGCCGGCGAGTCGCTGATCAGGGCCAGCTTCATCGGCCCTTGAGCAGCCGCTCCATCCCCCACAGGCCCACCAGCTGCTGGCGGATCCGGCGCAGCAGGTCGCGGCCGCGGTGGCTGGCCCCCTGGCGGGAGCGGGCCCCGGCCGAGCTCAGCATCCGCCGGCCACCCCGGGCCAGGGCATAGCGCTGCCAGGCCTCACTGCCCCAGCCGGGGGGGCCTGGCCTGGCAGCGCTGGCGGGCTGGGTTGGCTGCTCCAGCCGGGCGGCCAGGGAAGCCACGAAGCGGTCCGCGCCCTCGCTGCAGTGGCCGTGGCTGGCCAGCCAGATCGGGTCGTGGCAGGGGGTGAAGGGATCGCGCACGATGGCGTCGAAGTCGGCCAGGGCGCCGGAACCGAGGAAGTAGTGGTTGCCGAGGGTTTCGTTGATCCCCAGGTCGGCCACGATGCGGGTGCTCACCCCCAGGGCCATGGCCTCCATGGCGGCCGTCGATGAGACGGTGATCGCACAGGCGCAGCGTTGCAGCAGGGCCAGGCTGGGCTTGTGGCTGATGCGCAGGTTGCTGATCTTGCGGCCCATCTTGGCCACCCGGCGGGCCATCTCTCCGTGGTGCCGGTGCAGGGTGGCCTCCACGCTGGAGGTGCGGGGCTTGAAGATCACCGGATGATCCGGCCAGGCCCGGGCCAGATCCGCCAGCCGGCGGCAGAGGTAGCGGCGCTGGATCGGGTTGTCGGGCACCGAGGGCTGCTCGAAGAACACGATCGCCCCCGGCTCAGCCGGCTGTGGCCGCGGTTGCAGCGACCAGAGGATCGGCAGACCGGTCAGCAGGGCATTGCCGCCATCGATGCCCAGGTCGTGGCAGCCGCGTCGGTAGAGCTCCAGGTCCACCTCGGCGTTCAGGCAGAGCAGATCCACCCCCGAGCGATCCATCATCCCCTCGAGCTGGTGGCGGAAGAGGATCCCGGGATAGGCGCTCACGAGCACCGGCCGGCGCTGCTCACCCGACCACTCCGACTGCAGCAGCAGCAGGGTCTCGCGGCTGCGGCGTCCGTCGAGGCCCAGCACCAGGGCGTCCAGGCTGGCCAGCTCACTGCGCAGGCTGCGCAGTTGTCCCCAGAGGTGTTGGCGCAGTTCGGTGCGCGGGCCGATGCGGCGGATCTCCAGCACCTGGCGGCGGGACAGCTTGCGGCCCGGCAGCTCCATCAGGTGCAGGGTGGTCTGCGCCCCGGCGCGCCGTGCCGCATGCAGCAGGTTCATGGCCGTCTTGCCGAACGAGTCGAAGCAGGCCAGCGCGGCGATGTGGTGTCCCTGCAGGGCGCTCAACGGCCCGTCTCCAGGCTGGTGGCCCCGTGCGGCCCATCGAGCAGGGGTGCCAGCTGCCGGCACAGGGCCAGATCGGCGGCGGTGTCGATCTCCGGTGCCGGCGCGTCGATCGTTACCGGCAGGGTGGGCGCCATGAAGCGGGTGCCCCGCTCCAGGAAGGCCAGAGTGCGGATGGCGTAGATCGCTCCGGTCTCCAGAAAGGTGGGTGCGAGGTCCTGCCGGCGCGGGCGGGGCCGGCTCGGATCATGGTTCACCCCCACGCCATGGCCGGCGGGATCGCGGCCCCAGAGAAACCCATGCCAGGGCGTCACGCTGAAGGCCATGGCGGCTTCGGACGCCTGCAGCTGCCCCACCACCATGTCGATGTGCTCCCCCCGAGTGAACGGTGAGGTGCACTGCAGAAACACGAACAGCGCCGGCAAGGGTCCCTGCTCCGCCAGGGACTGCAGGGCGTGCAGCAGGGCCGCCTCCGAGCTGGCGGTGTCTCCGGCCAGATCGGCGGGCCGCCGCAACCAGCCGGCCCCTTCCCGTTCGGCCAGGGCCCCGATCGCTTCGTCGTCGCTGCTCACCCACACCGGCCCGAGGCTGGCGGCAGCCCGGGCGGCCCGCACCGTGCGGGCCAGCAGGGGGACCTCGCCCACGGGGCGCAGATTTTTGCCTGGCACGCCCTTGGAGCCCCCCCGGGCCGGGATCAGGGCCAGGGGCGGCAGGTCCGGATCAATGCTGCCGGCGGCTCCGGGGGCGCTCATGGCCGCTCCGGCAGCGGTGGCCGCAGCCGGCCATTGGCTCCGAGCGGATACCAGCGCAGGGGGTCGTCCTGGGCGGCCGATCCCTGGGGAGCGCCGGCCGGCGCCGCCAGCGGGTCCGATCCAGGGGCCGCACTGGCCGCGCGCAGACGCTGGCGCTCCAGGGCCAGCGCCACCCGACGCACCCGGCCCACCGGCATGCCGATGTCGTCGGCAACGGCTGCGCAGAGCTGGTCGAACGAGCTGTGCATGAGGCAGTCGGTCCGCCCTGGGGCCCCGGCAGCACTTGGGCTGAAGGTAGCAGCCACGGCGCGGCCGGTAGCCTGAGCCGCGCTCCCGCCAGCTCCCCGTCGGCGGCTCCCCGACTCGCCCTTGGCCTCTCCTCTCCCAGCGGCCCGCCTGGGGCTGCCGGCTGCCGGCATGCTGCGCCATCGCACCCTGGCCGCACTGCTGGCCCAGCACAGGCTGGTGACCGGCGCGGCCCGCTGCGCGGGTGCCGAGCTCGACGCCCTGCTGGGCTGGGGGCGCAAACCCAGCGCCCGCCGGGCCGAGCGGCTGGCCCGGCGGCGGCAGCTGCCGCTCTGGCGCTGCGAGGACGCCTTCCTGCGCTCTCTGGACCTGGGCCCCGACAGCGCACCGCTGGGCCTGGTGATCGATGACACCGGCATCTACTACGACGCTGGCCGCCCCAGCCGCCTGGAGCGCCTGATCGCCTCCCCCCACACGGCAGAGCAGCTGGAGCGGGCCGAGGCCCTGCGCCGCCTGTGGTGTGAGCAGCGGGTGAGCAAGTACAACGGCGCCCGCGAGGGGCCGGCGCCGGCGGAGCCCTTCGTGCTGGTGGTCGATCAGACCGCCGGCGACCTCTCGATCGGCCTCGGCGACGCCACGGCCGCCAGCTTCCAGGCCATGCTCGCCGCGGCCCTGGCCCACCATCCCCAGCGGCTGGTGCTCGTCAAGACCCACCCGGATGTGGTGCGGGGCCGCAAGCGCGGCCATTTCCAGCCCCGGCAGCTGCAGCACCCGCGGATCCGGCTGGAGGCCAGCGGCGGCCATCCCACCGCCCTGCTGGAGCACGCGGAAGCGGTGTATGTGGTCACCTCCCAGCTGGGTTTCGAGGCCCTGCTCTGGGGCCGGCCGGTGCACTGCTTCGGCATGCCCTTCTACGCCGGCTGGGGTCTCAGCCACGACGCCCTGCCACCGCCGCCGCGCCGCGCCGACGCCGGCCCCCGCCAGCTGGCCGATCTGGTGCAGGCGGCCCTGGTGGACTACGCCGTCTATGTGGATCCCCACCGCCACCAGATCTGTGGGCCCGACGAGCTGATCACAGCCATCGGCCTGCAGCGCCGGCTGCGGGCCCAGCTGCCCGGGCGAATCGAGGCCTTCGGCTTCACGCCCTGGAAGCAGCGGGTGCTGCGCCGCTTCCTGGCCGGCAGCCGGCTGCGCTTCCGGTTCCAGTGGCAGGCTCCGGGCCGCCGTGCCCAGGCGCTGGCGGTGTGGGGCCGGCGGGCCTCACCGCGGCTGCTGGAGGCGGCCCGCCGCCGGGCATTGCCGCTGCTGCACGCCGAGGATGGCTTTCTGCGCTCGGTGGGGCTGGGGGCCGACCTGATCGATCCGATCTCCTGGGTGATCGACCGGCGCGGCATCTACTACGACGCCGGTGGCCCCAGCGATCTGGAGCATGGCCTGGCCACCGGCCACTGGGACGACCAGCAGCTGCGGCGGGCGCGGGCGCTGCGGCGGCGGCTGGTGGCGGAGGCGATCACCAAATACAACCTCCAGGCGCCCCCCTGGCGCCGACCGGCCGGGTTTCGGCGGGTGGTGCTGGTGGTGGGGCAGGTGGAATCGGATGCCTCGATCCGGCTGGGCGCCCCGGGGGTGCGCACCAACCTGGGCCTGCTGCAGGCGGTGCGGGCCGCCGAGCCCGCGGCCTACCTCCTCTACAAGCCCCATCCTGATGTGCTGGCGGGACTGTGCCGGCCGGGCTCGAACGAGGCGGCGGCCCGTGACTGGTGTGACGAGCTGGTGGTGGACGCCGCGATCCAGCAGCTGTTCACCCAGATCGACGCCCTGCACGTGCTCACCTCGATCGCCGGCTTCGAGGCCCTGCTGCGGGAGCTGGAGGTGCACACCTGGGGCCTGCCCTTCTATGCAGGCTGGGGCCTCAGCCACGACCGCCTGCGCTGTGAGCGGCGCGGCCGCCAGCTCAGCCTCGATGCCCTGGTGCATGGCGCCCTGATCGACTATCCCCGCTACGTGAGCCGCCACAGCGGCCTGTTCATCGAGCCGGAGCAGGCGATCGAGGAGCTGCTGGCCTGGCGCTCGGCACCACCGGTGCCCCTTAGCCTGCGCCAGCGCATCTTCCGCCACTGGGGCCGGCTGCGGCGGCGCTGAGCCCCTTGCCTGG
The DNA here is from genome assembly GCA_007694915.1 of Cyanobium sp. PLM2.Bin73. GTDB lineage: Bacteria > Cyanobacteriota > Cyanobacteriia > PCC-6307 > Cyanobiaceae > NIES-981. Next base: position 86,327 of record REEV01000120.1, on the reverse strand, counting down.
GGTGGCAGAGTTGGCCAAGGCATTGCCCCGCAGGACACCGCGTTGACCACAGAACGGGCCCCCGCTCCGGCGCCGGTGCAGTTGGTTCAGGTGCGGATCGACGGCCCGGTGCTGCTGCTGATGGGACCGATCGGGCTGTTCTTCGCCCGCTTCTGCCGCTACCTGCGCGGCTGTGGCATCCCGGTCACCAAGGTGAGCTTTCCCCTCCGCGAGTTCGGGTTCCCGCGGGAGGTGCGGGTGCCGTTCGATGGATCGATGCAGGCCTGGCGGCCGTTTGTGCGCGAGTTGATCCACGAGCGCGGCATCCGCCACATTTTCATGTATGGCGATTTCATCATTCCTCACCGCATCGCCATTGAGGAGGCGCGCAGCGCCGGCATCGAGGCCTGGGTGTTCGAGCTGGGCTACATCCGTCCCAACTACGTGACCCTGGAGCGAGAGCGGGTGAATGCCCGCTCCAACCTCAACCAGCCCGTGGCCTTCTACCGCCAGCTGCCGCCCGTGGATGCTCTGCCCCAGGGCACCCTGGATCCGGGCTGGCGCTGGCGCAAGCTCTGGAAGGCCCCCACCTTCATCCAGCACGCCTTCACCCGCTACCCGATCATCGAGGGTGAGCACAAGCTCCAGCCCTCGCCGCGGTTTCTCTGGTGCCAGCTGCGCGGCAGCTGGCGCTACTGGCTCTACCGCTGGCAGGAGCGGGGGCTCAAGCGGCGCCTTCTGGAGCATCTCTCCTATTTCCTTGCGGTGCTGCAGGTGTCGAGCGACTCCCAGGTGCAGCTGGGGTCGCCCTACCGGGGCATGCATGACTTCATCGAGGACGTGATCAGCTCCTTCGCCCGCCACGCCCATGCCTCCGACCATCTGGCCTTCAAGCACCATCCCCGCGACCGCGGCTACAACCACTACGGCCGGCTGATCCAGCTGCTGGCCCGCCGCTACGGGGTGGAGGGTCGGGTTCACTACTTCCACGACGGCGCCCTGAGCCGTTTCCTGCGCACCTGCCGCGGAGTGGTGACCGTGAACAGCACCGTGGGCCTTCAGGCGCTTTATCACGCCGTGCCCACCAAGGTGATGGGCCAGACCTTCTACCACCTGCCAGGCCTCACTGACCAGCAACACCTGAATCAGTTCTGGCGCGAGCCCCACACCAGCGACCGGCCGCTGTTCTACCGCTTCTACGACCACCTGGTGACCACCACCCAGGTGAACGGCAATTTCGACGGCGATTTTCCCTTCCGCACCACGTTTCCGATCGGACCGGAGGCGCGCCGGCTGGCGCCACGGCCGCGGCTGTCCGCCCCCGGCCAGTCGTCAGCCAGTTCTCCCCTGTTGCTGCCCTTGCGGGTGCTGTCCCGGCTGTTCTGGGGCGTTTCCTACTTCGTGGTCTACGGCCTGCAGCTGCTGGCCCTGGGCCTGGGCCGGCGCCAGCTGGCCGCCCGGCTGCTCGTGGCCACCGCCCAGGTGGGGCTGCGGGCCCTGGGCATCAGCGTGGTGGTGGATGACAGCCATCCCAGCGAACCGGAGGGGATTCCCCTGGTGCACATCTGGAACCATGAGCACCCCGCCGATGTGCTGGTGGTGCAGGGCGTGCTCCGGCTGCCGAGCATCACCACGGCCAACCTGCACCTGAGCCGGATCATGCCCTGGTTCTCCGCCTCGGCGGCCAACGCCGGCCATGGCCTGATGGACCACCGCGACGGCCGCTCGCGCACCTCGGCCCTGTACGGGGCCTCGCGCACCCTGGCGGAACGCGGTGAGGTGATGCTCGCTCCCAATGGCTCTCTGGTCACCCCCATCCGTGAGCGCGTCTCCGCCAGCGCCCTGCTGCTGGCCCGCAAACACGGGGCTCTGATCGTGCCCTGGACCTTCAGCTACCACGGCCTGAGCACCTCCAGCCGCGACCTCTACCGCCCCCTGGGGCTGCTGCTCGCCCGGCTCAGCGCCCCCCTGGCCACCATCCACTGCCGCCGCGGGCGCTCCCGCGATCTGGCCCTGCCGGCGGATCATGCTCTGCCGGCGAGCCATGCCGACCACCGGGGCTGCGACCGCCAGACTTTCGTGCGGGCCGTGCAGGCCCACTACGCCGCCGCCGAGCTCAGGCCGCCAGCAACAGGCTGATGTTGTGGCCGCCGAAGCCGAAGGCGTTCTTGAGGGCGTAGCGCTCCCCGGCAGCCTCCCCGCCCGCGAGGGCCAGGGGAGCGTCCCGCACCACCGCCAGCTCGATGGCAGGGTCGACGGGGTCGGCATTCAGCGAGCGGGGCACTAGTCCCCGGCGCAGGGCCTGGAGGGCCAGGATCGTCTCCACGGCGCCGGCGGCCCCGAGCAGGTGCCCCAGTTGGCCCTTGGGGGCGGTGACCGGCAGGTCGCGGCTGTGGGCGCCGAGGGTGCGCGCCAGGGCGCGGGCCTCCGCCAGATCCCCCACCGGCGTGCCGGTGGCATGGGCCTGCACGAAGCTGAGCGCCTCCACCCCCAGATCGGCCCTGCGCAGGGCATCGGCCATGGCGGCACTGGCCCGCAGCCCATCCGGTTCCGGGGCCACGATGTGGTGCCCGTCGCTGCTGCTGCCGCAGGCCAGCAGCCAGCCCAGGGGTCGGGGGTTGTCGGCCTGCAGGTCGTCCGGGCGCTGCAGCACTAGGGCCCCGGCACCCTCGGAGAGCACGAAGCCGTCGCGGTCGCGGCTGTAGGGGCGGGAGGCCTGGTCCGGGGTGTCATTGCGGCAGGAGAGGGCCCGCATGGCCGCAAAGCCCACCAGCCCCAGCCGGTTCACCGGGGCTTCGCTGCCGCCGGCGATCACCACGTCGGCCCGGTCGTCGTTGAGCAGCATCTGGGCCAGCAGCAGCGCTTCGGCACCGGATGCACAGGCCGACACGGGGGTGTGGGCGCCGCCGTGCAGCCCCAGGTCGATGGCGATCTGGCCCGCGGCGGCATTGGGGATCAGCATCGGCACGGTGAGCGGGTTCACCCGCCCGGGACCGGCTTCCAGCAGGTTGCAGTGCTGTCGCTCCAGGGTGGCCAGGCCGCCGATGCCGGTGCCGATCACCACCGCCACCCTGGCCGCGTCGACCCCGGCCAGGTGGGGCCGGGCCTGGTTCCAGGCCTGGCGGGCCGCCAGCAGGCCCAGCTGGGAGCAGCGGTCCAGGCGCCGGCGTTGCAGGGGTTCGAGGGCTCCGGCCACATCGGCGTCGACGCAGCCGGCGATGCGGGCGGGTAGGTCGCTGGCCCATGCCTCCTGCAGAGCCCGGATGCCGCTGCGGCCCGCGAGGGTGGCGGTCCAGGTGCCGTCGGCATCGCCGGCCAGGGGGGTGATCGCTCCCCAGCCGGTCACGGCGACCCGCTCAGCTGTTCGTGCCATCGCCTGACTCCAGCGATTCCAGGTGTCGCTGGACATCCCCGACGGTGCGGAAGCGCAGCAGGTCCTCCTCCTGGATCTTGATGCCGAGGCACTCGTCGGCCTCGATCAGGATCTCGTAGAAGCCCAGGGAATCGATGCCGATGTCCTCGATCAGGCGTGCCTCAGGCGTGATCTGCTCCGGATCGGCACCGGAGATGCGCTGCAGGATCTCGATCAAACGGCCCTGCAGGCTCTCCCCTCCAGGCGCTGGGGACGAGGCTCCGCGGCTGTCGTTGTCGGGGCCTGCGTGCATCAAGTCCCTCGGCCCCGCCCTGATCGGATGGCAACGTACCAGTTCACTGGCACCGCCTCATCCCCCCCGATACCAGCTGAAGGTCCGGTAGATCGGCTCGTGCTCGAAGGCGATGAAGTGGGCCAGCCTGCGGGCCGGGATCCGCGCCAGATCGGCGGCCATCAGGATCTCGGTGATCTGGTTGAAGTCCCGGGCCAGCGACAGGTTGCGCACCCGGGCTTCCATCAGATTGATGTACTGGCGCAGCAGCACGGGCAGCCGGAAGGTGGGATCGAGCCGGTGGCGGATGTCCAGTTCCAGCTCCTGGATGGTGGGCACTGCTGCCGGCCTCGGATCCGGTGCCAGGCCGTCCAGCGGATGGCGGGGCTGGGGATGGGGCAATGAGACATCCAGGAAGGGGGGGCGCAGCAGGGTGCCCAGAAACTCCCGGTTCACCGCTTCCCCATAGGTGAAGTGGTTGTAGGACACCAGGCCATGGATGGAGCCGTAGCCCGCGCCCACGGCCACCTGCAGGCCGCCCCGGAACAGCAGCATCAGGGTGTGGGGCTGGCGCTGAAAGCGGGGCGCCAGGGCCACACGGCCGATCTCCAGATGGTTGCCCCGGCTGGCCAGATCGGCCTTGATGCCGGGGTACACGTGCTCCAGATACGACTGCTGGCTGCCGGGCAGGCGCGCGGCACCCGGGCCGCCGGGTCCAGTGGTTGGGTGAGCGGGCACGAACTGCAACCGGGCCGAGCCCGCCAGCTCGCCACTGCTGGCCTCCACCAGCAGGAAGTGGTCGTAATGGGGGTCACGGCTGTCCAGGTCCCGGCTTTTGCCGGAGCCTGAGAGCTGCTGGCGGTAGGTGAGCTCGCGCAGTTCGCCAACGGGTTCGGCGTAGGGCCCGAAGCGCTCGCCGGGCAGCAGGTAGAGATCGAGCCCCTGGGAACACAACAGCCGGAAGGGGGACAGATCCGCTTGGATCCGATCAGGGGGAAGAGCGATCGCGGCGGAGAGATTCAACGGATTTCCGTCGCTCGTCTTCACGATGGGGTTGGAGGTGCGTGAAGATTAGCCCGCTCGCCCTGGTGTCCCCCGCCGCCCGGCCTGCCCCGGTTCCCTCTGCCCCCAGGCCCCGTGTCTTCATCTCCGCTCAGCTCTGCAGACCGAACCGGTGGCCGCTCCCTGCGACGGCGATCCCTCACCCTGCTGCTCACGCCCCTGACTCTGGTTCCCCTCGGCATGACGGCCACAGCGCTGGCAGGTTTGGCGGCGCCCCCAGGCTCCCTGGCCCAGCCGGCGGTTCAGCCCGAGGCCTTCCCGATTCCCGATCCCGGCCGTTACGAACTCGAGCCGCCTCGTCCGCTGACCCGTCCCCAGCTGCGCACACCGGCGCCTCTGGGGGAGGCAGCCCCGCCGCCGCCGGCCGCCACGGCCGCCAGATTCACCTCGCCCAGCGTGGATCCGGGGATCGGCAGCTTCCGCTACCGCCTCGGTCCTGGCGATCGCCTCACCATGTCGGTGTTCATGGTGGAGGGCTACGGGGCCCAGGTGGAGGTGCTCGGGGATGGCACCATCAACCTGCCGCGGCTGGGGGCGGTTCCCGTCTGGGGGCTGACGCTGGATGAGGCCCGGCAGCGCATCACCGAGGGCTACGACCGCTTCCTGCGCAATCCCCTGGTGTATCTCGACCTGGTGGCGCCGCGTCCGGTGCGGGTGACCCTGCTGGGGGAGGTCCAGAAGCCCGGTTTCTACACCCTCACCCAGGGCACCCAGGCGGGCACCCTGGCGGCGGCCGGGCCGGCCGCCAGCGGCACCACCATTCCCACGGCCGGCTGGCCCACCCTGGTGGACGCGGTGCAACGCGCCGGTGGCATCACGGCGGTGGCTGACCTGACCGAGGTAGTGCTCAGCCGCCCCAACCCCGTGCCCGGGGGGCGGGCAGCGGAGTATCGCTTCGACTACCAAGAGCTGCTGATGAACAACCGCAGCACCGTCAACCCGTTTCTGTACGACGGCGACATGGTGCGGGTGGCCCGCTCGGAGCTTCCCAAGCCCAGCGATGTGCTGATCCGCACCGCCGCCTCCAACTTCGCCCCCGACACCATCGGCGTGACCGTGGTGGGCGAGGTGCGCCAGCCCGGCCTCAAGCAGGTGCGCTCCAACAGCCCCCTGGCCGCGGCGGTGATCGCAGCCGGGGACGTGGACCCTGGGAGGGCGAATCCCCGCGAAATCCGTTTGATCCGGGTGCAGTCCACCGGCGAGATTGATGTGCGCAGCATTGCCTTTGACCCCTCAGCTGCCCTCGATTCACCGGCCAACCCCGCGCTGCACAACGGCGACATGGTGGTGGTGCCCCGCAATGGCTGGACCCGCTTCAACGACTTCCTGCTCCAGGCCGTCACTCCCTTCGGGCCTGTGCTCAACGCCGCCTCGCTCTACCGCATCTTTGCGAACTGATCCAAATCTGGTCCAACGATGACGGGCTGAGGGACGGGCTGAGGCCGGGGGGCAGCCCGTTCAGATCCCCAGCCGCTCCCAGATCACCCCCAGGTTGGCCTGGTGCAGTTCGGTGGAGAAGCACGCGGCCAGCCCGGTGGGGCTGAGCCGGGTGGCCACCTCAGTGTCGGCTTCGAGGTTGGCGCGGAAGTCGCCACCGTCTGTGTTCCAGGCGCTGTGGGCGTTGCGCTGCACGATCCGATAGGCCTCTTCGCGGCTGAGACCCGCCTCCACCAGAGCCAGCAGCACCCGCTGGCTGAACACCACCCCTCCATACACATTCATGTTGCGGGCCATGTTGTCGGGATAGACCCCCAGCCCCCGCACCACGTCGGTCATCTCCCGAAGCATGAAGTGAAGCGTCACCGAGCAGTCGGGCAGCATCATCCGTTCCACCGAACTGTGGCTGATGTCGCGCTCGTGCCAGAGGGCGCAGTTTTCCAGGGCCGCCACCACATAGCTGCGCAGCACCCGCGCCAGGCCGCTGATGCGTTCGCTGCGGATCGGGTTGCGCTTGTGGGGCATGGCCGAGCTGCCCTTCTGGCCCTTGGCGAAGTTCTCCTCCACCTCGAGCACGTCGGTGCGCTGCAGATTGCGGATCTCGGTGGAGAAGCGCTCCAGGGCTGCGCCCACCAGGGCCAGGGTCTGCACGTATTCAGCGTGGCGGTCGCGGCTGATCACCTGGGTGCTGGCGGTGTCGGGCATCAGGCCGAGGCGGGCGCAGGCCAGTTCCTCCACCTTGGGATCGGTGTTGGCATAGGTGCCCATGGCGCCGCTGATCTGGCCCACGCTCACCACGGTCTCCAGGCGCTCCAGCCGCTCGCGGTTGCGCTCAACCTCCGCCAGCCAGCCGGCCACTTTGAAGCCGAAGGTGATCGGCTCGCCATGGATGGCGTGGCTGCGGCCGATCATCACCGTGGCCTTGTGCTCACGCGCCAGCGTCCGGATGGTGTCGGCCAGCCGGTCGAGCTCACGGCGCAACAGCTGCACCGAGGCCTTGAGCTGCAGGGCCAGGCCGGTGTCGAGCACATCGGAACTGGTCATGCCCACATGGATGTAGCGCCCGACATCGCCCACGTGTTCATTCACGTTGGTGAGGAAGGCGATCACGTCGTGGCGCACTTCCGCCTCGACCTCGAGGATGCGCTCCACGCTGAAGGCGGCCTTCTCCTTGATCGTGGCCACCGCCTCGGCCGGCACCCGGCCCAGCTCGCAGTTGGCTTCGGTGGCGGCGATCTCCACATCCAGCCAGCTCTGGAACTTGGCCTCTTCGCTCCAGAGGTTGCCCATCTCGGGCAGGGTGTACCGATCGATCAAGGCCGCCAGGGGCGCACAATCTTCCCAATGTATGGGTCGCCGGGATCCGGCCCGGGCGCGCTCAACCCGCGCTGCGCGCGCGACACCTCGCCCGGGCCGGATCCCGGAACGTGGGCTAAGTGTAACGGGCCTGCTGCCTTGTGATTGGGCTCCACCCCTGCCAGCCCCAGGGGCCCGCCTGAGCGGATCGCCAGAGCCCGGAGGGCTGGCGCTCCGCTCAGGCCCCCCTCAGGCCACTGCGGTGAGCCGCTGGTGCGCCACCTCCCACTGCACCGCGCCCCCCCAGGCCTGCTGCCGCACCCAGCAGCGGCCACCGCGGCAGCGGATCAACTCGAAGGGCGGCAGATCCCTGGGCTGGTTGCGCAGTTTCACGAAGCTGCCGGGCTGGAGTAGATCCAGCACCGTGGCGCCCCCGGTGCCGGCGGGCGAGCGGCGGACGGACTGGCGGCTGGCCAAGGATGAAGAACGGGCCGGGGGTGAGCTACTGGCAGGGCGCGGGGCCATGACGGCAAGGCTGGGCTACCCCCATCTTCCCGCGATCTACCGGACAACCCGGAGCCTGGGAAGAATCTGTTTCGTTTCGATTGTGGTTTGATCACACAATTCCCCCCGGCCCGCTCCCGGGCGCCATGGCCCCAAGCCCCCGCAAGCAACGCCTCGACCTGGAGCTGGTGGCCCGAGGCCTGGCGGCCAGCCGCCAGCAGGCCCAGCAGCTGATCCGGGCTGGCCGGGTGCGCAGTGGGGACCGGCTGCTGGACAAGCCCGGCACCGACGTCTCCGCCGATCTGGTCCTGGAGGTGCGCCAGCCACCGCGTTTCGTCTCCCGCGGCGGCGAGAAGCTGGAGGCCGCCCTGCGGGCGTTCGCGCTGCCGGTGCGGGGACGGGTGTGCCTCGATGGCGGCATCTCCACGGGAGGCTTCAGTGACTGCCTGCTCCAGCACGGAGCTGCGCGCATCTACGGCATTGATGTGGGCTATGGCCAGACGGCCTGGAGCCTGCGCACCGACCCGCGGGTGGTGCTGCGGGAGCGCACCAACCTGCGCCACCTCAGCGCGGCCGATCTCTACGGCCCCGAGGATCCGCGGCCGGATCTGGCCGTGGTCGATGTGTCGTTCATTTCCCTGGCCCTGGTGCTGCCCGCCCTGCTGGCGCTGCTGCAACCCCAGGCCCCCAGTGCCGGGTTGGATCTGGTGGTGCTGGTGAAGCCCCAGTTCGAGGTGGGCAGGGGCCGGGTGGGCAAGGGTGGCGTGGTGCGAGACCCGGAGGCCCATGGCGATGCCATCGCCGGGGTGGTCGGCGCTGCGGCCCAGCTCGCTCTGGAGCCTGCGGGACTGGTTGCCTCGCCGATCACCGGCCCGGCCGGAAACCACGAGTATCTGCTCTGGCTGCGCTCCCGGGATCAGGGTCCGGCCCCAGCTGGGTGTATCCCCGGGGCCCTGGACGCGGCCGCGATCAAGCGGCTGGTGGAGGCCACCCTGACCGGGCCCTGAGGGCCAACGTCACGGCGGAGCGCCGGCCCTCAGATGGCGCCGCTGTCACGGTCGCCGGTGCGGATGCGGATCACCGCGTCGATCGTGTTCACAAAGATCTTGCCGTCGCCGATCTCACCGGTGCGAGCCGCGCTCTGGATCGCCTCCACCACGGTGTCGACCTTGTCGTCATCGACGACGATCTCCAGTTTCAGTTTCTGCAGAAACTCCACGGTGAATTCCGAGCCGCGGTAACGCTCCACCTGGCCTTTCTGCCGGCCGAAGCCGCGCACCTCACTCACGGTCATGCCCACGATGCCCGCATTCACCAGCGCGATCTTGACGTCCTCGAGCTTGAAGGGACGAATGATGGCCTCGACTTTTTTCATGGAAGCTGCTGGGCTGGGGTGGGGATGGACTCGATGCCGAGTCTCTCAGAGGGTCCAGGCCTGGGGCCGGAACGGGGCCCATCAGACCTGAGCTGATCGGGGGTTGTCGTAGCGGTTGCTACGGCTGTGCGGGACCCTCCATAGGATCTCCCCAGCCCCGGCCACACCTCCATGTCGTCCACTGATCAGACCCGCACGCCCCGCTACGGCGAGAGGGCGATTGCCGAAGCGGAACTCATCTGTTTCGACAATCCACGGCCGGGCCGCAGCTACGAGATCGCCATCAGCCTGCCGGAGTTCACCTGCCTGTGTCCCTTTTCCGGCTATCCCGATTTCGCCAACCTCCGCCTGCTCTACCAACCCGGCCCCCGGGTGATGGAGCTGAAGGCGATCAAGCTCTACGTGAACAGCTTCCGCAACCGCGCCATTTCCCATGAGGAGGCCGCCAACCGCATCCTCGACGACTTGGTGGCCGCCTGTGAGCCGCAATGGATGCAGCTGGAGGCCGACTTCAATCCCCGGGGCAATGTGCACACCGTGGTGCGGGTCAGTCACGGCCAGCGGCAACCCTGCTGAGCAGCAGCGGCAGCTCGGCGGCGAAGCCCGTGAGGTTGCGGTTGCACAGCCCGGCCACGTGCAGCCGGCTGCTGGACGGGGTGTCTTCGGCAATCGCCCAGAGCTGGCGGGTGGCCAGCAGGCTCAGGGCCCCGCCCACCATGGCGATGGCAAAGCCCGCATACACCAGAGGCACTCCCGGGTCGCGCTTGAGCAGGATGCCGCTGGCCGGCAACACCGACCCGACCCGCAGCGGCAGGCCATTCACCTCCAGGGGTTCCCCCCCAACCGCCAGCGAGCCGATCAGACGGCCGTCTGCGCCGTAAACGTCCACGGGGCCCTGTTCGCTGCCAAGGCTGAGCAGCACGGGATCGCTGCCGTCCGGGCGGGTTGGCAGCACCAGCCCCCACACCTGCTCGCCCAGCTGGGGGAAGGACTGCAGCGGCAACTGCAGAAGCGGGCTTCGGCCCAGCTGCACGCTGATCGCCGCCAGGCTCCAGTCGGCCTGGTAGAGGGTCACGCCGCGGAAGCGCAGCGGGTGGTTGACGCTGATCTCGGCCTGGCGCAGCAGGGCTGGGTTGTCGTCTCCTGAGCCCTCCAGCAGCCGCAGCTGGGAGCGGAACTGCTCCGGCCGTCCGGCCGGGTCGCGCTCCACGGTGAAGGAGTCGAGGGCCAGCACGAGCTGGCTGTGGCCGCGACTGTCGATCAGGTCGAGGCTGCGGCCGGGGGCCAGAAACTGCTCGGCCCGCTGCCCGCCCAGCACGCCCCAGGCGGCACCCACCAGCAGCACCACCAGCCCGGCGTGCACCAGCAGCGGGCCCACGCGGCCCAGCAGCCCACGGCGGGCCGCCAGGCGGTCGGGGTGGCGCCGCACCTGCCAGCCCTGCTGCCGCAGCAGCTGCTCCAGATGGGCCAGGCTGGCGCTGGGGTCTTCAGCCGGCAGAGACTGGGCCACGCTCAGCTTGCTGAGCTGTCGCGGCGACCGGTAGTCAATCCAGCGCAGCGCCGCCTGCAGTGCCGGCCACTGCCGCCTCCAGCTGCACAGCAGCAGCGCCAGCCCCAGCCAGGCCAGCAGCCCCAGAAACCAGGAGCTGGAATACACGTGATCGAGCTGCAAATCGAGCAGCCGATCGGCGTTCAGCAGCCCCAGCCAGGGCTGGTTGTCGTAGAGCTGGTGGTAGAGGCCTTCTGGCTCCTTCTGGGGGATCACTGTCCCCAAGCCGCTGGCGACGGCGATCACCACCAGCAGCCCGATGGCCACCCGCAGATCCGAGATCCACGCCGCCAACCGGTTGATTGCCCTGGATGCCGGGGTGTTCACGACCAGTTGGCCACAAGGGTGAGCAGGCCGGTGCCCACCAGCACCGCCCCACTGATCGGGGGCACCCACTGCCCAACCTGCCGCAGGCGCAGAAGGCTGGGCAGGCTGGCGGCGGCGGTGCCGGCCAGCAGCAGCGGCAGCACCTGGCCGGCACCGAAGCAGGTGAGCAGGAGCATGCCGGCCAGGGGTTGGCCGGTCTGGGCCATCCAGCCCAGCAGCACGGCCAGCACCGGTGTGGTGCAGGGCGTGGCCGCCAGACCGAAGGCCAGACCGGCTGACAGGGGGCCCAGGGGCGCGGGCACCCGCTGCCGCCAGTGCTCTGGATCGGGGCCGGCCGGCAGGGGCAGCCGCAGCAGCCCCAGCAGGTTGAGCCCCATAGCCAGGGCCAGCACCGCCACCAGGGTGGGAATCAGGCCGGGTAGCTGGCCGTAGAGGCGGCCCAGCAGCCCGCTGGCCAGGCCCAGCAGCACGAGGGCGCTGACGATGCCGCCCGCGAAGCAGAGGCTGCGCAGCCAGGGGGTTGTGGCGGGGCTCAGGGCGTGGCCGGCGCCAAGGTCGCCAACGCCCTTGCCGCGGCCATCTGCAGCCCCGAACCCGGCCAGGTAGGCCAGGGTCACCGGCAGCAACGACAGTGAGCAGGGGCCGAGGCTGGTGAGCAGTCCTCCCCCGAAAACCAGGGCCAGCGTTCCCGGGCCGGGTGCGCTCAGCGACCGTTGCAGGAGAGCTTCACTCAGCTGGGCCAGATCGCTGACGGCCAGGGAGAAGTTGGCCAGGGAGAAGTTGGCCAGGGAGAAGTTGGCCAGGGAGGCAGTGGCCATGGACACGATGGCTGGAGGCCAGCTGGATAGTGCCCACCCGATTGTGCTCATACGCACACCCTATCGGGCGGGGACGGGGCGGCGCCGGCGGCTGACGCGGCTGATGGGAACCAGACCGCCGGATTCCAGCGCGCAACGGATCAGCAGGCCGCAGATCAGCAGGCTGGCCATCAGGGAGTTGCCGCCGTAGCTGATCATCGGCAGAGGCAGGCCGGTGGTGGGCATGGCGCCACTGGCCACGGCGATGTTCAGGATCGACTGGCCCACCAGCAGGGTGGTGCAGCCCATGGCGACGAGCCGCTGCTGGTTGCTGCGGCAACTCAGGGCCACCCGCAGCCCTACAAAGCCGAACAGCAGCAGGAACAGCAGCAGCGCTACCGACCCCACGAAGCCGAACTCCTCGGCGAACACGGCGAAGATGAAATCCGTGCTCTGGATCGGCAGGTATTGCAATTTCTGGGTGGAGAGGCCGAAGCCTTCGCCGAACACGCCCCCTGAGCCAATGGCCAGCAGGCTCTGCACCAGCTGGTACCCATCTCCCTGGGCATCACGCCAGGGATCCAGGAACGACACCACCCGCAGGCGCTGGTAGGTGTTGAGGGTGATGCTCGCCGCTCCCAGCAGGCCGCCGGCCGTGGCGGCGCCCAGCAGCAGGGGCAGCCCCAGCCCCGCCGCCAGGGCCATCAGCCACAGCAGCAGCCCGGTGAGCGCGGCAGTGCTGAGGTTGGGCTGCTTGAGGATCATCAGGATCAACAGCCCGAACACCCCCAGCCAGAGCAGCTTCTGGTCGAGGCCGATGCGCCGCCAGTGGGCGAACAGGGCGGCCCCCTGGAGCACCACGAAGGGTTTCACCAGCTCGGAGGGCTGCAGCTGCAGGGGTCCCAGCACCAGCCAGCGGCTGGCCCCGTTCACCGTGCTGCCCACCACCAGTGTGGCCGCCACCAGCAGGCAGCCCACCAGCAGGGCCAGGGGCGCCAGGTGCAGCCAGCGGCGTAGCGGAATCCGAACGCCGAGCAACAGCAGCCCCCAGCTGGCTGCCATCCAGATCAGCTGGCGCTTGAGGTAGTAGGCCCCGTCGCCCATCTCCCGCTCGGCAACCCACCAGCTGGCGGAGGCGAGCACCAGCACCCCGAGGGCGCACCACAGTCCCACGAGGCCGAGCAGAAGCCGGGCCTCGGTGGGCCAGGCTTCCCAGGGCCAGGGCAGCAGGCCCCGCAGGGATGCGGCAAGTCCGCCCTCGTTCGAAGCCCGCGGGTTCGTTCTCCGATCCCTGGGGCGCTGATCGGTCGGGCGCAGAACGGTAATGCTCAAGGTGCCTGGGCCCGAGGGGCAGGGATTGGTCCCCCATTGAGCCGCGCCGGGGGTGGGCTTGTCGAGTCCCGCGGGGCTGGCGTCCGGCCGCAGGCTGGTCAACAAAAAAGCCCGGCCATGGGCCGGGTGGCGTGCGCACGGGTTGCGGTGGCAGGGCCCGAGGGGAGTGATTCTGGGAGTGGTGAACTGGTGGAAACGAAAGGCTTGATCGCCAGTAGTTTCAGTTGCCCACGTTCACTTGGGGACGCCCGGTGGCCAGTTCCACCTTCAGGATCTTGCCGCCCTGTTTCATGATCCGCTGCTGTTCAGCGAACCAGCTCTCATAGGGCACCCACTTGGTGAAGAAGGTGTTCTGCAACTCGCGCTGGGTGCGGGTTTTTTCTGGGGAGGGAATGCAGGCTGTGATCTTGAACAGACGCATGGCAAGGATCCGAGGGAAGGGCTGGGGACCGGATCAGTTGCCCAGGCCGGAGCAGATGTAGTCGAAATACACCGCCATTTCGCGGCCGGCGTCGGGACCGACCAGAGAAGCGGTGACTTCCTTCATGGCCTGGATCGACTGCACCGTGGCACCGATGGGCACACCCAGGGAGTTGTAGGTCTCCTTGAGGCCGTTAAGCACGCGCTCATCGAGGATCGAGGTGTCACCCGCGAGCATGGCGTAGGTGGCGTAGCGCAGGTAGTAGTCGAGATCGCGGATGCAGGCCGCATACCGGCGGGTGGTGTACATGTTGCCGCCCGGACGGGTGATGTCCGAGTAGAGCAGCGACTTGGCCACGGCTTCCTTGATGATGGCCGAGGCATTGGCGCTGATCGCGGCGGCTGCTCGAACCCGAAGCTCACCACTGGCGAAGTACTGCTCCAGCCGGCCCATGGCGGAGCCGTCCAGGTAGAGCCCCTGAACGTCGGCCTGGTTGATGACGTTGGTGATGGCGTCTTGCATGAATCCTGCGGTTGGGGCGGTGGGATGGGAAGGGACGTGGCCTCAGGAGAGGGCGCCGACGATGTAGTCGAAGTAGAAGCCGGCTTCTTCAGCGTCGGCACCGGTGAGCAGGCCCATGGCGGCATTCTTCATTTCCCGCACGGCCTCAGCCATGCCATCCAAGGGAGTGCCGAGCGCGCGGTACATCTCCTTGGCGCCGATCACCCCGATCTCTTCGATGGGGGTGACGTCACCGGCAACGACGCCGTAGGTGACAAGGCGCAGGTAGTAATCCATGTCCCGCAGGCAGGTGGCGGTCATTTCCTCGCCGTAGGCGTTGCCACCGGGGGAGATCACGTCGGGACGACGCTGGAACAGGGCGGCGCCAGCGCTCTTGACGATGCGCTCGCGGCTCTCGCTGAGCACCTGGGCGACGCGCACCCGGCGCTGGCCAGCGGTCACAAACGACTTGATCTGGTCAAGTTCGCCAGGGCTGAGATAGCGGGCTTCGGCGTCCGCGTTGATGATCGAGTTGGAGACGATGCTCATGCAGTTCTGCCTCGAAACAAGCGGTCGCCTTAACGGAGACCGGTATCCGGTGAGTGTTTGGGTGTGACCGACGGCGTCGATCGCTCAAGCATTCTGTGCCAGCGCCTGGGCCCTTCCTCCGGGCCGGTAACAGTTCTTCACGGCTGCCGCTTTCGCTAGATCCCTTGCGGCCCAATGGGTCTGGACGGCGCTGTTCATAGCTTCAACGGTTCACGGAAGTTAACCGCTGGGTGTGTTTAATTGACCCGGATTGCTATGTGATCGGGCTGCAAACAGCTGCTGAAAAATAACGCCCGCCAAGCGGCGGGCGTCCATGGGTGTAGGCCTGGGCGTGAGCTTCAGATCGCTCCCTTCGGGGAGGGCGTCAGGCCGGCGTTGCCGCCATAGAGGGCGGCCGTGCGATTCACCGTGACCAGGGGCACGCCATCACTGGTGGCCAGGCCACGCACGTAGGGCACCGTGTCCTGAGCGAAGGCGGAGGCGTAGTCGGCACTGTTGAGCAGGTGCTCGATCGCCGCCGGCAGCCCTCGGCTGGTGCGCAGGGCCAGGAAGCGGCTTGATTCAGCTGGCTGGGCGGCCCTGCCCAGCAGGGCCAGGTGGGCAGCGGCGGCGGCGCGCAGGGGTGCCAGGCGGTTGAGCCGTTGCTGGAACAGATCACTGGCCGCCACCACGGCCACGAATTCGGCCACCGTGAGCTGCCCGTTGCGGAACTGCGACTCGCTGTCGCTGAGCCGCTCGGCCGCCAGCGGCACCCGGTTGAGCAATTGCCGATACACCGCCTCGATGGCGGTCTGCACATCCGTTTCGCTGGTGGTGCGGCCCACCTGAATCGCCGGGCCGAGGCTCTGGCGTCGGGCAAAACCCTGGGGCCGGCTGGTCTGCAGGGCCTGGGCCATGGCCGCCCCGGGCTGCCGCGCCGGAGTGGCGGCCAGGTTGGTGCTCAGTGCTTTGGTCCAGCCGCCAACGGAGGGCGATGGCGTGGCTGCTGGCTGGAGACCGTTACCCCCGGGGGTTCTCCAGAACCCTGCTGCATCGCCGGCCTGCCAACGCCGGCTGGGCAGCGGGCTGGTGCGGATGCTGCCGGGACCGCTGCTCCGGGTGACGCTGGCGGGCGCAGGGCGTTCCCCACCGGCGATCTTGGCGCTCCACACCCCTCGCACCACCGTGCGCCGATCGGGCAGGTTGCGGGGGGTGATGTCGGCGGTGGTGCGCAGGGTCTGATCGGCCTGGGCCTCAGGACGCTGGCGCGGCCGTGGATCGATGAACCGGCTGGGGTCAAAGCCCCGGTTGAGGGCCGGGACCTTACGGGCATTGCGGTCGGCCGGGGTGACGAAGCGCTCGAAGGGAACGGTGTCTTCCCCGAAGCAGTCGTTGTATTCCTGGCTCTCAAGCATCCGGTCGACGACCCCGTAGAACCCCTTGCGGGCGGCGGTGTCGAAGTAGGCGTCGATCTCCCAGCGGCCAAAGGTGGGCCGGCCGAGCAGGCGGCGGTGGATCACCTCGATGGCCTTGGTGATGTAGAGGCCACTCCAGTAGCGACGGCGGAAGGCCTTGCTGCGTGCCACCTGACGCACGAATTCCCTCAGGCTGATGTCGCCGTTCTCCAGCTTGATCTCCTCCACCTTGTTGCGCTCTCCGGCGTAGCCGGACGTGCCCAGAACCTGCACGTACACCGCATTGATCACGGCCTGGGTGCTGCTCTCGGTGTTGCGCACGCTGGGCTGGCCACCGCGGCGGGGCACGGAACTGCCGCCGGTGGCGATCTGCCGCAGCCGAACGACCCGGGGCCCCACCTTGCGGGGGGTGGCCTGGCGGAACTGGACGCTGTCCATCTGGCCGGGCTGGGCCAGGCCGTTGCCGATCAGAATCCGCCGGGTGTCGTAGCTGAACGGCGCGGGCCTGGTGGACACCATCGCCGTGGCGGAAGGGAAGATGGCGCCGTAGGTGAGGCCGAGGGGGTCATTGCCGCCGCCGTAGACGTGTTGGTCGGCCAGTGGCTGACGGTAGGAGGCGTACAGCGTGACGTACTGCGGTGCCCCCTCGAACGGGGCGCTGAAGCGGAACAGTTTGCGGTTGCTGCCCCAGCCGGCACTCTCCTGGGCCTCCTCGCCGAGGTCGCGCAGGAAGGGCACGGTTTCCTCCCCGAACACCCTGGCGTACTCCATCGAGTTCACCAGCGAATCAACCAGACCCGCCAGCCCCTGCTCGCTGACGATGTCGAAGTAACGGGTGAATTCCTCCCGCGAACTGATGCCCCTCCCGAGAAAGTGACGGAAGGCCAGTTCCACGGCGCGGCTGTTGGAGAAACGGCCGTAGAACTGCTTTTGATATTCCTTGCTGCGGCCCAGGGCACGGATGAACTCGCGCATGGAGATCTGACCCTGGCGCACCTGGGTGGCTTCCACCGGGCACACCTCCAGGCTGTAGCCCTTGACGATGTCCCTCTCGAACACCTGCCGGTAGGCGGCACGCACCACCTCGGCCTTCTGGGCACCGCTCATGCCCGGCTTCATGTTGAAGCGCTGCGCCTTGCCCTGGGCCCCGAGGGCATAGGTGGCGGGCAGCTGCAGGCCCTGGTTCAGGGGACTGCCGAGCCGCTGGCGGGCGGACGGGGTGGCCACCGCCAACTCGGCGATCAGCACATTGAAGTACTGGATCACCAGGGCACGTGTTTCCGGCTCCTCCTTGAACAGACCTGCCGCCGCCGCCCGCATTTCCTGCAGGGCCACGTTGGTGGCGGCCAGGGAGCAGGCTTTCTCCAGCACGTCCCGCAGGCCGCGGGTGTTCACCGCCAGGATGCTGGGATCGCCGGCCACCAGGGCGTAGCCGACGTAGCGCAGGAACCAGGCCAGGTCGCGGATCGACTTCTTCATCCGCGCCGTGCCATAGAGGCCTACGGCGATGGGGCTGAACCCCGGGGGAAGAATCACGCGTACGTCGGCGTCGCCACCGGCGCCATCCAGCAGCCGCCGGATCAGGTTTCCGCGGCCCTCGCTGGTGGCTGCCTCGCCCACAAAGGTCTGCACCGAGCGACGGAAGGCCACCTGATCGGCCGCCAGCGGCGTGCCCTCGGCGCCACTGGCCGGCGTCAGCGGTGCCTCGAGATAGGACAGCGGTGTGCCGCCCGTGAAGATCCGGTTGGCGGCCCTGGCCACGATGAACTCGGCGTTGGCCGTGATTCGCCGGGCGGCTTCCACGCGCCGCTGACCGCTCTGGAAAAACGTGATCAGGCTGTCCAGTTCCCCCCCGTCGGGGAAGCGGTCTTCCTGTTCGGCCTGACGGACGCTGGACAGCGGCAGTGTGTCGTAGCGCTGGGGAGCAACCCTGGTGCTGCCGCTGCTGGCGGTCACGGTCATGGACGAGAGCGAGCCGGGCTAGATCAACCTACGGCTGTCCCCTCAGGGCCCCGGGAGCCCATGAACAAATATTTGCAGCGTCGGCACCGCCGGCGTGAAATGCTCCCTGCAGCGATCCCACAGCCGTGTCCGCCAGCGATGCCGCCACTCCGGTAGTGAGCGCCTTCTACGACCGCTTCCCCTATCCGGCCGATCCCCTGCAGGACGGGCCGCCTCCGGGATACAACTGGCGCTGGTGCGTGGACAGCGTCAGGTCGTTCTGTGCCGGGGTGCTTCCGCCGCTGCCAGAGGGCGGACCGCGCCCCTGGCGGATCCTTGATGCCGGCTGCGGTACCGGGGTGAGCACCGACTACCTCTGCCACCTCAACCCGGGGGCAACGGTTCTGGCGGTGGACATCAGTGCCGGGGCCCTGCAGGTGGCCCGTGAACGCACCCGCCGCTCGGGGGCTGCTGGGCAGGTGGCCCAACTGCGCATCGAGCAGCACAGCCTGCTGGATCTGGCCGCCGAGGGACCCTTCGACTACATCAATTCGGTGGGCGTTCTGCACCATCTGCGCGATCCGCAGGCCGGGTTGCGGGCTCTGGCCGACCGGCTTGCGCCTGGGGGACTACTGCATCTGTTTCTGTATGCCGACGGCGGCCGCTGGGAGATTCACCGCGTTCAGCGCAGCCTCA
The DNA here is from genome assembly GCA_007694915.1 of Cyanobium sp. PLM2.Bin73. GTDB lineage: Bacteria > Cyanobacteriota > Cyanobacteriia > PCC-6307 > Cyanobiaceae > NIES-981. The sequence continues at coordinate 67,523 of REEV01000120.1, read as the reverse complement.
GCCGTCTGGGCGTGGGCTCGGGTGACGAGGGCTTGCGGCTCGGCCGGCAGTTGTTCAGTGAGCTGCCGGAGAACAACCGTCTGCGCCGCCACCACGAGCAGCGCTGGGCCCTGGATACCGCGGCGGACGCCAATTTCGCCGACATGTACCTCCATCCCCAGGAGAGCAGCTACAGCATCAGCCGGCTGATGGCCTTCGTGGCCTCCGCCGATCTGGAGTTCGCCGGCTTCTCCAATCCCCAGGTGTGGGACCCTGCCCGCCTCTTGAGCGGTGAACTGCTGGAGTGGGCCCTGGAGCTACCGGAGCTGGAGCGCTGGAGCCTGGTGGAGGATCTCGATCCCGACATCAGCCACTTTGAGTTCTTCCTCGCCAAGGGACCACTGCGCCGCCAGCAGTGGGACGACGACGTTGCTCTGCTGGCTGCCCGGGGCGAGCGCAACCGCTGCCTCTGGGGCTGGCCCTCCACGGCTTTGCTGGGGCCCGACCTGATGCCGCTGACCATCGACGAGCAGGATCTGGAGCTGGTGCGGGCCGCTGAAGCGGCTCCCCAGTGCCCGCTGGGCGATCTGCCCTTGCCCCTGGAGGTACGCGAGCGCTGCCAGCGGGCGCGCCGGCTCCTGGAGCAGGGGGTGCTGCAGCTGGTGGCTTAATGCTGCGTGATAAGTTGCGCGGGCTTCTGCGCCTTGCGCTTGCAGGCCTCCACCTCCGCCACCACCGTCATCCCAGCTGACACGATTCCAGCTGACACAGTCCCAGCTGACACCGTTCCAGCTGACTCTGGTGCCGATGCGGTTGCGACCGCATCGGTTCCGGCGGCTCCCGCTCCCCTGGACGACTACGCCAGGCTGCAACGTCGGTTGCTGGTGGCGACGCTGCTGGTGACCGTGGTGGCCTCCATGATCTGCTGGCTTGTGTTCGGCGCCCAAGCCGCCCGCAGTCTGGCTCTGGGAGGAGCCTGCGGTCTGCTTTACCTGCGTCTGCTGGCAAGGAGTGTGGGCCGTATCGGCCCTCAGTCCCGCTCTCTCGGCCGCTTCCAGATCCTGGTGCCCGCCCTGCTCGTGGTGGCTGCCGCCAGGATTCCCGCGATCGAGATCCTGCCGGCCCTGGCTGGCTTCGTGCTCTACAAACCGGCCCTGCTGCTGCAGGCCTTCATCGCCCCCTGAACCAACCCCTTCACCATGGTTCCCATGCCCCTTGTGCTGCCGTTCGCCGAACTAGAGGTGGGTCAGCAGCTGTACTGGCAGCTCGGCAATCTCCGGGTTCATGGTCAGGTGTTTCTCAGCTCCTGGGTCGTGATCGGTGCCCTGTTGGCCCTGGTTGTGCTGGGCAGCCGCAAGATGGAGCGGGATCCCCGCGGTGTGCAGAACCTTCTCGAGTATCTGTGGACCTATATCCGTGATCTGGCCCGTGAACAGATCGGTGAAAAGGCTTATCGCGACTGGCTTCCCTTCATCGGCACTCTGTTTCTCTTTATCTTTGTCTGCAACTGGGGCGGAGCCCTGATCCCGTGGAAGATCATCGAACTTCCCAACGGAGAGCTCGGGGCACCTACGGCTGACATCAACACCACCGTGGCCATGGCGCTGCTGGTGTCTCTCTCCTATTTCTATGCTGGCTTGAGCCGCAAGGGCCTGCGCTACTTCGAGTATTACGTGGAGCCCACGCCGATCATGCTCCCGTTCAAGATCATCGAAGACTTCACGAAGCCCCTGTCCCTATCCTTCCGTCTTTTCGGCAACATCCTTGCTGACGAACTCGTGGTGGCGGTGCTGGCTTTCCTGGTGCCCGTGATCGTGCCCTTGCCAGCGATGTTCCTCGGTCTGTTCACCAGTGCCATCCAGGCCCTGATCTTCGCCACGCTCGCAGCCAACTACATCGGTGAGGCGGTGCACGAGGAATCGCACTGAGCGACGCCTGCCATCACCTGGCTTCGCCCTTTCGGCGCCCGACAGGCCATCTGGCAAACTCAACGCGCGCAGGTCCGGTTGCACCGGGCCCGCTCCCTGAGGGGAGTGTCCCGGCCGCGCTCCAGCCCATCCCGCGCCCCTGCGCCCTCCTATCTCCTTTCCACCAATGAGTGATCTGACCTCCGCCGCTTCCGTTCTGGCCGCCGCACTGGCCGTGGGCCTCGCCGCCATCGGTCCTGGCATCGGCCAGGGCACCGCAGCCGGTCAGGCTGTGGAAGGCATCGCCCGCCAGCCAGAAGCTGAAGGCAAGATCCGCGGCACCCTGCTGCTCTCCCTGGCCTTCATGGAAGCCCTCACCATCTATGGCCTGGTGGTGGCTCTGGTGCTGCTGTTCGCCAACCCGTTCGTCGGCTGATCGCGCACGCCGGGGGCGGCTGCGTCCGCCCCCTCGTGATTGCTCACCCTTCATCCCGGCGTTCCCGTCCCCATGACCAGCTGGCTTCTGCTCGCCACAGCTGCTGCCGCCACCGGCGCAGCGCCTGCCGCACCGGAGGGAGGTCTGTTTGACCTTGACGCCACCCTGCCGCTGATGGCGGTGCAGGTGGTTCTCCTCACCTTCATCCTCAATGCCCTGTTCTTCCGCCCCGTCGGTCGAGCCGTCGAGGATCGTGAGGGCTACATCGCCACCAGCAAAGCGGAGGCCAAGCAGAAGCTGGCCCAGGCTGAGCGGCTGGCCGCTGATCTCTCCGAGCAGCTGCGCGAAGCCCGTCAGGCTGCTCAGACTCTGATTCTCGAGGCTGAGCAGGAGTCGGACAAGCTCTACCGCGAGGCCCTGGCCGCAGCCCAGGCCGAGGCGATCTCAGTTCGGGAACAGGCCCGCAGAGTGATTGAAGCGGAAAAGGACCAGGCCCTCGGTGCGCTCCGCAAAGAGGCCGACACCCTCGGCCGCCTGATTGTCGACCGCCTGCTTCCAGCCTGATGAGCCTCACCATCCCCACCCCCACCCTGCTGGCCCACCAGGGTGGCTTTGGCCTCAACCTCAACCTGTTCGAGACCAACCTGATCAACCTGGTCATCGTGATCGGTGTTCTGGTCTGGTTCCTCAGGGGTTTCCTGGGCGGCATTCTCGAGCGACGCCGCCAGGCCATCCTGGCCGAGCTCAGCGATGCAGAACAACGTCTCCAGGCGGCCACCAGTGCCCTAGCGCAGGCCCAGCAGGACCTTGCTGCGGCCCAGCAGAAGGCAGATCAGATCCGTCTCGACGGACAGGCTCGTGCCCAGGCGGTGCGCTCCGAGAGCGAACGCCGCACCATCGAGGAGATGGCCCGGATGAAGGAGGACGCGAGCGCAGATCTGCAGGCGGAGGCCGCCAGAGTCACTGCCCTTCTCCGCCGTGAAGCCGCGCGCCAGGCCATCGAGCAGGCCCTCACCACCCTGCCCACCAAGCTGGATGATGCGGCCCAGGCCAGTCTGATCGATCAGTCCATCCAGACCCTGGGGAATTCCTGATGCCTCTGCTTAACACCATCGCCACCCCCTACGCCGAGGCCCTGCTGCAGGTCACCGAGGCGCGCCAGGAAACCGACACCGTGGCTCAGCAGGCCAGGGATCTTCTGGCCATCTGGGAGTCCGCTCCCCAGTTGTGTGCGGCCATGGCCTCACCGGTGCTGGAGCCGGAGGCCAAAAAGCAGGCGCTGATGGCGCTGTTCGGCGAGCAGCTCACCCCCTCGCTTCAGAATCTGCTCAAGCTGCTGGCCGACCGCCAGCGCACCGGTGTCATCGAGTCTGTACTGCAGCGCTTCCTCGAGCTCTACCGGCAGTTGCGTGACATCACCCTGGCCCGGGTAACTTCCGCCACCCCCCTGAGCGAGGACCAGCAGAACGCTCTCAACCAGCGGGTGCGTGCCATCGCGGGCAGCAAGTCCGTGGAGTTCGACCTCACTGTCGACCCTTCCCTGATCGGTGGGTTCATCGTCAGCATGGGCTCAGAGGTCATCGATGCCAGCCTGTCTGGTCAGGTCAGGCGCCTGGGCCTGGCCCTGGCCAAGGTCAGCTAGTTCAGGTTTGCCGCCACCGGCGGCCCCACCTTTCTCCCCCGTCCACGTCCTCTTCACCGTTCTTCCGCCGCCGCGCTCCGCCGCTTCTTCCCGCCATGGTTTCCATCCGTCCCGACGAGATCAGCGCCATCCTCAAGCAGCAGATCGAGGACTACGACAAGTCGGTCTCGGTCAGCAACGTCGGCACCGTGCTTCAGATCGGTGACGGCATCTCCCGCGTCTACGGCCTCCAGCAAGTGATGGCCGGCGAACTGGTGGAGTTCGAGGACGGCACTGAAGGCATCGCCCTCAACCTCGAGGATGACAATGTCGGTGTGGTGCTGATGGGCGAGGGCCTCGGCATTCAGGAAGGCAGCACCGTCAAGGCCACCGGCAAGATTGCAGCTGTGCCGGTGGGTGACGCCATGCTCGGCCGGGTGGTGAACGCCCTCGGTCAGCCCATCGACGGCAAGGGTGAGATCGCCACCAGCGAAACCCGGCTGATCGAGTCGATGGCGCCCGGCATCATCCAGCGCAAGTCGGTCCATGAACCCATGCAGACCGGCATCACGGCCATCGACGCCATGATCCCGATCGGTCGCGGCCAGCGCGAACTGATCATCGGCGACCGTCAGACCGGCAAGACCGCGATCGCCATCGACACGATCATCAACCAGAAGGGCGAGGATGTGATCTGCGTCTACGTTGCCGTGGGCCAGAAGGCGGCCTCGGTCGCCAACGTCGTGGATGTGCTGCGCGAGAAGGGTGCTCTCGACTACACGATCGTGGTGGCGGCCAGTGCCTCCGAGCCGGCGGCTCTGCAGTATCTGGCCCCCTACACCGGAGCGGCTCTGGCGGAGTCGTTCATGTACAAGGGCAAGGCGACCCTGGTGATTTACGACGACCTCACCAAGCAGGCCCAGGCCTACCGCCAGATGTCGCTGCTCCTGCGCCGTCCCCCCGGTCGTGAGGCCTATCCCGGCGACGTGTTCTATTGCCACAGCCGTCTGCTCGAGCGCGCCGCCAAGCTCAGCGACGCCATGGGCAAGGGCTCGATGACCGCACTGCCGATCATCGAAACCCAGGCCGGCGACGTGTCGGCCTACATCCCCACCAACGTGATCTCGATCACCGATGGTCAGGTGTTCCTCAGCTCCGACCTGTTCAATTCCGGCCTGCGCCCCGCCATCAACGTGGGCATCTCCGTGAGCCGGGTGGGTGGCGCGGCCCAGACTAAGGCCATCAAGAAGATTGCCGGCACCCTCAAGCTGGAGCTTGCCCAATTCGACGAACTGGCGGCCTTCTCCCAGTTCGCCTCCGACCTCGATGCCGCCACCCAGTCCCAGCTGGCCCGCGGCAAGCGGTTGCGCGAGATCCTCAAACAGCCCCAGTTCAGCCCGCTAAACCTGGCCGAGCAGGTTGCCGTGGTCTATGCCGGTGTCAAGGGTCTGATTGATGAGGTTCCTGTCGACTCGGTGACCCAGTTCTGCCGCGAACTGCGCGACTACCTCAAGACCAACAAGGCTGACTTCATCACCAAGGTGATGGCCGAGAAGGTGCTCAGTGAAGACACTGAGGCCACCCTCAAAGAGGCCATCGCTGAGGTGAAGTCGACCATGCTCGCCACCGCCTGAGGGAGTTCAGCCGATGGCCAATCTCAAGGAAATCCGCGACCGCATCAGTTCGGTCAAGAACACCCGCAAGATCACCGAGGCCATGCGCCTCGTGGCGGCCGCCAAGGTCCGCCGCGCGCAGGAGCAGGTGCTGCGCAGTCGTCCCTTCGCCGACCGCCTGGCTCGGGTGCTGGAAACCCTCCAGTCGCGCATCGGCTTTGCCGATGTGGATGTGCCCCTGTTCCGCGACCAGCCCGTGGAGTGCATCACCCTGCTGGCAGTGACCGGTGATCGCGGCCTCTGTGGCGGCTACAACGCCAACATCATCAAGCGCACCGAACAGCGCCACGCCGAGCTCAGCGGCCAGGGGTTCAAGGTTGATCTTGTGTTGATCGGCCGCAAGGCCATCACCTATTTCCAGAACCGCTCCGACACCTACACCATCCGGGCCACGTTCACGGGCCTGGAGCAGGTGCCCAATGCCCAAGAGGCAGGCTCGATCGCCAACGAGGTGCTGGCGGAATTTCTGTCGGGGTCCTGTGATCGGGTGGAGATGATCTTCACCAAGTTCATCAATCTGGTGAGCTCCCGGCCGGTGATCCAGACCCTCCTGCCTCTCGATCCCCAGGGCATTGCCACTCCGGAGGACGAAATCTTCCGCCTCACAACCCGCGAGGGTCGTCTGGTGGTGGAGACCGGCAGCGAGCCCAACCCCGAGCCCAACCTGCCAGCCGACATTGTCTTCGAGCAGGACCCCGACCAACTGCTGGATGCGCTGCTGCCGCTCTATGTGCAGAATCAGCTGCTGCGCTCCCTGCAGGAGGCCGCGGCTTCCGAGCTCGCCAGCCGGATGACGGCCATGAACAACGCCAGCGACAACGCCAAGGCGTTGGCCAAGAGCCTCACGCTCGATTACAACAAGGCCCGTCAGGCCGCCATCACCCAGGAAATCCTGGAAGTGGTGGGTGGCTCCGCAGCCATGGCCTGACGGTTGCCGGATGGCAACGCCACCGCCTGGAGCAGCGGGTTCTCTGGCGATCGAGGGCCTGTTCCCGCTGGCCCTGGGCCGGGTCCAATGCCGGCCCGACCCTCTTGATCTGGCCGCTCAGCTGCAGCAGCTGCATGAGCTGCGCGGGCAGGCGGAGGGCAACCCAGAGCCTGGCTGCGCCTGGACGGGTGATCTCAACGGGGTGTGGCAGCTCCACCGCCACCCCACCTTCGCGCCGCTGATCGCCGAGCTCACCGGTCACATCGGCACCTACCTGGAGCAGCTTGGGTTCGATCGCCGCCGGATCAGCCTGCACCTTCAGCGCTGCTGGCCGGTGCTCAGCGAGCCAGGGCAGGAGGTGGGCCGGCACCACCACCCCAATGCCCATCTCACAGCGATCTACTACCTCAGCGGTGACGGCAGCGGCCGCTGCGGGTCGCTGAGGCTGTGGCCGCTTCGGCAGGCCAATGAATTGGTGCCGGGGTTTGCTGTCGGCCACGGTGGGCCCGTGACTCCCACGTCCTGGACCCGCCCCTGGCTTGACGTGGCCCCCCGCGCCGGGCTGCTGCTGGTGTTTCCGGCCTGCATCGATCACGCCGTCCTGCCCAATGGCGATCCGGAGTCGCTGCGCTGCTCGTTGAGCATGGATCTGGTGCTCACGGCAGCGCCTCTGCCCGCGGGCCAGGCCCCACCGGAATACCTCGCCCCCCACCCCAGCCAGTGGCAGGCGATCACCGAAGATGGACAGCCGCTGGCCTGAAGCAGCCGCCGGGCCCCCGATCGATCCGTAATCCACCCATGAGTGCCAGCTTCACCGTCGTGGCCAGCCTGGATGGCACCACCCACACTTTTTCCTGTCGCGACGACCAGACGGTGCTGGCGGCGGCCGAAGAGGCCGGGGTGCCCCTGCCCAGTTCCTGCTGCTCTGGGGTGTGCACCACCTGCGCGGCCCTGCTCAGCGAGGGCACGGTGCACCAGCCCGATGCCATGGGGGTCAAGGCGGAGCTTCAGCAGCAGGGCTATGCCCTGCTGTGCGTGGCCTATCCGCGCAGTGATCTCAAACTCCAGGCCGGCATGGAGGACGCCCTCTACGAGGCCCAGTTCGGGCAGTTCCAGAAGTGACGGGATTGCCTTGAGCAGCCTGGCTCTGCGCCCCCTGACGCTGCGCGTTCGCCGCCAGCCGGGTCCCCTGCTGGCCCAGATCAGGGTCGCTCTGGCGCCCCACGGTGAGCCCCTGCGCTGGGCGATCACCGCCGTGCAGGGCGAGGAGCTGTGCCTGGAGGCGGTGGTGCTGAGCTCCGCCCCGCCGACCGGGTGCAAGCCGCCGCCATGACGGCTCTGCCCACGCTGATGGTGGTGCCCACCGGCGTGGGCTGTGCCACCGGGGGCTTCGCGGGTGACGCCATGCCGGCCGCCCGGCTTCTCGCGGCCGCCAGCGGTTGCCTGATCACCCATCCAAATGTGCTGAACGGGGCGGCCCTGTACTGGAGCGACCCCCGCATTCACTACGTGGAGGGTTGGGCTCTCGATCGCTTCGCTGCCGGAGAGCTCGATCTCCGTCCGGTGCGGCGTCAGCGAGTCGGTCTGCTACTCGACGCCGGCATCGACGACGATCTGCGCCTGCGCCACCTGCAGGTGGCTGATGGCTGCCGGGCCAGCCTGGGTCTGGACATCGGCCCGGTGGTGACGACCGATGCGCCCCTTGGCGTGCGGCTGGAGGTGGGCCCCAGCGGCGCCAGCTGGGGGGGCCTGGCTCACCCCGACGCCCTGCTGCGGGCCGGTGAACGGCTGCGCGACGCAGGGTCCACGGCGATCGCGGTGGTGGCCCGCTTCCCCGAGGACCCCGCCAGCGAGGCGCTGGCGGCCTACCGCAACGGGGCGGGTGTGGACGTCCTGGCCGGTGCCGAGGCGGTGATCAGCCATCTGCTCAGCCGTCATCTGCTGCTGCCCTGCGCCCACGCCCCGGCCCTGCGGCCGTTGCCGCTGCAGCCCGGCCTCGATCCCCGGGCCGCCGGCGAGGAGCTGGGCACCACCTTTCTGCCCTGCGTGCTGGTGGGCCTCAGCCGTGCGCCGGATCTGCTGCCCCTGCCCCCAGCGGCCCCGGTCACCGCAGTTCACGGGCCGTTGCTCAGCGCTGAGCGGATCGGGGCGGTGGTGGCGCCGGCGGGTGCTCTCGGGGGCGAGGCGGTGCTGGCCTGCGTGGAGCGGGGGGTGCCCCTGATCGCCGTGGACAATCCCTGTGTGCTGGAGGTCACCGCCGCTGCCCTGGCCCTGGCTGATTCCGGCGCCACGGTGCTGCCGGCGGCCGGCTACGGCGAGGCCGCCGGGCTGGTGCTGGCGCTGCGGGAGGGCATCGCCCCGGCCGCTCTGGCCCGGCCGATCAGGCCGCTGCAGGGTTGAGCCGCCCGCACCTGTTCCGGTGATGTCTCAGCCCCGGTGGTAGGGGCTGCCCTGCAGGATCGCCTGGGCGCGGAACAGCTGCTCCAGCAGCAACAGGCGCGCCAGTTCGTGGGGGAAGGTCATCGGCGAGAGGCTGAGACGCCAGCTGGCGCGGGCCTTCAGTTCCGCTGCCAGGCCATCGGCTCCGCCGATGGCGAAGGCCAGCCGGGCCGAGCCGACCTGGCCCAGGCGATCGGCGAAGGCCAGCGAACCCAGTTCGCCGCCCTCTTCGGCCAGCGCCACCAGCCGCTCATCGGCGCGCAGCTCGGCGGCGATGGCTGCGGCTTCGCGGGCCGGGCTGGAGTCGCGGATCTCCACCACCGAAAGGCCCGGCAGCCGCTTGCAGTAGAGCTCCACTCCCTCGCGGATCCAGCCCTTGCGCACCTTGCCCACGGCCAGGATGCGGATGCGGGCGGGGTTGAGCACGGCCCCGGCCTTCAGCGCAGGCAGGCCATCGGATGGCGAGTGGCCACCCCCAGGGCGCGGGCCACGCCGGGATGGCAGACCGCCCCGGCGGCGGTGTTCAGACCGGAGAGCAATTCCGGCCGGTCGGTGACGGCCTCCGCCAGCCCCCGGCCGGCCATCACCAGGATGTAGGGGAGGGTGACGCTCACCAGCGCTTCGGTGGAGGTGAAGGGCACGGCGCCGGGCATGTTGCCCACCGCGTAGTGCAGCACCCCATGGAGCGTGTGCACCGGATCGGTGTGGGTGGTTTCGCGGCTGGTGGCGATGCAGCCCCCCTGGTCGATGGCCACATCCACGATCACCGAACCGGGTTTCATGCGCTCCACCAGGGTCTCCTCCACCAGGGTGGGAGCGCGGCCGCCGGGGGTGAGCACGGCGCCGATCACCAGGTCGGCGGCCGGCACCAGCCGCTCCACCAGGCTGCGGCTGCTCACCAGGCTCACCAGCCGGCCGCGGCGCTCGCCCTCCCGTTCGCGCAGGCGCTGGGGGGAGCGGTCGAGCAGGAACACCTCCGCATCCATGGCGGCGGCGATCCTGGCGGCGTTCCAGCCCACGGTGCCGGCACCGAGCACCACCACCCGCGCCGGACGCACGCCCGTGCAGCCGCCGATCAGCACCCCCCGCCCGCCATGGGGCCGCTCGAGCAGATGGGCTCCCACCTGGGCGGCCAGCCGTCCGGCGATCTCGCTCATCGGCGCCAGCAGCGGCAGACTGCCGTCCTCCAGCTGCACGGTTTCGTAGGCAACGGCGGTGGTGTCGGCCTCCAGCAGGGCCCGGCCCACATCGGGATAGGCCGCCAGGTGCAGGTAGGTGAACAGCACCAGATCGGCACGCAGGTAGGTGAACTCCTCGGGCTGGGGTTCCTTCACCTTCACCACCAGATGAGCGGCCCAGGCTTCCTCGCGGCTCACCAGCCGGGCCCCGGCCTCGGCGAAGTCCCGGTCGTCGATGCCGGCCCCCAGGCCGGCGCCCGCCTGCACCCGCACCTCCATGCCCTGGCCCACCAGCTCCCGCACCCCGTCAGGGGTGAGGGCCACGCGGCGCTCGTCGCGCTTGATTTCCGTGGGCACGCCGATGCTGGCCATCGGGGCGGTGAGGTTGGGCGAGGCTGCCATCAAGCCGGGACAAGTGCTCCCAAGCCTGGCTCAGACGGCGGCGATCGGCATGCGCCAGCCGCTGCCGAAGGCCTGGCTGCTCACCTTGAGCACCGGCGCCGCCTGGCGGCGCTTGAACTCGGCCCGTTGCAGCAGGGCCATGACCCGCTGGGCCAGCTGGGGGTCGGTGCCTTCAGCCGCCAGTTGCTCAGGGCTGTGGCGACGCTCCACCAGGGCCTTCAGCACCGGATCGAGCAGTGTGTAGTCCGGAAGGGAGTCGCTGTCGCGCTGGTTGGGTTGCAGTTCGGCGCTGGGGGGTTTGAGCCGGATGGCGGCACCGATCAGCTCCCCCTCCGCCGGCAGCCCCAAGGCGTTCCGGCAGGAGCGGGAGTCCGGGTTGTCCAGCCAGCTGCAGAGCCGGAACACGGTGGTTTTGTAGAGGTCGCCAATCACCGCCAGGCCCCCGTTCATGTCGCCGTAGAGGGTGCAGTAGCCCACCGCCAGCTCCGACTTGTTACCGGTGGAGAGCAGCAGCCGGCCCTGCTGGTTGGCCATGGCCATCAACAGGGTGCCGCGGATGCGCGACTGCAGGTTCTCCGCCGTGAGCCCCTCGGGCGGCTGGCCCAGGGCGGGGCTGAGGGCGGCGTCGAAGCCGCCCATCAGGGCGCTGATCGGCACGGTGTGGGTGGCCAGGCCGAGGCGCTGGGCCAGGGCTTCGGCGTCGTGGATCGAGCCCTCCGAACTCCAGGGGGAGGGCATCAGCAGGGCCAGCAGCTGATCGGCGCCCAGGGCCGCGGCGGCGATCACGGCCACCAGGGCTGAGTCGATGCCGCCGCTGAGGCCCAGCAGGGCCCGCTGGAAACCGCATTTGCGGGCGTAGTCGCGCACCCCCAGCACCAGGGCCAGCAGCAGCTGTTCCAGGGGTTGGGGCGGCGGCAGGGAGCGGGCCGCAGGGGCTGCCTCGCCAGCGGCCAGCGGCCACAGCTGCAGGGCTTCGGCGCAGCAGGGCATCCGGGCCACAACGGCGCCGCTGCCATCCACCACGAAACTGGCTCCATCGAACACCAGCTCGTCGTTGCCCCCCACCTGGTTCACGTACACCACCGGGCAGTGGAGGCGTCGGGCCGCCTGAGCGGCCAGCTGCTGGCGCAGGGCCAGCTTGCCCTGGCCGAAGGGCGACGCCGAGAGGTTCACCAGCAGGTCGATGCCCTGCCCGCCCAGGGCCGCCACCGGATCGGGGCCCGCCAGCCGCTGGCCGAGCAGCTCCTCCTCCACCCAGAGGTCCTCGCAGATGGTGAGGCCCAGGCGCAGGCTGCGTCCCTCCCAGGGCAGCTCCAGCACCGCCGGGGCGGTGGCGGGGCGGAAGTAACGGCGCTCGTCGAAGACGTCGTAGCTGGGCAGCAGCTGTTTGCGAGCCACCACCCGCCACTGGCCGTCCTGCACCAGGGCGATGGCGTTGTGCAGGTTGGGCAGCTGGGCATCGCCGCTGGGCTCGGCCAGGCCCACCAGCACCCCCAGTCCGGGGCACTCCCGGGCCAGTTGGCGGGTCAGCCGGTCCAGGGCCCGCTGCTGCTCCTGCAGGCGGGCCGGCAGCAGCAGCAGGTCCCGGGGGGGGTAGCCCCACAGGGAGAGCTCCGGTGTGAGCACCAGGCTTGCCCCCTGGTCCTGGGCCCGCCGGCAGGCCTCCAGGATTCCCGCGGCGTTGCCGGCCAGGTCCCCCACCACCGGGTTGAGCTGGGCCAGGGCGAGGCGCATCGGTGCAGGGCGTGGGGGCAGGGGCGGGCGGTCAGGGATGGGCGCTGAGGCCGTAGAGATTGTGCTGGAGCACCAGGGGCCAGGCGGCCGCCGCCACCTGATCCCGTGCGGGCTGGCGGCGTACCTGGCTGCTGGTGGTGGCCGGAATCCGCAACGGCAGCTCCTCCACGACGCCCCCCAGGTGGCGCAGAGCCTGGAGCTGGGGTTCGTCCAGGGGCCAGCCCGAGCGGGGCACCACGGCCAGGCGGCAGCGCCGCAGCACCTGCTCGGCCTTTCTCCAGCGTGGGATCTGGCCGGCCAGGTCGCTGCCCACCACGAACACCAGCTGCGTGGCCGGCCAGTGCTGGGCCGCCCGCTCCAGGGTGGTGATCGCCCAGGGACTGCTGAGCTCCTGCACCAGCTCCAGCCGCGGATCGCCGATCGCCGCCACCACCGCGGCCAGCAGCGCCGCGCGCTGCTCGAGGGGCGCGCCGTGATCCTTCATCGGGTTGTCGCTGGCCCAGGTGGCCACCCGGGGATAGAGCCCGAGCAGCCCCTCCAGCAGGGCCTGATGCCCGCGGGTGGGGGGATCGGCGCTGGTGCCCAGCAGGGCGACGCTGGCGGGACCGCTCACGGCAGCAGCGCCTGCAGGGAGGCCGGACTGTGAGTGCTGCCGTCGGCCGCGGCCCGGCCAGCGAGCCACTGCCGCACCAGCGGGTCGCTGGCCATCAGCCGGCGCCGCAGGGCCCCCGGCTGGCCGCCCAGCTCTCCCCGGCGCAGCAGTTCCCGTGCCGCCAGCCGTCCGGTGCGGCGCGTGGTGTGCACCGCCAGGGCGGCCTGGGCCAGGGCCACCGGCGCTGCCGGGGCCAGGCTTAGGCCGCCGGTGAAGGGAGCCGCCAGCAGCAGCAGTTGACGCAGGGCCCCCAGCACCAGCTGAATGCCGATCTGGGCGCCGCCGATGAGCGCGTTCTGGCGGGTGAGCTGGCTGAGCAGTTCCCGTGCCGCCGCACCGCTCATCGGCAGGCCGTAGAGCTGGCAGAGCTGGGCCACCAGCGCGGCGTCGCAGGCCAGGCCGCCGGCCAGATCCAGAAGCAGCAGCGGATTGGCGGCCAGTCCCGTGGCCTTGAGGGCGGCGTAGCGGCCGATCAGTCCCTGGGCCGCCTGGCGACCGCGGCCCACACGGCCCTGATGCAGCTGGCGCTGGAGCGATTCGGCGGCGCCCAGGCTGTTGAGGGCCAGGAGCAGTTCGCCCTGCCCCTCGAGCAGCTCGATCAGCTGGCGGCGCAGGGGCTCCACCCGGGGGGGCTCCGGGTCGCTGCGCACCCGGCCATCGGCCCGCAGCCGGGCCCGGCGGGGCGCGGCGGCCACCGCCAGCAGGGGCACGGTGCCAGCCGCCGCCGGCAGCACGGCCCGCAGCCGCCTCTGAATGCTGGCCTCCAGCGCCCGGCACTGCTCGCCGGGCCAGCAGTCGCAGCGGTTGAGCACCAGCAGCAACGGTTTGCCGCTCTGTAGCAGGGCCGCGATCGCCTCCAGATCCACGCCGGCGAGGTCCCCATCGAGCACCATCAGCACCAGGTCCACCCCGCGGGCCACCCGCGCCGCCAGCCGCCCCCGGCCTGCAGCGGCGATCTCATCGATCCCGGGGGTGTCCACCAGATCCACCCGCACCAGTCCGCGTAGCGCCACATCCCAGCGGGCCGCCTGCTGGCTGCGGGTGCAGCCATGGGCCACATCGGTGGCGAACACCGGCGCCCCGAGCAGGGCATTGAGCAGGCTTGACTTGCCCACCCCTACGCGGCCGAACACCGCCACCCGCAGGTGGCGCTGCTCGAGGCGCTCCAGCTGGCGGTCGAGCACCACCAGGGCGCCGCCCAGCAGGCTGCGTTCGCGGCCATTGAGCTGCAGCTCCCGGCGCCACTGCCGCAGCAGCAGCCGGCAGCGCTCGCTGGCGGGAGGGGGCACCGGCAGGGCCGCAACGGAGGCCTGGCCTGGGCTGGTGCGGCTGGCCATCAGCCGGCCTCCTGCCCCGCCGGCTGCGGGGGGCGCCACCAGCCGGCCAGCATGGCCAGCACGGCCTCGGCGCCGATCACCCCCACGAAGCCGCCGAACTCATCCACCACCACGCGCACCCCGCCGCTGTTGCGCCGGAAGCCGGTGAGCAGGCGGTCGGCCCGGATCATCTCCGGCACGTATTCCACCGGTTCGCTGAGGTCGGCCGGGGTGCGCTGCCCCTGGCCCTGGAGCAGGGCGGTGAGCAGACGTTCGCGGCTCACAACCCCCACGATCTCGTCGACTTCGTCGCCGAGCACCACCCACCAGGGGTCGGGATTGGCCAGCAGCTGGGCCCTGGCCAGCTCCAGCCGCTCGGCTGCCGCCAGGGTGGGCGCGGCCACCCGTGGGGTCATCAGATCCCTGGCGGTGAGGTCGTTGAGCTGGAACACCTTGGCGATCATGGCCGCCTCATCGGCCTCGATCTGGCCCTTCTGGGACCCCAGCCGGGCCAGCAGGCGGATTTCGTTCTCATCGGTGCTGAGCTCGCTCTCCGCGGTGATCGCCGGCAGCAACCGCTCCAGCAGGAGCACCAGGGGACCCATCAGCAGCCCCAGCAGGTGCAGGGGCGGGGCGCTGGCCAGGGCCACCGGCAGCGCCAGGCGGCTGCCCAGGGCCTTGGGCAGGATTTCCCCCAGCAGGATCACCAGCACGGTGAGTCCGATCGAGAACAGGGGCAACCCCAGGCCTTCCATCCCGCGGCTCTGAAACACCTGGGCCGCGAAGGCACCCAGCATCAGGCTGCCGAAGATGTTGAAGCCGTTGTTGGCAATCACCAGCACCGCCAGGGTGCGGCCGAGCCGCTGACGCAGCTGCCCCAGCCGCAGGGCCCCCTTCACCGGCCGGGGGCGCACCGCAAGCTCATGCACGCGCACCGGATTGACCGTGAGCAGGGCCGCCTCCACACCGGAGCAGAGGGCCGAGCCGGCCAGCACGATCAGCACCAGCAGGGCCAGGACCAACAGGTCGTTCATGGGGTGGAGGGGCCCTGGGCCATCACCCCATTTAATCGGTCGCGGAGGGGATTGCTCCAGACTGGCCCTTCGATTGGGTTTGAGAGGGGTGCCCTTGACGTCGATCCACGCCCAGCGCCGGCAGCGCTTCCTGGAGCGGCTGGGGGGGGCGGCGGCTGTGATTCCGGCGGCGCCTCTGGTCACCCATCACGCCGACTGCGAGTACCCGTTCCGTCAGGACAGCGATTTCTGGTACCTCACCGGATTCGATGAGCCCGATGCCGTGGCGCTACTGCTCCCCCACCGCCCCCCGGGCGAGCGCTTGGTGCTGTTCGTGCAGCCCCGCGAAGCCAGCGCCGAGGTGTGGACCGGGTTCCGCTGGGGCACGGAGGGGGCCGTGGAGCGGTTCGGCGCCGACCTCGCCCATCCCCTCAGTGAGCTGCCAGCTCGCCTGGGCGACTACCTGGACGGGGCCGAGGGCATTGCCTTCCGCATCGGCAAGCACCCGAAGGTGGAGCCCCTGGTGCTCTCCGCCTGGGCCCGTCAGCTCGATCGGGCCCCACGCAGCGGCGCGGCGGCCCTGGGACTGGTGGCCCCCTGCCCGCTGCTGCACCAGCTGCGGCTGTGCAAGCAGCCCGAGGAACTGGAGCGGATGCGGGAGGCCTGCCGGATCTCCGCCGAGGCCCATGAGCTGGCCCGGGAGGTGGTGCGACCCGGCCTCAATGAACGGCAGGTGCAGGCGGTAATCGAGCAGCATTTCCTCGAGCAGGGAGCCCGCGGGCCGGCCTACGGCTCGATCGTCGCCGGTGGCGACAATGCCTGCGTGCTGCACTACACGGCCAACAACGCCCCACTGCGTGGTGGGGATCTGCTGCTGATCGATGCCGGCTGCTCGCTGGCCGACTACTACAACGGGGACATCACCCGCACCTTTCCGGTGAATGGCCGCTTCTCGCCGGAGCAGCGGCAGCTCTACGAGCTGGTGCTCGCCGCCCAGGAGGCCGCGGTGGCCGCCGTGGCACCCGGCCAGACCGCCGAGGGGGTGCACGGCAGCGCCGTGCGGGTGCTGGTGGAGGGCCTGGTGGAGCTGGGCCTGCTGCGCGGCGAGGTGGACGGGATCATCGAACGCGGCGCCTATCGCCACCTCTACATGCACCGCACCGGCCACTGGCTCGGACTCGACGTGCACGATGTGGGCGCCTACCGCCTCGGTGAGCATCCCCAGGAGCTGGAGCCTGGCATGGTGCTCACCGTGGAGCCGGGGCTGTACGTGAGCGATCGCCTGCCGGTGCCGGAGGATCAGCCCGCCATCGAGGAGCGCTGGAAGGGCATCGGCATCCGCATCGAGGACGATGTGGCCGTGACCGACCAGGGCCATGAGGTGCTCAGCGCCGCCGCCCTCAAGGCACCGGCGGCGATGCAGCGCGGCTAGCGCTGTGGCGACCACCGTCAGCAACGGCTCAGGCGTCCAGCAACGCCTCAAGCTCCTCGAGGGCGCTGGCACTGCTGGCGATCACGGCATCGGCGCCGGCGGCCCACAGGCCGCGCTCGTAGTGGCGGCGGGCCTCGGGTTGGCCGTGCAGGTGGGGAGGGGCAACCGCCAGGCTGAGGAAGCGCCGGTTTGGGCAGGCCCGCCGGGCGTTCTGAACCGTGAGCACATCGGCGACCGTGTCCCCCAGGTAGGCCACCGGAGGCGCCTGCGGGCCGGGTTCGCCCCCCAGCACCCGGGCCAGCTGCAGCAGTCCGGTGGGGTCGGGCTTGTCCGGGGCGTCGCCCATGGCCACCAGGGGTGGCTTGCTGAGACCCAGACGCTGCTCCAGCACATAGCGCGCCGAGGCCGGCTCCGCCCCGCTCACGAATCCCCAGGCGATTCCCGCCGCGCCCAGGCGCTCGAAGCAGGAGCGGTCCATCAGCAGGGCCTCGTCGCCGATGAACCCCCGCCACTGCCTGGGATCGGCGTCGGGGTCGCCACCGAAGTAGAAGCCGCTGAACACGTCCACCAGGGCCCCGAACGCCGGCAGAGGATCCAGGCCGCGGCGCCGCAGCAGCTCCAGGCTCGCTTCCCAGTCGTTGTTCCAGCGTCCCTCGCCCTTGAGGGCGTCGATGCAGCGCGCATCCGGCCGCCAGCCGCTGTAGTGGTGCACCGTTTCGGCCAGGGCACGGCGGTAGCTGGCTGCCACGTCGCGCACCACGCCGTCGATGTCAAACAGCAACACGGCCCTGGGAGCGAGGGCGGGCTGGGGCTCTGGCTGGGGCGGCGGCAGGGGCCTGGGCAACGCGGCTGGTAGGTTAGTTCTTTGATCCCCTGTCTTGATCGCAGACCCCATGACAGCCACCGAGAGCGCCGCCGGCGCTGCCGTGAGCGAGGCGCCCGAGGTGGCTGCCGCCACAGAAGCTCTGCCAGCTGAGAGCACCACCGAGGGCCGTCCTGTGCTGCGGTCCGGCAGCGCAGCCCTGGCCACGGCCACGATTGATGCCGACGGTGTCCCCTCCGGCTACACCCCGAAGGCCGATGAGGGGCGTTTTCTGCTCAAGATCCTCTGGCTGCCCGACAACGTGGCTCTGGCCGTGGACCAGATCGTGGGTGGGGGTCCCAGTCCACTCACCGCGTACTTCTTCTGGCCCCGTGAGGATGCCTGGGAGACGCTGAAGTCGGAACTGGAAGCCAAGAGCTGGATCACCGACAACGAGCGCGTGGAGGTTCTCAACCAGGCCACTGAGGTAATCAACTACTGGCAGGAGGAGGGCAAGGGCAAGAGCCTCGAGGAGGCCAAGGTCCGCTTCCCGGAGGTCACCTTCTGCGGCACCGCCTGATCCGCCCCGACTGATCCATCCGCCGAGCGCGCCCCACCCGGGGCGCTTTTTCATGGTTGCTGAGGGTGTGGCTGCTGCGGGTTTGTCCAGAAAAAAACCATCCCTGGCGGGATGGGTCTGAAGCAATCGATGGGCGCTGGAATGGGGGCGCTGGAATGGATGGCTCCGGAGGGGATCGCTCAGGCGGTCTGGCTGGCCTGGAGCCAGGCCTTGGCACGGGCCAGAGTCTGAGCGGCCTTGATTTTCTCCGTGCTGGGGGGCTGGCCCTCGTAGCCTTGGGCGGCCTGTTGGGCTGTTTCAAAGGCGGTCTGGGCCGCGGCGGCATCGATGCGGCTGCCGAGTTCGGCTCCGTTCACCAGCACGGTCACATCATCCGCCTCCACTTCAGCAAACCCGCCCAGCAGGGCGATGGACGTCCACTCACCCCCGGCCCGCAGCCGCATCACTCCCGTTTCCAGGGCGGTGAGCAGGGTGATGTGGCCAGGCAGGATGCCCATCTGGCCGGTGGTGCAGGGCAGGATCACCTCGTCGGCGCTGCCATCGAAAACGCTCTGGTCAGGGGCCAGAACGCGCAGGGTCAGGGTCATGGCTTGTGCTCCTCAGGACAACGGCGAGGGCGATCAGCCCTTGGACTCAGCAAGCAGCTTTTCAGCCTTGGCCTTGACGTCGTCAATGCTGCCAACCAAGTAGAAGGCAGCTTCCGGGAGCTCGTCGAGTTCACCGGAGAGGATCATGTTGAAACCCCGGATAGTTTCCTCGAGCTTTACATACTTGCCAGGCATGCCGGTGAACACCTCCGCCACGAAGAAGGGCTGGGAGAGGAACTTCTCGATCTTGCGGGCACGATCTACAGTGCGGCGGTCGTCCTCCGAAAGTTCATCGAGGCCCAGAATTGCGATGATGTCCTGAAGCTCCTTGTAGCGCTGCAGGGTGCTCTGAACGGAACGGGCCGTGCGGTAGTGCTCATCGCCCACAACCGCGGGCTGAAGCATGGTGCTGGTGGAATCGAGAGGATCCACGGCCGGGTAGATGCCCTTGGATGCCAGGCCGCGGCTGAGCACGGTGGTGGCGTCCAGGTGGGCGAAGGTGGTGGCCGGAGCCGGGTCGGTGAGGTCGTCGGCCGGCACGTACACCGCTTGGATCGAGGTGATCGAACCCTCCAGGGTGGAGGTGATGCGCTCCTGGAGCGCCCCCACGTCGGTGCCCAGGGTGGGCTGGTAGCCCACGGCGGATGGCATGCGGCCCAGCAGCGCGCTCACCTCGGAGCCGGCCTGAACGAAACGGAAGATGTTGTCAATGAATAGCAGCACATCCTGCTTGTTTACATCCCTGAAATGCTCGGCCATGGTGAGGGCCGACAGGCCCACCCGCATGCGGGCGCCGGGGGGCTCGTTCATCTGGCCGTAGCAGAGGGCCACCTTCGACTTGGAGAGATCGTCGGCGTTGATCACGCCCGAATCCTTGAACTCCTCGTAGAGGTCGTTGCCCTCTCGGGTGCGCTCACCCACACCGCCGAACACCGACACACCACCATGCTCCTTGGCGATGTTGTTGATCAGTTCCTGGATGAGCACGGTTTTGCCCACACCAGCTCCACCAAACAGGCCCACCTTGCCACCCTGACGGTAGGGAGCCAGGAGGTCGATCACCTTGATGCCGGTCTCGAACACCTTGGGCTTCGTCTCCAGCTCGGTGAGCTTGGGAGCGTCGCGGTGGATGGGGGCAGTGAGGGTGGTGTTTACGGGACCCTGTTCATCCACCGGCTCACCAAGCACGTTGAAGATGCGTCCCAGGGTGGCTTCGCCCACGGGCACCGAGATCGGGGCGCCGGTGTCGAGGGCTTCCATGCCCCGCACCAGACCGTCCGTGCCGCTCATGGCCACGGCCCGCACCCGGTGGTCGCCGAGCAGCTGCTGCACCTCAGCCGTCAGGGCCACGTCCTGTCCGGCGGGGTTCTGGCCCACCACACGCAGGGCGTTGTAAATCCTGGGCAGCTTGCCGGCGGGGAATTCAACGTCGATCACCGGCCCGATCACCTGACGGATGATGCCTTTGGTGCCCGTAGTGGTGCCGGTGGCAGTCGCAGCCATAGAACAAGGAGAGGTGGGAGGAGCCGAAGGGCGAGAGGCCGTCGGGGCGCAGTCTCACCGCTGATAAGCGGGGCAACCTTACCACCGAGCCCTGCCGCCGGGCGGCGGTTCGGTCACCCGCACAGCGTGGCGCTGGTGCGTGGCAGGGCGGCCCGCATAGGTTGGCACTCGTAGCGCTTGAGTGCCAGCTCTGGGCATTGCCCAAGGCCTGACCCTCAGCGCTGCAATGGCGTTCGTGACGCCATGTCGTTGCTGTCGCATTCATCCATGGCTGCTGTTTCTCTCAGCGTCTCCACGGTCAAACCCCTTGGAGATCGCGTGTTCATCAAGGTTTCCGAGTCTGAAGAAAAAACTGCCGGCGGCATCCTGCTGCCCGACACCGCCAAGGAAAAGCCCCAGGTGGGTGAAGTGGTGCAGGTGGGCCCCGGCAAGCGCAATGATGACGGCACCCGCCAGGCCCCTGAAGTGGGCGTGGGTGACAAGGTCCTCTACAGCAAGTACGCCGGTACCGACGTCAAGCTGGGCGCCGATGAGTACGTGCTGTTGTCTGAAAAGGACATCCTCGCCGTCGTCAACTGAGCCCAGCGCGTGATCAGCCGAGCCGGCTGTCATCGTCAGGCGCTGAGCGTCAAAGATTCATTCAAACCCGTTCCTCTGTTACCCGCCTTCCATGGCCAAACGCATTATTTATAACGAACAGGCTCGTCGCGCCCTCGAAAAGGGCATCGACATCCTGGCTGAAGCCGTTGCCGTCACCCTCGGTCCCAAGGGTCGCAATGTGGTGCTGGAGAAGAAGTTCGGTGCCCCCCAGATCATCAACGACGGCGTCACTATCGCCAAGGAGATCGAGCTGGAGGACCACATCGAGAACACCGGTGTGGCCCTGATCCGTCAGGCCGCCTCCAAAACCAACGATGCTGCCGGTGACGGCACCACCACCGCCACCGTGCTGGCCCACGCCATGGTGAAGGCTGGTCTGCGCAACGTGGCTGCCGGTGCCAATGCCATCACGCTCAAGAAGGGCATCGACAAGGCCGCCGACTTCCTGGTGAAGAAGATCGAGGAGCACGCCACCCCGATCAGCGACAGCAATGCCATCGCCCAGGTGGGCACCATCTCCGCCGGCAACGACGAAGAGGTGGGTCGCATGATCGCCGATGCCATGGACAAGGTGGGGAAGGAGGGTGTGATCTCCCTCGAAGAAGGCAAGTCGATGACCACCGAGCTGGAGGTCACCGAAGGCATGCGCTTCGACAAGGGCTACATCTCGCCCTACTTCGCCACCGATACCGAGCGCATGGAGGCGGTGCTGGAGGATCCCTACATCCTGCTCACCGATAAGAAGATCGGCCTGGTGCAGGATCTGGTGCCCGTGCTCGAGCAGATCGCTCGCACCGGCAAGCCCCTGCTGATCATCGCCGAGGACATCGAGAAGGAAGCGCTCGCCACCCTGGTGGTGAACCGCCTCCGTGGTGTGCTCAACGTGGCCGCCGTCAAGGCCCCCGGCTTCGGTGACCGCCGCAAGGCCATGCTCGAGGACATCGCGGTTCTCACCAACGGTCAGCTGATCACCGAAGATGCCGGCCTCAAGCTGGAGAACGCCAAGATCGAGATGCTCGGCACCGCCCGACGCATCACGATCACCAAGGACACCACCACCATCGTGGCCGAGGGCAACGAGGCTGCTGTGAAGGCCCGCTGCGAGCAGATCCGCAAGCAGATGGACGAAACCGACTCCTCCTATGACAAGGAGAAGCTGCAGGAGCGTCTGGCCAAGCTGAGCGGTGGTGTGGCCGTGGTCAAGGTGGGTGCCGCCACGGAGACCGAGATGAAGGACAAGAAGCTGCGCCTCGAGGACGCCATCAACGCCACCAAGGCGGCTGTTGAAGAGGGCATCGTGCCCGGCGGCGGCACCACCCTGGCCCACCTGGCTCCGGCCCTCGAGCAGTGGGCGGCTGCCAACCTCTCCGGCGAAGAGCTGATCGGCGCCACCATCGTGGCCTCCTCCCTCACCGCTCCTCTCAAGCGCATTGCTGAGAACGCCGGCGTCAACGGTTCGGTGGTTGCCGAACACGTCAAGAACAAGTCCTTCAACGAAGGCTACAACGCCGCCACTGGCGAGTACGTCGACATGCTGGCTGCCGGCATCGTTGACCCCGCCAAGGTGACCCGCTCTGGGCTGCAGAACGCCGCCTCGATCGCCGGCATGGTGCTCACCACCGAGTGCATCGTGGCCGACCTGCCCGAGAAGAAGGAAGCCGCTCCCGCCGGTGGCGGCGGCATGGGTGGCGACTTCGACTACTGATCGCTCACCTGGCTGGACACCGACCCAGGCCAAACAATCCAGATCAACAGGAGGGCTTCGGCCCTCCTTTTTTCATGGCGTGCTGAAGCCGGGCCGGGGCCCGGGTTTGGCTTCAGTCAGGTTCGAAGCTGAGGGCCACGCCGTTGTTGCAGTAGCGCCTGCCGGTGGGGCGCGGCCCGTCGTTGAACAGGTGGCCCTGATGGCCTCCGCAACGGCTGCAGTGATACTCGGTGCGTGGCACGATCAGCTTGAAATCCCTTTTGCTGCCGATCGCCTCCGGCAGGGCGGCGAAGAAACTGGGCCAGCCGGTCCCACTGTCGTATTTCGCCTCGGATCGGAACAGGGGCAGGTCGCAGCCGGCGCAGCGGTAGGTGCCCGGGCGTTTCTCGGCGTTGAGGGCGCTGGAGAACGGCCGTTCAGTGGCCTCACGCCGCAGCACGGCATAGCTCTCCGGGCTCAGGCGCTCCTGCCATTGGCTGTCACTGAGCTGCCAGGCCGGATCTGCGGCCGGGCTGGCGGCGTCGGCGGCGGCGGCCCGGCTCAGCAGGGCCGCCATGGCGGACCCCAGCGAGCTCAGGCCGAGAATGGCGAGTAGGCTGCGGCGCTTGAGCATCAGGCCCTCAACCCAGCCAGCCGGCGCTCAACACCACCGCCAGGGACAGAAACACCAGCAGCAGCGTCCAGGTGATGCGGTTGAGGGTCTGTTCCGCACTGCGGGCGCTGGTGAACATCGAGCCGCCGCTCGCGGCCAGTCCGCCCATGCCGTCACCCTTGGGGCTGTGGAGCAGCACGGTGATGATCAGCAGCACGGCTGAACCCACCCAGACCCAGGTGAGCACGCTGGTGAGCATGGAAATTCCCGGTTGGCAGGTTGAAGCCTAAGGGTTCTGAGCCCAGGCCCCGGATCCTCAGACGCCCAGGGCCTGGGGTATGCGCTTGGCGGCGGCGCTGACTGCGGCGGGGCCCACCAGTGACACCCCACTCATGGACGCCGGTTTGGGCAGGTTGAGGATCTCCAGCAGCGTGGGGGCGATGTCGGCGAGCCCGCCGTGTTCGCGCAGCTGGATGTCATTGCCGTGGCCGGGCAGCTTGCGGCGCTCGCCCTCCACCAGGATCACCGGCACCGGATTGGTGGTGTGGGCCGTCCAGGGCCGGCCGTCGCCGCCCTGCATCAGTTCGGCGTTGCCGTGGTCGGCTGTGATCAGCATCGTGCCGCCCATCCGGCCGGTGGCCTCCAGCAGCCGGCCCACACAGCGGTCCACGGTGCCGATGGCGGTGGTGGCGGCCTGCATCTTGCCAGTGTGGCCCACCATGTCGGGGTTGGCGTAGTTGATCACCACCAGGGAATACATCCCCTTTTCAATGGCGGCGATGCAGCTGTCGGTGAGCTGCTCAGCCGACATCTCCGGAGCCTGGTCGTAGGTGGCCACTCGCGGAGAGGGCACCAGGTGACGATCCTCACCGGGGAACGCCTGCTCGATGCCCCCGTTCATGAAGTAGGTGACATGGGGGTATTTCTCGGTTTCGGCGGTGCGGAACTGGCGCAGTCCCGCCTCTGACACCACCTGCCCGAGCAGGCCGTCGAGAGATTCGGGCGGGAAGGCCACCGCCACCGGCAGACCCTTCTCGTACTGGGTGAAGGTGACCACGTCCAGATCGCTGAGCAGGGTGCGGGGAAAGGCGCTGAACTCGGGCAGCACCAGGGCCCGGATCAACTGCCGCACGCGGTCGGGGCGGAAGTTGAAACACACCACGCCGTCGCCCGACTTCAGGTGTCCATCGGCCACGCGCACCGGCTCGAGAAATTCATCGCCCACGTCGGCCTCGTAGGAGGCCTCAATCACCTCTGCCGCAGCCATCGCTGTGAGGGGCTCGGCTTCCGTGAGCAGCCGGTAGGCCTTCTCAGTGCGGTCCCAGCGGGTGTCGCGGTCCATGGCCCAGTAGCGGCCGCAGAGGGTGGCGATGCGGCCAACGCCAGCCGCCTCGATCTGCCGCTCCAGCTCGGCGATGAACCGCGGCGCGCTGTTCGGGGCCGTGTCGCGGCCGTCGGTGATCACATGCACGCAAACATCGCAGAGGCCCCGGCCGGCCGCCCAGTGCAGCACCCCCCCCACGTGGTCGATGTGGCTGTGCACACCACCGTCGGAGCAGAGACCGATCAGGTGCAGCGTGCCCCCGCTGGCCAGAAGACGCTCCGCTAGGGCTTCCATGGCGGGGTTGGTCGCCAGGGAGCCATCGCGCACGGCCTGG
This sequence comes from Cyanobium sp. PLM2.Bin73, assembly GCA_007694915.1. Lineage (GTDB taxonomy): Bacteria > Cyanobacteriota > Cyanobacteriia > PCC-6307 > Cyanobiaceae > NIES-981. Next base: position 42,786 of record REEV01000120.1, on the reverse strand, counting down.
CTGATGCGCACCAACTCCTGGCGGATGATGCGCCCACTGCCAATGGTGAGGTGGCCCACCTCGGAGTTGCCCATCTGGTCATCGGGCAGGCCGACCGCAGCTCCGCTGGCTTCGATGAGGGTGTGGGGATAGGCGTGCCAGAGCGAGTCCATCACCGGGGTGTCGGCGCTGCGGATGGCGTTGTGTTCATCCTCATGGCGGTATCCCCAGCCATCGAGGATGGTGAGCACCACAGGGGCGACAGGCGCACGGGATTCAGCGCGGTTGCTGCCGATCGCGGTGCCGGTGACGGGAGTGGATGTCCTGCTGGCCGAGGCGACTGAATCCTGGGAGGGGGAAGCTGACATCGGGGACGAACCTGAATTCACCGGACGACATGCACTCAGTGCTGAAACGGAATGCAGGCGCTCTGACGGAATGGAATAGGAAACAGTGGTGCGCAGTGGAGTCAGGCGTGGTGCGGGGGGCGCTGTGCAGTGCTGCGGGGCGCAGTGCTGCGGGGCGCCGTGTGGAGTCAGGATTGCACCGGCAAGGCAGGGTTGCGGTGGAAGGGCTGTAGTCGCCGGTGGGGGATGCTGATGCACGCCATGAAATCCCAACTTACAGCCCGAAAGTTGCCGTTTTCTTTCGATTCCCCTCTCCCGTCAGGTTTTGGTCACATCCTCGGGTCCCTAGGATTTACACAACCGCGGCGGCCCGATGGAACGCCTGGAAATCCTCTCCAGGGCTGAGCTGTCCCGCACCCTGGACCGGTTGGCGACCCAGGTGCTGGAAGCGGTGGCTGACAGCCACCACCTGGTGCTGCTCGGAATCCCCACGCGCGGGGTAGCCCTGGCTGAGGTGCTCGGAAACCGCCTCGCCGAGCTCTGCGGCCACGCGGTGCAACAGGGCAGTCTCGACCCCACCTTTCACCGCGACGATCTCGACCGCATCGGCACCCGTCTGGTGCAGGCCACCGATCTGCCGGTGGATCTCGACGGCCGACACGTGTTGCTGGTGGATGATGTGATCTTCACCGGCCGCACCGTCAGGGCGGCCCTCGACGCGCTGCAGGCCTGGGGGCGGCCGCGGCGTGTGAGCCTGCTGGTGATGGTGGACCGGGGGCACCGGGAACTGCCCATCCAGCCGGATTTCTGTGGTCGCATCCTGCCCACTAGCCGTCAGGAAACCATCCAGCTCTGCCTCATGGGCGTGGATGGGGAGGAGGGGGTCTACCTGCTGCGCCCTTGAGGGCCCAGCCGCGCCCTCAGGCCGGCTCCAGTTCGTCGGCGCGGAAGTGGGCGCGGAATTTTCCGAAGGCCACCACCACCGGCAGGGTAGGGCTGATCACCCGGCCTTTCCAGTCGTTGAGAACCGACAGCACTTCACCCTGCTGTCCCTGCAGATCGAAGGCCTGACCACGGTGCTGGGGGTGGTGGTACACCACCACGCTGCTGCAGACCTTCACCTGATCTCCTGGCTGCATGGCCTCCCCGGGATGTGCTGCCAATCCTGTCACGCAGGCCGTCAGCGCTGGCAGGCCGATTCCGGGCCCAGCTCCACCACCCGTCCCCCCAGGGCCGCGCAGCCCTTGTTGAAGGCCTCCCAGTCATCCATCCCCTGGGCAATCAGCCGGCTCACCTCCGCATCCAGGCGCTCGACCGGCACGCTGTGGCGCAGCTCTCCGTGGCTGTCGCGCTGGCGCTCCTGCTCGCTCAGGCGGTTGAGGTTGGCCTTCACCTGGGCACGCACCGACTCCCCCTGCTGCTGCCACCAGGGATGGTCCAGGCGGTTGAGGGCATCGAGGGCTTCCCACCAGCGCTGTTCCGCCACCAGGCGCCGTGATCGCTCCAGGCCCTGGCGGTTGCGTTCCCAGATCTGGCGCAGCTGATCGCCAAGGGCGGAGCGGTCGGGCCGGCTGTGCTCGCCCATGGGCTCCAGCCGGGCCAGGCTGGCGTCCAGATCTCCGGCCTGGAAGAGCTCCAGGGCCTGCTGCTTGAGCCTCTGCTGCCAGGCGTCGAGAAGGCTGCGGTCCTCGGGAGTGCCGGTCTCGGAGTTCACCAGCTGCAGCTGCAGCTGCAGGGCCTCGGCCCAGCGCCGCTGCTCCCACAGCTGGGCGGCCTTGCGGCGGCGGCACTCCGCCTGGGCGCCCGGTGCCCGGTCCCCAAGCCAGCGCAGCGCCTGCAGTTGCTCCCCGTAGCGCACACAGGCATCGAGATCGCCTCGCTCAGCGGCCTGCTCAAGCCGCTCGGGCAGCTGCCGCTCCCACCAGTACACCGCCCCCAGGCCGAGGGCCACCACCCCCAGGGTGAGGCCCAGCAAGAGTTGAGGCAGCCTGTGGTGGCGCAGGGCCAAGGCGAACGCGCGCGATCTCCCATTTTTATGGGAGGGCGGGGCTGTTTGGCTGTCTGCGGGTGCGGCGCCCGCGTCGTCCACCCTCAGCGCACCGCTCCCAGGCGCATGGGTCCGCGCCGTTCGCCGCTGAGCAGGTCGGTGGCCTCCACCAGTAACTGGCTGTCGGCGTCGATGCGGAACTGCAGCCGCAGGCGATCCTGCCCCCGTTGGCCGGGCGGGTTCATGGGCAGGGCCACGGGGCGCTGGGCCCAGGGCTGCACTCTGGCGGCGCCGGCGTCCCGGCTGCGCAGCACCGGCAGACCGGCTTCAAACACCACTTCGCGCCGCCGCTCGTCCAGCGGGTCCCCCAGCACCAGTTCCAGTGCCTGCTGGCCGTCACAGCTGCAGGCCAGCACCAGCTCCAGGGGCTGATCCGTGGGCCAGCTCTGGCCGGCTACGAACAACGGATGCCAGTGGTGGCGTCCACTGCGTTGCTCCCAGCAGCGCAGCGACACCCCCCGCGCCAGCACGTCCTTCACCTGCACGCCAGGGGTCAGCGCCAGGGCACCGAGGGCCACGGCCTCCACGGGCCGCTGGTCCCGGATCGGCACGTTGGTGCAGCGCTGGCGGACCCAGTCGCGGATCGTCGGCAGCTGGCTGGTGCCGCCCACCGGAAGCACGGCCGTGATCCGCTCCAGGGAGATGCCGGCGCTGCGGCCCGCCGCCAGCACCTCGGCGAGCAGGGCGTCGAGCTGCTCGATCAGGCCGCACGCGTGCAACAGGTCGTCCAGGGCCGCCCGGCTCAGCCGCAGCTCCCGCGGGGGAGCCTGGGGCGGACTCCACACCACCAGGGCCTCGCTCTGCTCGCTCAGCTGACACTTCAGCCGTTCGCAGGCCTCCAGCAATGGGCCGCTGGTCGCCTGGTCGGGGCAGAGCAGGGCGGCGATCCAGCGGTCGATGTCGCGACCGCCCAGCGCCACCCCGGCCTTGCCGATCACCCGGGCGCAGCGCAGCTGCTGGCGGCTGTCGTGGAGGTTGCGGCCGGCGAAGCGCAGCAGCTGGGCGATCGGTGCCGCCCGGCCTTCGCCCCCCTCCAGCTGCACCAGGGAGAGATCGATCGTGCCCCCTCCCAGATCCAGCACCAGCACCGTGCTGCCGGCGGGCAGTCCGGCTCCGATCGCCGCGGCGGTGGGTTCATCCACCAGGGCCAGCTCGGGCACCTCCAGGTCGCTGCACACCTGCAGCAGCCACTGGCGGTAGCCGCGGTAGGCCTCCACCGGGGCGGTGAGCACCAGCCGCCGGGGCTCCAGTCCGGCCGGCAGGGCCCGCCAGAGATGGTGCAGCAGCAGTCTGCCGGCCTGTTCAGGGCTGACCCCCCCGGCTCCGCGGGACGCCGCAGCGGAGCCGATGCGGCGTTTGAAGTCGCGCTGCAGGCGGGGATCGTCCTGGTGGGCCAGACCCGCCTCCAGCACCTGCCGGCCGATCAGGGGGCGGGACTGGCTGTCGTGGTGGAACCACAGCAGCGAGGGCACCACCACAGGGGAGGCCAGGCTGTAGGGGGGAACGGCCAACAGCTCGGGCGTGCCTGCGGGGGCCTGATGGGCCACCACGGTGGTGGTGCTGCCCAGGTCGATGGCCACGGTGCCCTGCATCGAGCTGCCCTGAATCAGGGACTTCTAGCCGCCTTCCACTAAGTTGGGGGCTGTGGCTGCCGTCGGATGCAAACCGGACTCGAGGTGAATTCCAAGGACCTGGCCCAGCGGGCCGAGAGCCTCATCCGCCACTCCAGCAACCGCTACCTCACCACCGTGCGCATCGCCTTTCGGGCCAAGCAGCGCCGCTTCGATGATTTCGACGGGCTGCTGGACGACTCGATGATCAAGCCCGTGCAGCGGGCCATCGTCGAACTCAGCGACGAGCAGGATCAGCCTGCCCTGCTGCCCGGCTGAGCTTGGAGGTTCACGAGGGTCCTGGCTGGAGGTTGTGCCTGGATCCCGGCCGCGGCTCCTTCCCGGTGCTGCTCGGCGGCGAGGGCTGGGCGGTGGAGTTGCAGGCCGACGAGGCCCGGGCTCTGGCAGAGGGCTGTTGCCGCCTGGCCGATGAGCTGGCCGAGCTGGCCGATCGCCTGATGCCAGAAGAGGAGGTGAGCCTGGAGTTGGAGAGGGGGTCGCTTTGGTTGGAGCTGGAGGGGCGTCCCCAGGCCTGGCGGCTGCGCTTTGTCCTCACTCCCGGAGCTGCGGCCCGGGGGGTGGAGGCCGGCTGGAGTGAGGTCGCCTCCCAGTCTGTGGTGGCGGCCCTGCGCCAGGGCCTGGCGTTCAGGGCTGATCGGGCCTGGCCGTGAGCCGGTGCAGGGCGCTGTAGTCGAGGGCATCCAGCGGGCCTGCTTCAGCCTGGGCCAGGAGATCCGCCAGGCCCTGCAGGCCACTGGTGTCGAGGCCCCGCTCCCGGGCCGCCGCCAGGAACAGCAACAGATCCTTGCGCAGGTGAGCCGTGGGAAAGTTGGGGTGGTCGTAGTCGTCTGCCAGCAGGCGCGGCAGCTTCTTGTCGAAGGTGGGGGCGTAAAGAGCACTGCCGCGCAGCAGGTCCATGAAGCGCTCCACATCCACGCCGCAGGACTGCACCAGATGCAGAGACAGGCTGAAGGCGTGGGTGAGGCTGGCGATCAGCTGGTTGAGAGCCAGCTTGGTCTCCAGCGCAGCACCCAGTGGGCCCAGCAGCCGTGGCTCCGGGCCCAGCCGCGTGAGCACGGGCAGCGCCGCATCGAACAGGGCCACTGGGCCGGCGGCCATCACCTGCAACCTGCCGGCCAGGGCCTCCGGGCGGCTGCCCAGCACCGGCACCTCCAGGTAGGCGCCGCCCGCCGCGCCGATCGCCTCCCCGAGTTCGCGGCTCTCGGCAGGGGCGATGGTGCCCATCTGGAGCACCCGTTGGCTGTGGAGGGGGCAGCGCTGCAGCACCGACCGCGTCGCGGCCCCATCGCTGAGCACCGTGATCCCCCAGTCGCAGCCCTCCAGGGCCTCCTGCGGTTCGCGGCAGCCCCTGGCACCGAGCGCCACCAACGGCTGCAGCCGCTGGTGGCTGCGATTCCAGGCCTGCACCACCACGTCCTGCTCCAGCAGCCGCTGGCCGATGGCGGTCCCGAGCAGCCCGGTTCCCAGCAGAGCAACGGTGGTGATGCCAGCCATGGCCAAGGCATGCGGGGCATCAGCATGAAGCAGCCGTGACCCTGAGAATGGCCAGCCTGCTGGCCGCTGATCAGCACTGCTGATCACTCCGGCCTGGGGCTGGATCCCCCCCGCGGTGCTTGGCTTTTCCCCAGGCTTTCCCCAGGGCAAGGCCGCGACCCTCTCTCTCTCCCGTGGTGCTGTGGAATACGGCCCGCTTGCCCAGCCTGCCCTTGACAGCGGCTGCCGTGCCCCCGGCGTCCGGGCCGGGCGTCGCGCTCCTTGCCGGGAACCCTGGTCTGCACTGGGATCTCAGGCTGGGAGGGGCTGCAGCTGGGCCGCTGGCCCGGATTTGACGGCCCCGGGGGCGTTCGGGATTCTTGGGCTCGCTTCAGGGGAAGAGCCATGGAAACGAAGGTCACGATCAGCCGCTCCACCCGCGCTGCCGAATCCGGCCATCCGCCGGCTGCCGAGGGCCAGCCGCCAGGCCAGAGTGAACCAATGGTGAGCCTGCGGGCGGAGGTGCCCGAGGCCCTGCTGGTGTCGATGCGGCTGTTCATCGACGCCCATCCCAACTGGGATCAGTACCGCCTGTTCCAGGCGGCCGTGGCTGGTTTCCTGGTGCAGAACGGGGTGCAGAGCCGGGATGTCACCCGCTGCTACCTGGCCCATCTGTTCCCCTCTCGGGGACCCTTCCACGGCGGGTGAACAGCTGGCGGTAGGCCGCCACCAGGATGCAGGCCGTCACCGGAAGGGATGCCGCGAGGCCCACCACCAGCAGCAGAAACCCCGACAGCAGCACCAGACCCAGCAGCAGCGTCAGGCCCAGGGCCTGCAGCCAGTGGGGGTCGATGGCGGCCCGGCCGCGGCGGAACGACTCCAGGGGCCCATGGCCCCCCAGCACGGTCAGGGGCAGGCTGAGCAGCTGGTCGGTGACCACGTAGATCACCGCGGCCCCCCCCGCCAGCAGTGGCAGCGCCACCAGCAGGGGCTGCAGCAGGGCCAACAGCCAGGCACTGGCCTGGGCCAGACGGAAGATCACCGCCAGCACCAGCAGCACCAGGGCCAACGTGCCGCCAGCTCGCCCCAGGGCCCGCCAGTCCAGCCGCAACAGATCCCGCAGCCGCGGCCGCTGCCGTTCCAGCGCCATGTTCGCCCCTTGCAGCAGGCCCACCACCAGCCAGAGGTTGCTGAGCAGGTAGGCGAGCCAGGCCAGCAGAAAGCCTGTGCGCGCCAGCGCATCGGTCTGGCCATAGACATTGACGATCCGCTCGCCGCTGAAGCGGATGGCCAGTTGGCAGAGCACATTCAGGCCGCCCACCAGCAGGGTGAATGGGATCAAGGTGCTGCTGCCGCGGCGGAAGCCAGCCCAGCCCTCTTCCAGAGCGCGGCGGATGGCGATCGGTGGGGTCGTGGGCGCGGTGGCCCCCATCAGCTCTCCAGCAGCTTCAGGATCCGCTCAGCGATGCTGTCCGGCACCGGCAGGATGGAGAGGCGGTTGCCCCGGCGCACCACTCCCAATTGCTCCGTGGTGAAGGTCTGCCGCAGGGTCTCCAGCGACAGCAGGGTGGGGAACTGGCGCACGTAGCCCAGGCGCACACAGTCCCAGCGGGGGCTGTCCTGGCTGGAGGCCGGGTCGTGATACTTGGAGTTGGGATCGAACTGGGTGGGATCCACCAAGCCGGTCTCCAGCACCTCCATCAGCCCCACGATGCCCGGTGGTTTCGTATTGGAGTGATAAAAAAAGGCCAGGTCGCCCACGGCCATGCTGCGCATGAAGTTGCGCGCCTGGTAGTTGCGGATGCCGTCCCAGAGGGTGGTCTGCTCCCGCTGCAGATGCTCGATGCCGTAGACATCCGGCTCGCTCTTCATCAGCCAGTAGGCCACCGCAGGCGTTTGCTCATCTGCGTGGATGCTACGGATCACCCTGCTGGCCGTCTGCTCCGGGGCTCCCTGGATCAGAGCCTGGCCACCAGGCCGCTGAAATGCTCCCCTCGGGCTTCGAAATCGGCGTACTGGTCGAAGCTGGCACAGGCCGGAGAGAGCAGCACCGCCGTGCAGCCCAGTTCCTCCGCCAGCGTGGCGGCCAGGGGCACCGCCTGCTCCAGGCCGGGACAGGTGTCGACGCGGCCGGCATAGCCCTGATCGCGCAGCAGCCCGGCGAACATCCCCTGTGCTTCGCCATAGAGCACAACGGCCCTGGCGCTGCGCTTCAGGGCCGCCACCCAGGCGCTGGCCTCACCGATCTTCGCCTGGCCACCGGCCAGCACCACCAGCGGCCCGTCGAGGGCCTGCAGGGCCACCTCGGCGGCGTCGTAGTTGGTGGCCTTGCTGTCGTTGAAGAACCGCACCTGCCGCCAGGTGCGGATGTGTTCCAGGCGGTGGGGGACACCGGGGAAGCTTCGCAGGGCAGCCTCCATGGTGGGGCCGTCCAGACCTGCTTCCAGCCCGGCCGCCACCGCCAGCAGCATGTTCTGACGGTTGTGGGATCCCGGCATGGCCAGGGCATCGGCGGCCATCAGTTCGCAGGGCTGCCCGTCCCGGAGGTGCCACACCCGCTCCGCTTCGATCCAGAGGGCCGGTTCGATCCCAGGGGCCAGGGGCTGCCGCGGCCCGGCCGTCACCCAGGTCGCCTGATCCCAGCTGGCTGCCCTGGAGCGCAGGTCGGGATCATCGCCATTGAGCACCCGCACCGCACTGCGCTCCAGCAACCGGCGCTTGATGCTGCGATAGTGATTCACCGTGCCATGCCGCTCAAGATGGTCGGGGGTAAGGGTGGTCCAGATGCCCACCTGTGGCGCCACGGCGTCGCAGGATTCGATCTGGTAGCTGCTCAGCTCCACCACCAGCCACTCGGGAAGCCCCCGCTCGCTCTGGCGCCTCTCCAGCACTGTTTCGGCTGCGGAGCGGCCCACGTTGCCGGCCATCTCCCCATCCCGGCCCGCGCTGCGCAGCAGGTGGTGCACCAGATGGGTGACGGTGGTTTTGCCGTTGGTGCCGGTGATGCCGATCCAGGGCACCGGGCGACTGGCGTGCCAGGCCGGCTCCACTTCACCCTGCACGGCAATGCCATGGGCGCGCAGGGCTTCCAGCACCGGATGATCCCAGCGGATGCCGGGGCTCACCACCACCCGCTTGAGCTCAGGGCCAAGCGCCAGGAGGGCGTCGAGATCCAGCCCCTGGTTGAGCTGGACGTCGATGCCCTGGTGGCGCAGTTGGGCAGCCTGTTTCTGCATCGTTTCCGTGCTGCGGCTTTCGCGCAGCACCACCCGTTCGCCGAGGGCCTGCAGCAAACGGGCCGCACCGATGCCCGAGCGGCCCATGCCGATCACGGCCGCCAGCGCCGGCACGGCGGGCTGGAGGCCAGAGCTGTGTCCCCGGTTGCTGGACTCCTGCTGAGCGGGAGTAAGGGAGGCGGAAGAATCTCCGATGCCGGACATGGCTGAGTAGAAACTTCCGAGCTAAGGAAAGTGGGCGATACTGGAATCGAACCAGTGACTCCTACCGTGTCAAGGTAGTGCTCTACCTCTGAGCTAATCGCCCTTGATTGTCAAACCCCTTGGAATGTTCCCATGAGGAGCTGGCGTTGCAGGCTGTTGCCGTGGTGAAAACTAGCAGCCCAGCCGCTCAGCGAATCCACCCTCAGCGCCGCACCCCTCTGCGCTGCAGCCCTCAGCGGCGTTCCAGCTCGATCCGCCAGCGCTGGCGCTTCGTGGGCTGAATGCTGAGCACGGCCAGTTCACCGCGGCCGGCGATCTGCACCCGATCGCCCGCGGCCAGTTCCCGGCTGGATCGGCTGATCACCCCCCAGTTCACGCGCACCTGGCCGCTGCGGATCAGCTCGGCCATGCGTGTGCGCGACACCCCGAAGCCGGCGGAGGCGACAGCATCCAGCCGGCAGGAGGCCTCCACGCTGTGCCAGCGCCGCGGCTGCCGGCGCATGGGAACCTGCAGCGTGTCGATGGGCCTGGCCTGCAGCTGCACCTCCACGCTGCGCACCAGGCCCGCCAGGCCATCGAGGCTGCGGACCGCGGCGCCGCTGAGCACCCCCTGGCCGCCCCGGTCACCGCGCATCCAGAGATCGCCGATCGCCTCGGGGGCTGTGCCCAGGTCGAGCAGGGCCTGGCGCAGGTCGGCGGGTTCGGCCGGATCGAAGAGAAAGTTGCCGCTGATCTCGAGCCCGTCCAGATCGGCCGCTGGGATCTGCCGCTCCAGCCCACGCTCATCCTGGTTGCGCTGCAGCAGCAGGCACTGCCGTTCCGCCCCGGCGAAGCCGCCTTCGCTGTGAACCTCCAGTTCGGCCAGGGGCTCGAGGCGTTGCAGGACCTCTTCGCGCACGGCGGGATCGAGAAAGCCCGTCCAGCAGGGCTCCCAGGTGCGCAGTGCCGTGTCGGCGGCATCGAGCACGCTGGCCAGGGCGGCCGGATCGCGGCTGCCCTCGAGCAGCGCAACGCGCGGCAGCATCAGCTGTCGCCCAGGCGCACCACCGCCTGGGGACGGGCCTGCTGCAGGGTGCTCCAGGGCATCTCGGCGCCGGCGGCGGTTTCCACCAGCAGCAGCCAGCTGCCTTCCTCCACGCGGTTGCGCAGGCTGCGCAGGCGGTCGTCCTGCTCGGAGCGCACGCTGGCGGCGGCGGCAAAGCTGCCCATCCAGCCCGATCCCAGGCCCAGCAGACCGCCGATCAGGTGGGAGCCCCAGTCGCCGGCGAAGGCGAAGGTGTCGAGGTCGGTGATGAAGGTGAACGTGAGGCCGGCGAAGAAGCCGAAGGGAATCAACCAGCGGGCCATGGAGCGCTGCCGGCGCCGGCGAGCGGCAGCCGGGTTGAGCCGCTCCACCGCGTCCATGGCCGTCTCGCCGGCACCCACGGCGATCAGCTGGGCCGGCGGCGGCTGCAGGGCGGCTAGCTGATCACGCACCTGATGCAGACGCTTCAGGTCATCGACCACCACCACCACACTGGTCAAGATCGGACTCCCATTCACGCGTTGCCGGGTTGATTCTGGCGGCTGCGCCCGAGGGGCTGCCGCAGGGGGCCGTCACTACACTGCACCCCCGGCTGACCTTCTCCCGCCGGGCATGACCAAGGTTCTCGTTTCCGATCCAATTGACCAGGCGGGGATCGACATCCTCTCGCAAGTGGCCACGGTCGATGTGCGCCCTGGCCTGTCAGCCGAGGACCTCAAGGCGATCGTCGGCGACTACGAGGGCCTGATGATCCGCTCGGGCACCACGGTGACCGCTGAGATCATCGAGGCCGCCACCAAGCTGCGCATCATCGGCCGGGCCGGTGTCGGCGTCGACAACGTCGATGTGCCCGCCGCCACCCGGCGCGGGGTGCTGGTGGTGAACTCCCCCGAGGGCAACACCATCGCCGCCGCCGAGCACGCCCTGGCGCTGATGCTCTCCCTCTCGCGCCATGTGCCCCACGCCCACGCCAGCACCATGGCCGGCGGCTGGGACCGAAAGACCTACGTGGGCAACGAGCTCTACAAGAAGAAGCTCGGCGTGGTGGGCCTGGGCAAGATCGGCTCCCACGTGGCCCGGGTGGCCAAGGCGATGGGCATGGAGCTGCTGGCCTACGACCCCTTCGTCTCTGACGAACGGGCCCAGAGCATGCAGGTGAAGCTGCTGCCCCTGGCCGACCTGTTTGCCCAGGCCGACTACGTCACCCTGCATCTGCCGCGCACACCCGACACCGAGAACCTGGTGAACGCCGAGCTGCTGCGCACCATGAAGCCCACGGCCCGGCTGGTGAACTGCGCCCGGGGCGGGATCGTGGATGAGGCGGCCCTGGCCGAGGCGGTGGAGGCGGGCGTGATCGCCGGCGCCGCCCTCGATGTGTTCGCCAAGGAACCTCTGGCGGCCGAGTCGTCCCTGCGCGGCGTGAAGGAGCGGCTGGTGCTCACCCCCCACTTGGGGGCCAGCACCGCCGAGGCCCAGGAGAACGTGGCCATCGATGTGGCCGAGCAGATCCGCGATGTGTTGCTAGGGCAGCCGGCCCGCAGCGCGGTGAACATCCCCGGCCTCAATGCCGAGGTGATGGAGCAGCTCCGGCCCCATCTGCAGCTGGCGGAAACCCTGGGCCAGCTGCTCAGCCAGCTGGCCGGCGGCCAGATCAGTGAGCTGGAGGTGAGGCTGCAGGGCGAGTTTGCCGCCCATCCCGCCCAGCCCCTGGTGGTGGCGGTGCTCAAGGGGGTGCTCTCCACCGCTCTGGGCGATGCCATCAACTATGTCAACGCCAGCCTGGAAGCCAGGGACCGCGGCATCCACGTGCTCGAGGTGAAGGATGAGGCGGCCCGCGACTATGCCGGCGGCTCCCTGGAACTCCGCTCCCGCAGCAGCAAGGGGAATCACAGCGTCAGCGGGGCGGTGTTCGGCGATGGCGACCTGCGCGTCACCGCCATCGACGAGTTCCCCGTGTCGGTGAGTCCGAGCCGCCACATGCTGTTCACCCGCCACCGCGACATGCCCGGGATCATCGGCCGCATCGGCTCGGTGCTCGGTGAGCACAATGTCAACATTGCCTCCATGCAGGTGGGCCGCCGGATCGTGCGCGGCGATGCCGTGATGGTGCTCAGCCTCGACGACCCGATTCCCGCCAGCCTGCTGGAGAGCATCCACGGGATCGATGGCATTCAGGAGGCGCACCCGGTGACCCTGCTCTGAGCGGTCTGCCCCGTCGCGCCATCGTCATGCCTCAGTCCTGGTGGCGTCTGCAGATGCCCTGCCCCCCGGAGCTGGAGGAATCCCTGCTCTGGAAACTCGACAGCCTGGGCATTCCTCGCCTGGCCGTGCGTCACCGCCCGGAACACCCCGGCCAGCGGCAGCTGCTAGCCTGGCTGCCGGCCGCCGACTGGCCCGAGGAGGAGCGCCAGCGGCTGCAGGCGGCCCTGGCGCCCCTGGCTGAGCCCTTCGCCCTGCCCCTGCCGCCGATCAGCTGGGAGCAGCAGGACGACGAGGACTGGAGCCTGAGCTGGAAGCAGCACTGGCGCCCCGACCCGGTGGGCGAGCGGCTGCTGATCCTTCCCCCCTGGCTGGAGGTGCCTGCCGATTGCGCCCAGAGGTTGGTGATCCGCATGGATCCCGGCAGTGCCTTCGGCACCGGCAGCCATCCCACCACCCGGCTCTGCCTGGTGGCCCTGGAGGGGATGGCCCCTGACCTGAGCGGCCTGCGAGTGGCGGATCTGGGTTGTGGCAGCGGCATCCTCGGCCTTGCCGCCCTGCGGCTCGGCGCCCCGTCCGTGGCTGCGGTGGACACTGATCCCCTGGCGGTGCGGGCCACGGCCGGCAACGCCCAGGCCTGCGGCCTGGAGCAGCGCCTGCGGGTGCGCCAGGGCTCGGTGGAGACGCTGGCGGAGCTGCTGGAGTCGCGGCCGGCCGACCTGCTGCTCTGCAACATCCTGGCCCCGGTGATCGAGGCCCTCTGCCCCGCCTTCCAGGCCGTGCTCGCCCCCGCTGGGCTGGGGTTGCTGAGCGGCCTGCTGGTGTCCCAGGAGCCGCGGCTGCGCCAGGCGCTGGCGGCCCAGGGATGGAATGCTGCCCTCACGGCCCGCCAGAGCGACTGGGGTTTGCTGACGATTCGCAGGGCCTGAAGCGCGGCGGCCCCGGCCGGCCGGGATGTTGCATAAGGCACGCTGATGGGTGATCTGGCTTTGATTGGGCTTCCGCAGCCCAGCCCCCCAAACCGACAGGAACGGTGGCCGCCCGATGTAGGAAGGGCAGGTCCTACAGGCCCGGTCGCCCGGGTGCCTGTGAGCCCCAATCCCTTCCATGGCTTCCTACAAGGTCACCCTCATCAACGAGAGCGAGGGCCTCAACAAGACCATCGAGGTTCCCGACGACCAGTACATCCTCGACGCCGCTGAAGAGCAGGGCATCGACCTTCCGTACTCCTGCCGCGCCGGTGCCTGCAGCACCTGCGCCGGCAAGCTCACCGCCGGAACCGTTGACCAGTCCGACCAGAGCTTCCTCGACGACGATCAGATTGAAGCGGGCTTCGTGCTCACCTGCGTCGCCTACCCCACCAGTGACTGCACCATCACCACCCACGCCGAAGAAGAGCTCTATTGAGCCCGGTGGGTTGAATCCGGCCCATCCTTCCGCCACCCTCCGGGGTGGCTTTTTCATGTCTGCCCTGTTCCCGTTCGCCCGCGCCGCCGAGCAGCTGCTGCCGCCCGGTTCTGAACACACCAGCGCCGGCGGCCAGTACAGCTACCGGATCCTGGGGCCCTGCTGCCGCCTGTTTGACCGCGAGGAGCTGCCCTGGCCCTGCTGCCGCCTGGCCTGGCGCAGCAAGGAGCCCAGCTGGCGCCGCGTCGGCCGCCGTTTCGTGGCCGACCTGGCCGCCCGCCGCTGTCCCTCCTACGCCGTGGACCTGCTGCTGCCCGGTGCCAGGCCCACCCGCACGGTGGTCACGTTGTTCCCCGTGCGGCTGCGGCCTGCCCTGCAGGAGTGGTGGTATAGCAAGCAGCCTGGCTCCATGGATCCCGCCAACGTCTCACCCCCCGGTTCCCATGAAAAAACCGGTGCCTGAGGCACCGGTGGGGCGTGTACTGCGTTGGCTCCCAGGGTTGGAGAGGACGGCTTGCGGCAGGGGGAAGGTCAGAAGTAGATCTTGCCGCCGCCCCACTGCACCCCCTGCACCTTGGGTGCGGTGAGAATGAAGCCGGCCATGAGGCGCAGATCCTCATCGTCCAGATCGCGCATCTTCACGAAGATGTCGCTGCTGCGGATGCTGGGGTGCACATCGGCGATGGAGTACTCACCGTCGTAGCTGGTTGGATCCTTCATGTAATCCACCAGGGCCTCCACGTTGTCCCGTGACGGGGTGGCCAGGGCCAGGGTCTCCGGATCCAGCCCCACGTTCTGGTTGGTCTTGGTGATTCCGCCGGCGTGGCATTCGCCGCAGCTGGTGTTGAACTGCCTGCGCCCGGCCTTGATCTCCTGCTCGGTGAAGGTCACGGTGCTGCCATCGGGGCCGGCGGGCACGGTGAGCTGCTCGGCGGTCCACCGCGCGGCAAGGGCCGGGCCGCTGAAGCCCACGCAGAGCGAGAACACCAGGGGCAGGGCCACCAGGGCGCGCAGGCAGGCGCGCAGGGCCCAGTGGAGGGAGAGGGTGGCGAAGGCCGGAGGGGTGGAGGCCATGGAGAAAAGCCTGGGGAGAAGCCGGAAGGTTGGCGGTGACAACCGCGTCGCAGATCTTGTATCACGGGGGGCGGGGGCTCCGCTCCGGATTCGGGAGAACTGTTGCAGGCTCAGGCGCCTGGCCCATCCGCCGACATCGCTTCCGGCTCCTCTGCCAGCACATCGATGCTGAGAAAATCACGGGCGAGCACGGTGCTGGGAAAGATCGCCCGGGCCTCCGCCAGCAGATCGTCGGGGGTGACGGCGTTGCCGGGCCCATAGCGGGGGCTGAAATGGGTGAGGGCCAGCTGCTTCACCCCAGCGGCCAGAGCTGTCTGGGCAGCCATGGTGGTGGTGGAGTGCTGGCGGGCAAAGGCCAGCTCGGCCTCGGCGTGGGCGAAGGTGCTCTCGTGGATCAGCAGATCGGCGCCTGCCGCCAGCTCCACCGCCGCCTCACAGAACACCGTGTCGGTGCAGTACACCACGCTGGCCCCCGGCCGCTCCGGACCGCAGAGGCTGGCGCCGTTGATGATCCGCCCGTCCTCCAGGGTGACGCTGGCCCCTTGCTTCAGCCGGGCGTAGATCGGGCCGGGCGGAATGCCCAGTTGCCTGGCCCTGGCCACATCGAAGCGCCCCGGGCGGGGCTTCTGATCCACCCGGTAGGCGAAGGCGGGTACCCGGTGCGTCAGGGGGGTGCAGCGCACGCTGATGTCCTCCAGCTCCAGCACCGTTCTGCCGGTGGCGGCCGCCGGCCCCACGCGGTGGTGGCGCAGGGGGTAGCTGATACGGGTGGAGCTGGTATGCAGCACCCCCTCGAGGAAATCGCGCAGCCGGTCGGGGCCGTAGAGGTCGATGCCCGGGCAGGTGCCCGCCAGGCCGAGACTGGCCAGCAGGCCCGGCAGACCGAACACGTGGTCGCCGTGCATGTGCGTCACGAAGATCCGCCTCAGCTGACTTACCCGCAGGTCGCTGCGCAGGAACTGATGCTGGGTTCCCTCGCCGCAGTCGAACAGCCAGAGCTCGGCGCGCTGAGGCAGCCGCAGTGCCACGGCGGACACATTGCGGCCCCGGGTTGGCACCCCGGAACTGGTGCCGAGAAACGTGACCTGCACGGGGGGAGGACCTCTGGCGCATGTTGCCACGCCAGCCACAATGGGCGACCCCGTGAACTTCGCCGTGTCGCTGTCCCTGCGCCCGTGGACACCGGTGCTTGCTCTGGTGGCCATCACAGTCCCAGCTGCCGTCTCCGGCGATACCCCCCTCCAGGCCCGCCCCGGTGAGCCCGACGTGCGGGTGCTGCTGGCGGAAGGCCCAAGCCTGTCGCTGGCCTCCCTGGGCCAGCCCCTGCGGATCCAGCCCGGCGGCGTTCAGCTTCCCGCCCGTACCACCGCCACCGTGTCCGTACAGGGCGGAACCGTGCGTCTGCTGCTGCCGGGGGCCAGCGGCGGGCAGGCCCCCACCAGCGTTCAGCTGCCCCCATCGTCGGCCTACTGGCTGGAGCCCGTTCCCGGCACCACTCCCCAGGCCGACGGAGTCTTCCAGCTGCAGCAACGGCGCTATCCGGGCCGGCTGCGCCTGTTGGCCTCCGGCGGCAAACTGCAGGCCATCAACCACGTGCCCCTGGAGACCTATCTACCCAGTGTGGTGGGCAGCGAGATGCCCGCCAGCTGGCCCCAGCAGGCCCTGCGTGCCCAGGCGGTGGCCGCCCGCACCTACGCCCTGCGCCAGCTCAGACCCGCCGCCGCCTACGACCTCAAGGCCACGGTCAGCAGCCAGGTCTACAAGGGCCTGGAGGCGGAGACCGCCTCCACCCGTGAGGCCGTGGCCAGCACCCGCGGTCAGGTGCTGATGTTCGGCTCCAATCTCGCCAACACCGTGTTTCACAGCAGCAGCGGTGGCCTCACCGAGAACAGCGGTGACATCTGGCAGCAGCAGCTGCCCTATCTGGTGAGCGTGCCCGATTTCGATCACGACAGTCCGGTGCACCAGTGGCAGGAACTGCTGCCGGCCGACCGGCTGCGGCAGGCCTTTACGGAAACGGGTGGGGTGTACCGCATCGATGTGCTGTCCACCACCGCCACGGGACGGGTGCGGCAAGCCCGGGTGGTGGGCCCCAGCGGCGCCTTGGTGGTCACCGGGCCCCAGCTGCGCTCGCGCCTGGGGCTGCGCAGCACCCAGGTGCGCTTCCAGGTGATCGATGCCCAGCCTGCCCTGGCCCAGTCCCCGCCGCTGCCGCCAGCGCCGATGGGGATACCGATTGTCCCGTCTGAAGGCGCCACACCGCGGATGCCGATCCCCGTCGTTAGGTCTGCCGGTGCCGCTGCTGGCCCCGCCGCTAACTCCCTGGCGGGCGGCCCTGCTCGCCCTGTGCCCCAGCCGGCGCTGCTGGCCGTGGGCCGCGGCTTCGGCCACGGCGTGGGCATGAGCCAGTGGGGCGCCCTGGCCATGGCCCGCCGGGGTGAGAGCCACGAGCGCATCCTCAGCCACTACTACCGGGGTACGGTGCTGCGTCCGTTCGGCCAGCCCTGAGCCCGCTTGAGTGCAGACAGTCCTCCAAGGCTGGCCCTCACCCTCCTGGATGACGGCAAGGCCGTGGCCCGCCACGTGGCCCGGGAGCTGCTCAGCCACGCGCTGGCGCCGAAGCCGAGCTGCCTGGGACTGGCCACCGGCGCCACCATGCTGCCCGTGTACGCCGCCCTGGTGGAGGCGGCGCGGCAGCTGCCGGAGGGGCAGAGCAGGCACCTGCGCCGCCACTGGCTGAGTTACAACCTCGACGAGTACGTGGGCCTGGGCCGCACCCATCCCTATTCCTTCGCTGCCTACATGCACGCCCGTCTCACCGAGCCGCTGGGGCTGGATCCAGCCGCTTTGCGGCTGCCCGATGGCCTGGTGCCCGATCCCCTGGCCGAGGCGGGACGCTACGCCGCAGAGATCCGCGCTGCCGGCGGCATCGGTCTGCAGCTGCTGGGCCTGGGGGTGAACGGCCATGTGGGCTTCAACGAGCCGCCCTGCGACGCCACAAGCATCTGCCGGCCCGTGCGGCTCTGCGCCGCCACCCGCCGGCACAATGCCGCCGCCTTCGCCGGGGATCCGGCCGCGGTGCCCGAGTGGGCCATCACCCTGGGCCTCGCAGAGATCCTGGCGGCCCGGCGCATCCTGGTGGTGGTCACAGGAGCGGCCAAGGCGGATGTGCTGGGGCGTCTGCTGCGCCGGCGGCCATCCCCCGAGCTGCCTGCCAGCTGGCTGCAGGGGCACCCGGCCGTGGAGGTGGTCGCCGACCGGGCCGCCCTCAGCCGCGAGGCCGGCGTCGCCTGAGCTCGCCAGGCCGCCGGCTCAGACCATCAGCTCCTCCAGCAGGGCGGCATCGGCCTCCAGGTTCGTGGTCACGGCGCGCACGTCATCGAGTTCCTCGAGGCCATCGAGCATGCGCAGGCAGGCCCGCAGCTGCTCGGGATCGCTGAGCGGGCAGCTGAGCTGGGGAATCCAGCGGTGCTCCCAGCCCTTGACGGTCAGCCCCTGGCGGCGCAGGCCGTCCTGCAGGGCCTCCAGCTGCTCGAAGGGCGCCACCACGTCGGCCGACGCATCCCCGCTTTCCGCGCCGTCAGCCCCCAGCTCGTACCCGAGCACGCTCACCCCAGCCTCGCTCTCGAGGGTCAGCAGGATCTCCAGAAGCCGCTCCTCATCGAGGCCGGGGAGCTGCACCCAGGCCACGCTGCGCTGCTCGAACAGGTAGCCCACGCAGCCCGTCTCGCCCAGATTCCCCCCGTGCTTGCCGAAGGCCAGCCGCAGGTCGGCGGCGGTGCGGTTGCGGTTGTCGGTGAAGGCCTCCACCAGCACGGCCACCCCGCCGGGCCCGTAGCCCTCGTAGCGCACGGCCTCGAACGACTCGGCCCCGCCGCTGAGCTGGCCGGAGCCCTTGGCGATCGCCCGCTCGATGTTGGCGTTGGGCACCCCCGCCGCCCTGGCCTTCTCGATGGCCGTGCGCAGCTGGAAATTGCCCGCCGGATCGGCGCCCCCCCGGGCCGCCACGGTGATCTCCCGCCCCAGACGGGTGAACAGCGCGCCCCGCTTGGCATCCACCACCGCCTTGGTGCGCTTGATCTGGGCCCATTTGCTGTGGCCGGCCATGGGGGATGGGGCGGGGGGAGTGACGATCGGCATCACCCGGCCGCCTCGAGCACCAGCTTCGGCTGCAGCTGGCCGTCGGCGGTGACCCGGGCCATGCCCGCCAGATTGCCATCCGGCGTCACCACCACCACGGCCTGGCCCTCGCTGAGCTCCCCTGCTGCGGCCGCGGCCGGGGTGGCAGCGGACAGCCGGCGGCCGCAGCGCCAGCCGTCCAGCTGGGAGGGGCTGAGCTGCTGCCGGGGCAGAGGGCCCAGGGCCGCCAGGGGCTCCAGAAGGTGCGGGGGGGGGCGTTGCTCGAGGGCCTCCAGGGGCACCGCCTGCTCCAGGCTGAACCCCAGGGCGGCCGTGCGCCGCAGGCTGGCCAGGACGCCGCCGCAGCCCAGGGCTGCCCCCAGATCGCGGGCCAGGGCGCGGATGTAGGTGCCCGCCGAGCAGGCCACCTCCAGCTCCATCCGGCCGTCCGCGGGGTTCCAGCCCAGCAGCTCCAGGCGCTGGATCAGCACCGGCCGCGGCGCCAGTTCCAGGGTCTCGCCCCGCCGCGCCCGTCGGTAGGCCCGCTCACCATCCACATGCACGGCCGATACCTGCGGCGGCACCTGCTGGATCGCCCCCCGGAATCTGTCCAGCACCCGGTTCAGAGTGGCGATGTCCAGCTCCGGCACGGGCCGCCGCTCCAGCTTCTCCCCCTGCAGGTCGTCGCTGCTGGTGGTGAGGCCCAGCTGCACCGTGCCGCGGTAGGTCTTCTCGCCGCTGAGGTAGGGCAGCAGCCGGGTGGCGGACCCCACGGCGATCGGCAGCACGCCGGTGACCGCCGGATCGAGGGTGCCGCCGTGGCCCACCCGGCGCAGGCCGTAGGCCCGCCGCACCCGGCTCACGCAGGCGTGGGAGGTGAGCCCGGCCGGTTTGTCGAGCACCAGGAAGCCCCAGGGCTGGTCAGCCATCGCCGCGCGCGTCAGCCTGAAGCCCCCATGCTCCATCGCCATGACCGTGCAGCAGCGCCGCGAGCTGGTGTTTCTGGTGCTGGCGGGACTGTTTCTGGGCACGATGGGGATGCTCAACATCCTCGGCCTCACCCGCTTTCTTCAGCTGGGCACGATCGGCTCCTGGCCGGTGGTGGTGGCGGTGGGGGCCCTGCCCTATCCGGTCACCTTCCTGTGCACCGACCTGATCAGCGAGCTCTGGGGGGAGCGACGGGCCAGCCAGCTGGTGTGGGTGGGGCTGATCCTCAACGGCTGGATTGTGCTGATCCTCTGGCTGGGGGGTGCTCTGCCGGGTCTGGGCGGGGCCCCAGAGGCCACATTTTTTGAGGTGAGACGGTTGGCCTTCGGCGCCGTGGGAGCCTCGATGGCGGCCTACATGGCCGCCCAGTTCACCGATGTCCGCCTGTTTCACTTCTGGAAGCGCGTGAGTGATGGCAAGGCCCTGTGGCTGCGCAACAACGGCTCCACCCTGGTGAGCCAGCTCGTGGACACCAGCGCCGTGGTGTTGATCAGCCACTACGCCAACCACCTGCTGCCGCTTCGGCCGGAGGCGCCGGTGCTGCCCCAGCTGGCCAGCTACATCGCCAGTGGCTACCTGTTCAAGGCCCTGGCCGCTCTGATCGACACGCTGCCCTTCATCCTGCTGGTGGGCTGGCTGCGCCGTTGGCTGGAGGTGCCGGGAGCCGGGGCGGAACTCGGCGATGCCTAACTTGGCCCGGTCCACAGCAGATCGACGGTGTCGCCCCAGCCCCAGCCCGACCCCAGCAGCGCAGCCGGCCCTGCTCTGACCCTTGCCGCAGCCCATCCCGGCGATCCGCGGACGGCCGATGACCTGAGTGTGGAGCGGTTTCTGCGCGATGGCTTTGCCCTCAGGCAGCAGCTGGCCGACCATCTGGCTCTCACACTCGAGGAACTGGAGCGACGCCTGCCCCACAGCACCGCCGAGCTGGCCGCTCTGCACCCCGGCGGCTTCGACCCGGAGCAGGCGGGCCGCTTCTACGAGGAAACCGTGGGCACCGGCCACCTGCTGGAGCTGGCGGCCTGGCACCTGGACAGTGCCGACTACATCGCCGAAACCCTGCGCCTGCAGCAGCGCTTCGCCTGTGGCCAGGTGCTCGACTTCGGCGGCGGCATCGGCAGTCACGCCCTGGCGGCTGCCGGCCTGGAGTCGGTGGAGCGGGTGTGGTTCGTGGACCTCAATCCCCACAACCGCCGCTTTGTCGAAGAACGGGCCGAGCGCCTGGGGCTGGCGGGCAAGCTTCGCTGCGCCCGCGACCTCAGCGACCCTGCCCTGCCAGGCCGCTTCGACAGCGTGGTGTGCCTCGATGTGCTGGAACATCTGAGCGATCCAGCCGCCCAGTTGGAGGAGTTCGCAGCGCGCATGGAAAGCGAGGCTGTGGCTCTGTTCAACTGGTATTTCTTCAAGGGACACCACGGCGAGTATCCCTTCCACATCGATGATCCTGTGGTGGTGGAACGCTTCTTCCGCACGCTCCAGAGCTGCTTTCTGGAGGTGTTTCACCCTCTGCTGATCACCACCCGGGCCTACCGGCTGGCCTGAGGGCCCTGGTCCGCCCGGTCCGCTTCCGTTCAGCCCGCAGCCACGTTGATGCGCTTGCGGTTGCGCAGGCTGCGCTTGATCGAATCGAAACTCACCACGCCATCCACGAGGGCGAACAGGGTGTCGTCAGAACCGCGGCCCACGTTGCTGCCGGGCAGCACCGCGGTGCCGCGCTGGCGGATCAGGATCGAGCCGGCGGTAACGGTTTCACCGCCGTAGGCCTTGACGCCGAGGCGCTTGGCATTGGAGTCGCGGCCGTTGCGGGTGGAGCCGGTGCCTTTCTTGTGGGCCATGGGAAGAAAACAGGGGTGGAGAGATTGTGGCGCGCCGTGGTGGGTAGGCCGTGGTGCGGAGGCCGTGGGTCGGAGAACTGGCCGGCTGATCAGGCGATGGCTTTGCCGTTCACGAAGATGGACTGAACCATGACCCTGGTGAGTTCCTGGCGGTGGCCCGCCTTGCGGCGGGTTTTCTTCTTGGGCCGCATCTTGTAGACGATCACCTTGGACCCACGGCGGTGGGCCATCACCTTGAGTTCCACAGTGGCCCCCGTCACGTAGGGCTGGCCCAGGGTGGGACTGGTGCCGTCGTTCACGAGCAGCACGGTGTCCAGGGTCACGGTGCTGTCCACCTCTGCCGGCAGCCGGTCGAGGTCGTAGTAGCGGTTGGCCTGGAGCCAGAACTGCTGGCCGCAGGCTTCGACAATGGCGTAGGGGCCGGCAGCGGGGGTGCCCGCACTGGGGGCGCTGGAGCTGGCCTGGGACGGAGACTGGGTCATGGCGGCGGGGCGTGGCCAGGCTGGAGATGGAGCCCAGAACCACGGGGTGCGGCTGTGCGTTGCCAGACCCGATGGTTCTGTGTCCTCGCCATTGCGGCCTGGCGCACGGCGTTGATCACAATTGTCAACTCTCGCCCCGTGCACCTCCTCTCGTCAAGATGGGCACCAGAACGGCGGATCCGGCGCCGTGGATGGCCTGGGATGTCGCGTGTGCCTCTGACTGTTGTTTCGCTTCTCCGCGACCCGGCCGTGCAGGCCGGTGTGGACCGCTGGCTGGCGGGCCAGCAGCGTTACCGCCTTCTGCTGTGCGATTCGGGAGGTGATCCGGTCGCGGCTCTGGAGGAACACCGCGAGGCCGCCGATGCCCTGCTACTCGAGCGCGGACTCCTCAGCTCGGAGCAGGTGCGAGCGCTCAGGGAGCGTGGTCTGCTGCTGCCGGCGGTGGTGATCGGATCCATTGGCTCCGCCGCAGAGGAGCTGCACGAGGCCGAAGTGCACCTGCCGTCCGACCGGCTGGAGCAGCTCAGCTACAGCGTGGATGCTGCGGTCTCCCGGTTCCTGGCGCCCGGCGGCGATGGGCTGCCGCCGGGCAAGGGGGCGCCTGGTGATCTGGACCTCTCCGAGCGCTGGCGCCTGGCCGATCGACTCCAGGGCCGGCTGGGCCTGGCCGGGGTGGTGTACCGGCGTGATTCCTCCCGTTTCCTGCGCCACCTCCCCCCCCAGGACGCCGCCGAGCTGCTGGGCTCCTTGCAACGCACCTACCGCGACCTGCTGCTCCACTACTTCCAGGATCCGCCAGCGGCCAACCAGGCCCTGGAAAGCTTTGTGAACACGGCCTTCTTCAGCGACCTGCCGATTACAAAGGCTATCGAGATCCACATGAATCTGATCGACGCCTTTGCCAAACAACTTAGGATTCAGGGCCACAGAGGTGATCACCTGCAGGATTACCGCCTGGCGCTGCTTGATGTCCTCGCCCACCTCTGCGAGATGTACCGGCGCTCCATCCCCGCCGATGCGGTCGTTGAACAGTTGTGATTGGCGATCGTTCCGTTGGCGCACTCAGATATCCAATTTCTTCTCGGCAATTTCTTCATGGCAACACGCAAGACCTACATTCTAAAGCTCTATGTTGCCGGGAACACTCCCAACTCAATGCGTGCGCTGAAAACGTTGCGAGATATCCTGGACGTGGAATTTCGCGGCGTTTACGCGCTCAAGGTGATTGATGTCCTTAAGAATCCTCAGCTGGCGGAGGAGGACAAGATCCTGGCCACGCCGACCCTGGCCAAGATCCTGCCACCACCGGTGCGTCGCATCATCGGTGATCTCAGTGACCGTGAGCGCGTGCTGATCGGCCTCGACCTTCTCTATGACGAGCTCAGCGATGATGGCCTCGTTGGCACTGATGTCTGACGTCGTGCCATCGCACTCCCGGTGTTGTTGCTTCCCCCTCGCCACGGTTCGAGCCACGGTCCGATTTCTTTGATCAGTACCTGTTGATGTCTGACCAGACTGCCTCCTTGACGTCCATGTCCCATGTGCAGAAGCTGCCAACGGGGATTGAAGGCTTTGATGATGTCTGCCACGGCGGCTTGCCGATCGGTCGCTCCACGCTGGTGTCGGGAACATCAGGAACTGGCAAGACAATACTCTCGCTTCACTTTTTGTACAATGGAATCAAGCACTACAACGAGCCGGGGGTTTTTGTAACCTTCGAGGAATCACCGGTTGACATCATTCGCAACGCTTCCAGTTTTGGCTGGGATATCCAGGCGATGGTGGATCAAAACAAGCTCTTTATTCTGGATGCATCGCCGGATCCTGATGGCCAGGATGTGGCCGGAAGCTTCGATCTTTCTGGGTTAATCGAGCGTATCAATTACGCGATTCGAAAATACAAGGCCCGTCGGGTTGCGATCGACTCGATGACGGCCGTCTTTCAGCAGTACGACGCCGTATCCGTGGTGAGGCGGGAGATTTTCCGCTTGATTGCCAGGCTCAAGTCGATCGGAGTCACCACTGTGATGACCACAGAGCGCGAACTGGAGTACGGCCCGGTTGCGCGCTACGGAGTCGAGGAATTTGTGTCCGACAACGTCGTGATTCTCCGCAACGTGTTGGAGGGTGAACGCCGTCGCCGCACCGTGGAAATCCTCAAGTTGCGTGGCACCACCCACATGAAGGGTGAATTCCCCTTCACCCTCGGCAGCCACGGAATGAGCGTGTTCCCTCTCGGGGCGATGCAGCTCACCCAGCGCAGTTCCAACGTGCGCCTGAGTTCCGGTGTGCCGAAGCTGGACGTCATGTGCGGTGGAGGGTTCTTCAAGGATTCCATTATCCTGGCCACTGGCGCCACGGGTACAGGCAAGACTCTGTTGGTGTCGAAATTTGTGGAAGATGCTTGTCTGAATAATGAACGGGCCATCCTGTTTGCCTATGAGGAATCTCGAGCTCAATTGCTTCGTAATGCCACCAGCTGGGGCATTGACTTTGAGGCGATGGAGCGCGATGGATTGCTGAAGATCATTTGTGCTTACCCGGAGTCCACTGGCCTTGAAGACCATCTTCAGATCATCAAAACAGAGATTGCTCAATTTAAGCCCTCCAGAATGGCCATTGATTCCCTCAGTGCTCTGGCCCGGGGTGTCGGCCGGAATGCCTTTCGGCAGTTTGTGATCGGCGTCACGGGCTATGCCAAGCAGGAGGAAATCGCCGGATTTTTCACGAATACTTCAGAGGAGTTTATGGGGAGCCATTCCATTACCGATGCCCATATCTCCACAATCACCGACACGATTATCCTGCTTCAATACGTTGAAATCCGAGGGGAGATGGCCAGGGCGCTGAATGTGTTCAAGATGCGTGGATCCTGGCACGACAAGGGAATCCGCGAGTTTGTGATTACCGGTCAAGGGCCCGATATCAAGGATTCCTTCTCCAATTTCGAGCGCATCATCTCTGGCGTTCCCCACCGCGTCAGTGGCGACGAACGCAGTGAACTGGCTCGCATCGTGGAGAGTGTGGCGGACGCGCGCGACCTTGGCTGAGGGTTCAGCGCTTCGCCGCCACCAACTCAGATGTGCGTTGCTGGCGCTCGGCGGCCAGCTGCAACTCCTCATTGTCGCTTTCTTCCAGCGGGAGATCGAACCAGAAGGTGGTGCCCACCCCCAGCTCGCTGGCCATGGCGATCTGGGTGCCATGTTTGTCGAGGATGCCACGCACGATCGAGAGGCCCAGGCCCGTGCCCGCCTCTGTGTGCACGGCGTTCTCCACCCGGTAGAACCGCTCGAAGATTCGCTCCTGATCCCTGGGGGCGATGCCGCTGCCGGTGTCGGCGATCTCCACCCTCAGCCGCGGTAGGGGAGACTGAACCTCGCAGCTGGGCCCGGCGTGCTCGGGAAGCGTCTCGCTGGGCAAGGCACAGAGGTCGGGCCAGGGATAGGCGCGAAGCATTATAGATCCCCCTTTGGCTGAGAACTTCAGCGCATTGCCCACCAGATTGTCGAACACCTGCAGGAGCAGATCCCAGTTGCCCAGCACCCGCGGCAGCTGTGGATCGGCCTCGAAGTGCAGACTCACACCTTTCTCTTCCGCATTGAGCCGGTAGGTGCGCAGGGTTTGCTCGATTGCTGCCGCCAGCTCAAGAGGTTCAAAACTCCATTGGCGATCGGACTCCAGACGCGACAGATCGAGCACATCGTTCACCAGTCGTGTCAGCCGATCGGTTTCGGCATTGGCGATGCCGAGGAACTCTTTTTTCTCCTCCTCGCTCAGCTGATCTCCCAGATCGTGGAGGGTTTCCACATAGCTCTTGATGTTGAACAGGGGGGTGCGCAGCTCATGGGACACGTTCGAGATGAACCGGCTCTGGGCGGCATTCAGTTCAACCTCCCGGGTGAGGTCCTGCACCGTCATGGCGATGCCCTTGAGGGTTTCACCGCTGGCGTCGCGCACGGACTGCAGCACGATCCGAAGGGTGCGGGGCGGTTCTCCCAGGCTGCAGCGCAGATCGGTGCTGTCCAGGCCGCCGCCCGTGACGATGTCGAGGGCGTCCTGCAGGTCCATCGCCAGGCGCTCGGGTAGTTCCTGGATCAGGGCATTGCCTTCCAGGTTGCGCCCCTCCCAGCGGAACAGGCGTCGGGCCGTGGGGTTGGCCAGCACGATGGCGCCGTCGGCATCCAGCAGCACGGCCCCGTCGGCCATGGTGGCGATCAGCGATTGCTGCTTCACCTGGGCGGCCCGGAGTTCCTCGATATTGGCGGCCTTGTACTCCTCCAGCTGGGTGGCCATGGTGTTGAAGCCCTCCAGTAATTCCCCCAGCTCCCCACCCACCGGCAGGGCGATGCGGGTTTCGAAGTTGCCACCGGCGATCTGGCGCACCCCCCGCAGCAGCTCCTTCACCGGCTGGGTGATCGTGAGGGCGTTGAACACCGAGCCG
This sequence comes from Cyanobium sp. PLM2.Bin73, assembly GCA_007694915.1. Classification (GTDB taxonomy): domain Bacteria; phylum Cyanobacteriota; class Cyanobacteriia; order PCC-6307; family Cyanobiaceae; genus NIES-981. Next base: position 16,301 of record REEV01000120.1, on the reverse strand, counting down.
AGGATCACCAGCACCCAGATCGAGATGAACACCGCCACCGTCACCTCACGCGTAAGGGCGGCACTGGCCAGCAGGGTCTCGTTGGGGTTGATGCCCAGGGCAACCACCCCCAGGTAGGTGCCGTTGCTCACCATCGGTACGAACACGTCGGTGACCTGGCCGTCCGGGCTCAGGTGCTGGCGTACCAGGGGATTGTCGGGGCGCTTGGCGATGTCGGCCGGCAGCTCCAGGCGCCGGCTCAGCAGCAGTTCGCTGCTGCCGTTATTGGAGCCGATCGGAATCCCGAGATAAATGATCCCCTCAGGATCGGCGAAGAAGATGTACCGGAGGCTGCGGCTGGAGCGCCAGAAGCGATCGGCCACCGAGGCCAGTTCGCGGTCGTTCCCCTCCGCCACCAGGGGCGTGACGTTCGCCGACAGCAGCAGGCCCAGATCACGGGCATAGCGGGTGTCGCTCATCCGCGCATCGCGCTGGATGCCGTTGAGGGCCAGGAAGGTGATGCCCGTCATCAGCAGGCTCACCACCAGGGTGGCCACCGCCAGCAGCTTGGTCTGCAGGCTGAATTCCGCCCACCAGCGCGCCAGGCGTTGGCGCCAGGTGCGCTCTGCCGTGGGTTCGGCCGTGGTCATCGACTGCGCACCTGGTGGCCGATGTCGCGCCGGTAGGTCATGCCGGCGAAGTGCACCTGCTCAAGCCCCCAGTAGGCCCGTTCGAAGGCCGTGTCGAAGTCGTCGGCCTGGGCCACCATCGCCAGCACCCGCCCGCCGCTGGTGCGGCACACCCCCTGGCTGTCGCGGCTGCTGCCGGCATGGAACAGCTGCAGGTGCCCGTCGGGCTGCAGGGAGCTGCTGATCGCGTCGCCTCGGCGTACTGCCGCAGGGTAGCCTTCGGCAGCGGCGATCACGCAGGCACTGCAGAGCGGTGCGATCGTCAGCGGTGGGGCCGTGGCCAGCTGCCCACGGGCGCAGGCCAGCAGCACGGTGGCCAGCTCGGGACCCAGCAGGGGCATCAGGGTCTCGCATTCCGGATCGCCGAAGCGGCAATTGAACTCGATCACGCTCGGCCCATCGGCGGTGAGCATCAGGCCGGCATAGATCACCCCGCGGTAGTCGATGCCCCGCCGGCGCAAGGCCGCCAGGGTGGGCTCCAGCACCTGGCGCCGCACCTGCTCCATGCCCGCGTCATCCAGCAGGGGAGCTGGCGCGTAGGCCCCCATGCCGCCGGTGTTCGGCCCGGTGTCCCCTTCGCCGATGCGCTTGTGATCCTGGGCTGGCGGCAGCAGCACCAGGTTCTGGCCGTCGCTGAGGGCGAACACTGACACCTCCGGACCCTCGGTGCGTTCCTCGAGCACCAGAGAGGCGTCGCCGCCGAAGCGGCCCGCGAAGATCTCGCCGATGGCGGCCCTGGCCTCGTCCATGGTTTCGGCCACGGTCACCCCCTTGCCGGCTGCCAGTCCATCGGCCTTCACCACCAGCGGGCGACTCTCGCGGTTCAGCACCGCCAGCGCCTCCTCCTCGCTGCCGGCCCACCAGTACCCCGCGGTGGGCACCCCCGCCTCCTGCATCAGTGCCTTGGCCCAGTGTTTGCTGGCCTCCAGCTGGGCGCCGTCGGCGCCGGGGCCGAACACCGCCAGGCCGGCGGTCCGCAGCCGATCGGCGACCCCGGCGGCCAGCGGGGCTTCCGGGCCCACCACCACCAGTTCGATGCCATGCCGCCGGCAGGCCTCCACCAGGGCGTCCGCGTCTGTTTCGGGGATGGCCAGCGGCTGACAGCCGGCCAGGTCCCCGGTTCCGCCATTGCCGGGAGCCACCCACACGGTCTCCACGCCGTGGCTGCGGATCAGGGCCCAGGCCAGGGCATTTTCCCTGCCGCCGCTCCCTACCACCAGGATCCGGGCTGGTTGGGGCGATGCCTCTGAAGCCATGCGCGGGACGCGGTGAAAACAGGTTGGTGTGGAGGGGTCCCCTAGCTTGGCGGCTGCAGAAGACTGCCGCTGGATGGGTTGCCGGGTTCCATTCTCTCCCCGAACCGGCGGCTGGGGCATGGCTGGCTGGCAGGTGTCCCCTGCCCGGCTGGCGGGCCTGCTGATTGGTCTCCAGATTGGTTGCCTCACCGCAGCTCCCGCCGCCCCTGCTCCCGTATCCGCCCAGCCCTCTGAGGCGATCGCCGACGACGATCCGCATCAGGTCTGCCGACTGCTGCGTCGCCAGGGCGACGGCCCAGGTCTGCGCGCGCAGCAGCAGGCGTTGATCGGCAACCTGGCACCTGCTCCCGCCCTGGAGGACGTGCTGCTGAGCGCGGATCGGCTGCTGGCCTGCGCCGCTCCCCAGGCGGCCCTTGACGTGCTGGCCCTCGTCAGCCCTGCGGCCGGCCAGGGGCGCCGCCGCTGGCTGGTGATGCAGTGGCGTGCTGCCCAGGCCGGTCTGCACCACGAGCTGGCGTCGCAGGCCCTCACCCTGTTGGCTGGTGGCGAACCGCAGCGTCTGGAGACTCTGGTCCTGCCGCTCGGACTGAGTCCGGCGGCGGGCCGCGGCGACACCCGCTCCGCCCTGGATCTGCTGGCCGATCACCTCGAGAGCCTGGGGCGCCGTGAGCAGGCCGCCAGGGTGCTGCTGGCCAGCAGCAGCCCGGGGGCCGCCAGCGCCGCCCGCTGGGGCCGCGCGGTGGCCCTGGCGGACAGGCTGCCCCTGCGTCAGCGCGATGAGATCCTCGAAGTGGCCCTGGAACAGGCCGCTGCCGCCGGGGCCTGGGGGCTGGTGGCGGCCCTGCTGGACCAGCAGCTGGCGGCCGGTGTGAGCGATCCGGCCTCCCGCCAGGCGCTCGAGCGTCGCCTGAGGCTGGGGGAGCGGATCGACGATGCCTACGGAGAATGGCTGCAGCGCCGCCAGTTGAGCGGGCCGGAACACGACAGCCGCAGCCGTGAGCTGGAGCGATTGTTGCGCTCGCCGCGGCAGCCGGGGGGGCACCTCCCGTCAGCTCCCCCAGCCCCTGCTGACCCCAGCCCCGACCCGACCCCAGCCCTGTCACCCTCACCCCAGCCATGACCGCCTTTGAGCTCGGCAGCCTGCTTCACGAAGGCAAGGCCAAGCGGGTCCATGCCACCGACCGCAGCGACCTGGTGGCCGTCGAGTACAAGGACGACGCCACCGCCTTCAATGCCCTCAAGAAGGCCAGCCTGCCGGGCAAGGGCACCCTCAATTGCCAGATCTCGGCGCTGCTGTTCGAGCATCTGGGTGCGGTGGGGATCCCCACCCACTACCTGGGGCTGGGGGAGCGACCCAACTGGATGCTGGTGCGGCCGGTGCGGGTGATTCCGCTGGAGGTGGTCATCCGCAATCTGGCCGCCGGTTCGCTCTGCCGCCAGCTGCCCCTGGCCCCCGGCACGTCCCTCGATCCACCGCTCTGCGACCTCTATTACAAAGACGACGCCTACGGCGATCCGTTGCTCACCGAAGCGCGGCTCGAGCGGCTCAACCTGGTGACTCCAGAGCAGCGTCGCCAGATCGAAGCCCTGGCCCGGCAGGTGAATGACGCCTTGCGGCAGCTGTTCAACGCCGTGGGCCTGCTGTTGGTGGATTTCAAGATCGAGCTGGGCTTCAGCGGCTCCGGCGAGTTGCTGCTGGCCGATGAGATCAGCCCGGATACCTGCCGCCTGTGGGATCAGGCCGTGGCCGACAGCCAGGACCGAATCCTTGACAAGGACCGTTTCCGCCAGGACCTCGGCGGCGTTGTGGAGGCCTATGGGCAGGTTCTCAAACGGCTCCAGCAGGCCTGTCCTGAACCCAGGGTCTACCGGTAACGTGCCGGCGATCGCGGCTCCGCCGCCCAGACACCCCGCATCCATGGCCGGCACATTGGCTTCCAAGGCAGCCCTGACCCTCCTGGGCCTTGGTTGCCTCGCCGGCCACCCTGCCCTGGCCCAGCAGGATGCCTTGGCCCAGCAGGATCCAGGATCCGCCCCGCCGGCCGGGGCTCCTCCTGTCTCCGAGCAGGTTGACACCCCTTTCTTTGATCCCGCCGGCCAACCCGCCGCCGACCCCGCCCCTGAGCCCCGGGTGCTGATCGCGGAGGTGGTAGTGGAGGGGCTTGAGGGCCATCCCGAGGCTGAGCGGCTGGAGATCGCCGCCTACGAGGCGATGCGCACGATCCCCGGCAGTCGCGTCTCCCGCCCCGAGCTGGAGGCCGATCTGGCGGCGATTTTCGCCACAGGCTGGTTTGCCGACGTGCGCATCCAGCCCCTCGATGGCCCGCTGGGGGTGAGTCTGGTGGTCACGGTGGTGCCCAACCCCGTTCTCCGTCGCGTCGGCGTTCAGCCGGCTGGCGAGATCAAGCTCCCCGAGGAGGTGATCGCCGACACCTTCGCCTCCGATTTCGGCAGGACGCTCAACCTCAACACCCTGCAGACCCGCATGCAGGCCCTGCAGACCTGGTACACCGACCAGGGCTTTTCCCTGGCCAGAGTCACGGGGCCATCGCGGGTCAGTCCAGCCGGCGAGGTGGAACTGCTGGTGCGCGAGGGCACCGTGGATGGGGTGGAGGTGCAGTTCATCACCAGCGAGGGGGAGCCCACCGATGAGCAGGGTCAGCCGATCCGCGGCAAGACCAAGCCCTGGGTGGTCACCCGCGAGGTCTCGCTCGAGCCTGGCTCGGTGTTCAATCGACGGCAGCTGGAGGACGACATCCGCCGGCTCTATGGCACGGGCCTGTTCAGCGACGTGCGGGTCACGCTGCGGCCCGTGGCCGGCCAGCCCGGAAACGTGGTGGTGGTGCTGGGCATCGTCGAGCAGTCCACCGGTTCCCTTTCCGGCGGTGTGGGCTACAGCCAGAGCCAGGGGGTGTTCGGTCAGATCTCGCTGCAGGACAGCAACATCCTGGGCCGAGCCTGGGACCTGGGCACCAACTTCTCCTACGGCCAGTTCGGCGGTCTCGGTGACATCACCTTCTTCGATCCCTGGATCAAGGGTGACAAACACCGCACCTCGTTCCGGGCGCGGGCGTTCTTCAGCCGCGAGATCCCCCAGATCTTCCAGAGCCGCAACAGCACCTTCAAGAGGGGTGACCAGAGGATCAAAGGTGCCGACTTCGAGGTGGTCACCAACGACCCCCGCGACATCGGTGGTGGCGATCAGCTGGTGCGCACCAATTTTGACAACGTCGCCATCCAGCGCGTCGGCGCCAGCGTGCAGTTTGTGCGGCCCCTCAATGGCGGTGATCCCTTCGCCGATTCCCCCTGGCGGTTGATCCTGGCCTTCGGCGGTCAGGAGGTGACGCCGATGAACTTCGCTGGCAGCAAATACTCCCAGGCCGTGGTGGGGGCCACCAAGTCACCCGACGTGGTATCCCGCAACCAGGTGATCTGCATCGCCTACAACTGCGCCTCGGAAAACCAGCTGCTGAGTTTCCGGATCGGCGCCACCTACAACAGCCTGGATAATCCTCGCAACCCCACCAGCGGCAACTTCCTCAGCCTGAGCACCGAGCAATTTCTCTCAGTGGGCAGCGATTCGCCCACCTTCAACCGCATTCGCGGCAGCATCAGTCATTTCATCCCGGTGAACTGGCTGAAGATCTACAAAGGCTGCCGGCCCGGCCTGGATGAACCCGAGGACTGCCCACAGGCTTTGGGGTTCCAGCTCTCTGGCGGCACCTTGATCGGCAACGAGATTCCTCCCTATGAGGCGTTCTGCCTTGGTGGTGGCAACTCCGTGCGCGGCTATTTCGACTGCGATCTCGGCGTTGGCAAGAGCTTCGCCGAGTTTACCGTTGAATACCGCTTCCCCCTGTTCAGCATCGTCAGTGGTTCGCTGTTCTTCGATGCCGGCACCACCTTCGGTACCCAGTCCGACATCCCTGGCAACCCCGGTGGCCTCCTGGGCAAGAAGGGCGAGGGCTTCTCTCCCGGTATCGGCCTGATCGTCACCACCCCGGTGGGGCCCCTGCGCCTTGAGGTGGCCAGTGAGGACTTCACCGATGAGTGGCGCTTCAACCTCGGTGTGGGCTGGAAGTTCTAGTGACCGCCTGGCCCGTCGACTACGCCGGCGATCACACGATCGCCGCGGAGGTGGAGGTGCATGGGGTCGGTCTGCACAGCGGTGCCCACTGCCGGCTGCGGCTGCTGCCCAGCACCCGGCCCGGCTACCGGCTCGGCTGGCTCGATCAGCCCGTCGCCCAGGCCCAGCCCCTCTCGCCGGCCCAGGTGTGCGACACCACCCTGTGCACGGCCCTGCAGCTGGGAGACCGGCGGCTGGCCACCGTGGAGCACCTGCTGGCGGCCCTGGCCGGCACGGGGGTGACCCGGGTGGAGATCCGTGTCGAGGGGCCTGAGGTGCCCCTGCTGGATGGCTCCGCCCTGCCCTGGGTGGAGGCGATCGCCAGCGTGGGTCTGCAGGCCCTGCCCTCTCAGGCAACCCGGCCGGAGCCGCGCCAGCCCGTCACGGTGCACGGCGGCGGCGGCTTCGTCACGGCGCTGCCGGCGGCGGATCTGCAGCTGGGTGCCGCCATTGAGTTCGCCGAGCCCGCCATCGGCCGCCAGGTGTTCTCTTTGCTGCTGACCCCGGCCCGCTTTGTGGCCGAGATCGCCCCGGCCCGCACCTTCGGGCTGCGCTCCCAGGTGCTGCAGTTGCGCGCCGCTGGTCTGATTCAGGGCGGAGCCCTCGACAATGCCCTGGTGTGTGATGGCGCCCAGTGGCTGAATCCACCCCTGCGCTATGGCGATGAACCGGTGCGCCATAAAATCCTCGATCTGCTGGGCGACCTCGCCCTGGTTGGATTGCCCCGCGCCCAGGTGTTCGCCTTCCGCGGCTCCCATCGCCTGCACACCGCCCTGGCTGCGGCCCTGGCGGCCGAGCACGCTCCTCTCCCTGCCTGAACACCTTGCCTGAGCCCACACCAGCTGCCCACCGCTCTGTGCCATCCGGCTCCCCGCTGCTCGCCGTGGAGCAGATCCAGGGGCTGCTGCCCCACCGCTACCCCTTCGCCCTGGTGGATCGGGTGATCGAACACGAGCCGGGCAAACGGGCCGTGGCCATCAAGAACATCACCATCAATGAGCCTCAGTTCCAGGGCCATTTCCCGGGGCGTCCGCTGATGCCCGGGGTGCTGATCGTGGAGGCCATGGCCCAGGTGGGTGGCCTGATCGTCACCCAGATGCCGGATCTGCCCCGGGGACTCTTCGTGTTCGCCGGCATCGATGGGGTGCGCTTCCGCCGGCCCGTGGTTCCGGGCGATCAGCTGCGCATCACCTGTGAGTTGCTCAGCCTGCGGCGCAAGCGCTTCGGCAAGGTGCAGGCCGAGGCCACGGTGGATGGTGAACTGGCCTGCTCCGGTGAGCTGATGTTCTCGCTGGTGGACTGATTGCGATGTCCACGCGCATCCATCCCACCGCTGTCGTCGATCCCCGGGCCGAGCTGGCGGATGGCGTGGAGGTGGGCCCCTATGCGGTGATCGGCCCGGAGGTGCGCATCGGTCCGGAGTGCTGGATCGCTGCCCACGTGGTGCTGGATGGCCGGGTGCGGATGGGGCGCGGCAACCGCATCTTCCCAGGGGCCTGCATCGGTCTGGAACCCCAGGACCTCAAGTACACCGGTGATCCCACTGGGGTGGAGCTCGGAGACGAGAACACCTTGCGTGAGTGCGTCACGATCAACCGGGCCACCAGGGATGAGCAGCTCACCCGGGTGGGCAGCGGCAACTTGTTGATGGCCTACAGCCACCTGGGCCACAACTGTCTGCTCGGTGACCGGATCGTGATCGCCAATGGGGTCGCCGTCGCGGGTCATGTCCAGATTGCTGATCGGGCGGTGATCGGCGGCATGCTCGGCATCCATCAGTTCGTGCACATCGGCACCCTGGCGATGGTGGGCGGCATGAGCCGCATCGAGCGCGATGTGCCGCCATTCACCACGGTGGAGGGCCATCCGGCGCGGGTGCGGGCGCTCAACCGCATCGGGCTGCAGCGCAGCGGTCTGGCGGCGCGGGCAGGGGGGCGTGAGATCGAGGATCTCAAACGTGCCTGGACCCTCATCTACCGGAGCGGCCTGCCGCTGGCCGAGGCCCTGGCTCAGCTGCGCCGCGACTCCCTCAGCGGGGCGGCCGAGGAACTGGTGGTTTTTCTGGAGGCCTCCCTGGCTCCAGAGCGGCGCGGACCGATTCCGGGGAGCCGCTGATGCTCCGCCTGCTGGTGAGCACCGGCGAAGTGTCGGGTGATCTGCAGGGCGCGCTGCTGGTGGAGGCCCTGCACCGGGAGGCCCGCCGGCGTGGCATTCATCTGCAGGTGCTCGCCCTGGGCGGCGAACGCATGCGGCGCGCCGGCGCTGAACTGCTCGCCGACACCACCCGCATGGGGGCCATCGGGCTGCTCGAGGCGATTCCCTTCGTGTTGCCCACCCTGCGGGTGCAGCGTCAGCTCCGGCGCTGGTTTCGCCGCCAGCCCCCCGACGGTGTGGTGCTGATCGACTACATGGGGGCCAACGTGAGCCTGGGCCTGCGCACCAAGCGCCGTTTTCCCCACGTGCCGATCACCTATTACATCGCCCCCCAGGAATGGGCCTTCACCTTCGGCTCCAAGGGGCGCACCAACCTGATTCGCTTCACCAACCAGATCCTGGCGATCTTTCAGGAGGAGGCCCGCTACTACCGCTGCCGCGGTGCCCAGGTCACCTATGTGGGCCATCCCCTGCTGGACACCCTCGGCGCCTTCCCATCCCGGGAGGAGGCCTGCCGGCAGCTGGACCTGGATCCCCAGGCCCCGGTGCTGCTGCTGATGCCCGCATCCCGCCGCCAGGAACTGCATTACCTCCTGCCCCACATCGTCGCCGCTGCTGTTGAGCTGCAGCGCCGGCAACCTGGCCTGCAGGTGCTGGTGCCGGCGGGACTGGCGGGTTTCGAGGTCCGTCTCAGCCAGCAGCTGCAGCGCTGTGGCCTGACGGCCACGGTGATTTCGGCGGCTGACGCCGACCAGCTCAAGCCCGTGCTCTGTGCCGCCGCCGACCTCGCCCTGGCCAAGTCGGGCACCGTGAATCTGGAACTGGCCCTGCGGGGTGTTCCCCAGGTGGTGGTCTACCGCGTCAGCTGGCTGACGGCCTTCGTGGCCCGCCATCTGCTGCGCTTCAGCGTGCCCCACATCTCTCCGGTCAATCTCGTGCTGGGGGAGCGGCTGGTGCCGGAGCTGCTGCAGGAGGCGCTGCGTCCGGCCGCCATCGTGGAGCAGGCCCTGCCGCTGCTGCGCGGCGACAGCCCGGAGCGGCTGGCCATGCTGGACGGCTACCGCCGCCTGCGCCGCCAGCTGGGTGAACCGGGAGTCACCGATCGGGCTGCCATCGCCATTCTGGATCAGGTGCAGGCCGGCGCCCACCCCAGCTCCCCATCCCCCGCTTCCCTGTGATCTCACCGCCGCCACGCGTCCCGGCGCTGCGTCCGCTTGTGGCCGTTGTCGCCAGCCTGCTGTTGCTCATCAGCGGCCTGGGCTCCTGGCCCACCGTGGCCCTGGCCGCCGAGCCGCTGCCCGCTGCGCAGGAGGAGTTGGTGCTGGCCGGCGGCTGTTTCTGGTGCCTGGAGCACGATCTGGAACCCCTCCCTGGGGTGCTCGATGTGGAGAGTGGCTACAGCGGTGGCACCCTGGCGCGCCCCACCTACCGCCAGGTGTCGGCCGGCGGCACCGGCCACCAGGAGAGTGTGCGCGTGCGCTTCGATCCCCGCCGCACCGCTCCAGAGGACCTGCTGCGGGCCTACTGGCGCAACATCGATCCACTGGATGGGGAGGGCCAGTTCTGTGATCGCGGTGACTCCTACCGCCCCGTGATCTTCACCGCCGGCCCCGACCAGCAGCGTCTGGCCCTGGCCAGCCGCCGTCAGGCGGCCCGGGAACTGGGCCTGCCCCTGGCGGCGCTGAAGGTGGAGATCAAGCCCTTGAGCCGATTTTGGCCGGCTGAGGGTTACCACCAGAACTATGCCGCGCGCAATCCGCTGCGCTACGGCTACTACCGCTGGGCCTGCGGGCGGGATCGACGCCTCGATGCCGTCTGGGGCTCCAGGGCCCGCACGCTCAAGCCCTGGGGAGAGGCCCTTGGTTCTGCCGCGTCCCGCGGTTAGCGTGAACCACGCGCGCTGCGGAGATCGGGTTGTATCTGCTGACCATCCGCGATGGCCTTCACACCAGGCACGTGGGCCCCTATCCCAGCCCCAAGCAGGCCGCTGACGACCTGGACCGGTTGTTGCCGCTCTGCAGTGAGCGCGCCCGGTGGCAGATCCATGCCCTGGAGGATCCGGAGCACCTCATCGCCGCGCTCCAGTCGGCGGGCAGCGTGGCTGGCGGGCGTGACACCGGCGCTGGCCGCTTCAGCCATGTGGCCTGAGCTCAGCCCTGGGCCCTGAGCAGCGCTGTCTCGCGTCTCGGCGCCGCCGGGGTCAGCTACGGCGCGGGTAGCCTCGCAGCAACCCGCTTTCCACCATCAGCCCCACGCCGGCGTTGATCAGGATCAATCCGAGGGTGCCGTACCAGAACCAGGGACCTGGGGCCTGAAGCAGTTTCAAGGGCAGGCTTTCGCCCGCTGCCGAGGCCACCTCGGTTCGCTTGACCAGCTCCTCGAGACCCTTGCGGATCACGGCCTCTCCGAACAGGCACAGCCCCGCCGGCAGCATCAGCACCCCGAGCTGGGCTTTCACGTACCAGCGGATCTTCTGGATGGCCATGGGCGGCGGGGCAGCGTGGAGGCCAGGCAAACCTAGGTCTGCTGCGCCACCGGGGCCCCACTGCAGATCCAGTTCACCAGGGTGCGCACGCCGAAGCCTGTGGCCCCGGCCGGATCCAGGCCCCGGCCCTTGTCGCACCACACCGTGCCGGCGATGTCCAGGTGGGCCCAGGGCAGCTCCTTGCTCACGAAGTCCTGCAGGAACAGCGCAGCCGTGATGGCGCCGCCGGGACGCGGGCCGGTGTTCTTGAGATCGGCCACGGGGCTCTTGAGGCCAGCCTTGTAGGAGCTGCGCAGGGGCATCGGCCAGAGGGCTTCACCCCCGGCGGCTGCGGCGGCCTGAAGGGACTGGCTGAGCCCGTCGCTGCTCGACCACAACCCCGCGATCTCGGAGCCCAGGGCGATCACGCAGGCCCCGGTGAGGGTGGCCAGGTCGACCACGGCATCGGGCTCGAGCTTGCAGGCGTAGACCAGGGCGTCCGCCAGCGTGAGACGGCCTTCGGCATCGGTGTTGTTGATCTCGATGGTCTTGCCGTTGGAGGCGGTGAGGATGTCGCCAGGGTGCACGGCCCCGCCGCTGATCATGTTTTCGCAGGCGGCCACGATCACATGCACCTCCACCCCGGCGGGCTTGAGCTCGCCGATGGCCCGGGCTGCCCCCAGTACGGCCGCGCTGCCGCCCATGTCGTACTTCATCATCTCGATCTGGGAGCCGCCGGTCTTGAGGTTGTAGCCGCCGGAATCAAAGGTGAGGCCCTTGCCCACCAGTGCCACACGCCGCTGGGCGCCGCCAGCTGGGTGGTAGGTGAGATGGATGAATTTGGGGGGCAGGTCGGAGCCCTGAGCCACCCCCAGATAGGCGCCCATGCCCAGGGCTTCACAGGCGTCCCGCTCCAGAATCTGCAACTCCAGGCCGTGGTCCCGGGCCAGGGCGGCGGCCGTGTCGGCCAGGTGCTGGGGGGTGACCACATTGGGGGGTGCCGCCACCAGCTGGCGTGCCAGCTCCACGCCGGCGCAGGTGCCGCTCACTGCCTCCAGGGCCTGGGCGCAGCTGGCGGGCAGGCCGATCAGGGACACCATGGCCGGCAGGGGCCGGGGCTCCTGTTCGCTCTTGAAGCGCTGGTCGTTGTAGAGGCTCAGCCGCACCGCCTCGGCAATGGCCCTGCCGGCGTCGTCGTTCTCAAAGCCCTCGCAGGGCAGGGCCACCGCCAGGTCCTCGGCGCCCGCGGCCGCAGCGGCCTGGGCAACGCTGGCGGCCGCGGCGCGCAGGCCGTCGAGATCGAATCCGGCCGGCTCTCCCAGCCCCACCACGATCAGCGTGCGCGGCGTGCCTTCAAGTTGCTCGAAACTCAGGCATTCCCCGGGTTTCCCCTTGAAGCGCCGCTGCTCCAGCCGTTGCTGAAGGCCGGCGCCGACGGCCTTCAGCAGTTCGCCCCGCAGAGGGTGCTCCGGCCGTTCCTCGCTGCCGGCGAACAGCCCCACCGCCAATGTGTCCCCGCTCCACTGGCCGAGGACGGCAGAGAGCGCGTCGGGGAGGCAGCGAAACTGCATGGGGGAGGCGTGTCGTGGCCGCGATCGTAGCCAGCGGCTTCAGTCGCCATCAGCGGTGAAGGGGGTGGCCCAGCGCCCACGCGTTTCCTTGTTGAACGGAGGCAGCCAGCGCTGGATCAGCGACCGCTCCAGTGCCCGGCGCTGGCGTGCTGATTCAGGGGCGTCGAGCCAGAAGTGGATGCTCAGCCTGGCGGCCAGCTCCAGCCGCGCCAGGGCCTCGCAGTAGGCCGCCAGATACTGCTTGCAGTCGTGCTCGCCCTTCCAGCGCCGATCAGCCCGGCCGGTTTCGCCCACGTAGAGGAGCAGTGGCTGGGTCTGTTGACCTGCGCCGACCGGCGAATGGTCGAGCACGAAGTAGAGCGCCGCGCCCCGCTGGGGCGGTTCCGGCCAGCGCCAGAAACTCAGGGGCTGGGCCCGCAGCTGCAGAGGATTGAGGGCGAGATGGGGGTGGCCGCCGCCGGCAGCGGGTTGCGGGTCATCGAACAGCCCCACCTGCTGAACCACCGCGTTGCTGCCCGTGAACAGCGGGGACTGGTGGCGTGCCAGGGCCTGCTGCCAGGCCAGCAGCTGATGGCGGAGCAGGGGCAGTTCGGGGTCGAGTTCCGTTCCTGCCAGGTCTGCCGCCGCGCTGAACAGGTCCCCCTGCCGTGCTCCTCCCATGGTTGCCGGCCGGCCTCAGGCGCTGCGCCGCGCGGGCGGCAGCTCCGGTCCTGCCTGGCCGGCGCTGAACCTCACTTTGCCGATCCAGTTCTCCACCAGATCGGGGGGGAGATGGAGCCGCTGCTGCAGGTCGGCCAGATCGCGGAATGGCCCGCGGGCCCGTTCCCGCAGCAACCGCTGGCGGCGCTCGCTGGACAGGCCCAGGCGCTCGAGCTGGGTGGGGCCGGCCCGGTTGAGATCGATCCGGATCTCGGCCGGCGATGGGGTGGCGGGTTGGCCGTACCAGTGGAACAGCAGTACCGGCAGCCAGCACTCCAGCTGAGCCGAGGGCAGATCCAGGAGCCGTTGCAGGTCCTCCGCACCACTCAGCTGCACCCCACCGGCCTGGAGGCGCAGCAGCAGATCCACCTGCCCGGTGTCGATTCCGGGCAGGCGTGTCCAGTCGCCGGCGCTGGCCCGGTTCACATCCAGCCGCCAGCCCAGGGCAGCGGCGTGTCGCACCTCTTCAGCCGTGCGCAGGGGGCGGGCAGGCTCCTGTCGCAGTTTCAGGGCCAGCAGCTCCCGCTCGACCTCACACTGTTGGTCCGCCTGAGCCGAATCCCGGCAGGGGCTGGCAGGGGCTGTGGGGGGTGTGGTTCTGGTTGCCGGAAGCTGGCCGCTGGCCAACAGCAGCCGACGCGCCAGGGGGTCCAGCCAGTGCCGCCTGGCCATGGTGCGCTGTTCCGGTGCTGCTGGAGCCGAAGTTAGCGGCAGGGTTCAGCCTCAGGCCAGTCGATCAAGCCCCAGCGCAGACCCAGCACGGCGGCATGGGTGCGATCCCGGGCCGGCAGCTTGTCGAGCAGGTTGCTGAGGTGGGTCTTCACCGTGTCCGGCGAGAGAAACAGCATCTTGCCGATCTCGACGTTGGTTTCCCCGGCGGCCACCATGGCCAGCACCTGCAGCTCCCGCTCACTGAGGCTCTGCCGCGGTCCAGCGTGTTCGTGGCCCCGCCGGAATTCCCGGCGCAGGGGCTTGTCCACGAAGATGCCGCCACCACTCACCACGCGCAGTGCTGCCAGCAGGGCACCGGAGCCGAAGCTCGACTCGAGCACCAGCCCATCGCAATCGCCGGCGATGGCCCGGCGCAGAGCATGCAGACGGTGCTGGCGGTTGATCAGCAGCAGCACCCGCAGCTCAGGATGGCTGGCCTTGAGGGCGATCGCGGTCTCGATGCCGTCCCCCTGCTCCAGCACATCGCTGATCACTAGCATGTCGGGCTTCTCGGAGGCCACCGCGGCGCTCGCCTCCCGGGCGGTGGTGTTGGCCGCCAGCACACGGGCCGATTGCCTGGCCTGCTGGGCCAGCAGGCTGAGCAGCGCCCGGTTCCCCAGACAGAGCACCAGCCGCCCATCCCGCAGCAGCTCCCGGCTGCGCTGGGTATGGGCCTCCAACTCGTCGAGAAGCGGCGTGAAATCCATCGCTCACCACCCTGCGTACACTGCCGTCAGCCTGGGGAGTGGGGGCGGTGCTGTCCGTCGCCTCTCAAGAACCGTTACGTCTTTCCGCACTCGCCGTCAGCTCGCCTCCGGCCCCGGCGGTGTTCAGAATCGACTTCTGAGCCACCGAGGCGGATCCGCAATGGCCTTTTTCGACTCCGACATCGTGCAGGACGAGGCCAGGCGCCTGTTCGGTGACTATCAGCAGCTGATGCAGCTGGGCAGCGATTACGGAAAGTTCGACCGTGAGGGCAAGAAGCTCTACATCGCGCGCATGGAAGATGTGATGGAGCGCTATCAGGTGTTCATGAAGCGCTTTGAGCTCTCTGAGGATTTCCAGGCCAAGCTCACCGTTGAGCAGCTGCGCACCCAGCTAGGCCAGTTCGGACTCACACCCGACATGATGTTCACCCAGATGCAGCAGACGCTCGAGCGCATGAAGGGCGAACTCGACAGGCAGTCCTGAACATCAGGTCTGATGGCGCTTCGAGTGGCTGCCTACCATCAGCCGCCGATGCAACCCCGCGGGGCTGATGACCTCTGCACCCGAGTCCGCCCTGCGACAGCTGCCCGCCTGGTTGACGCGGGGCGTTGCCGATCTGTTCCCCGCCGCCATGGGCGGCGCCATCGACGCGCCTTCGTCCGCATCCCAGCACAGCCTTGCCGCTCGCCTGGCAGAGGCTGAGGCCCATCAGCGCCCGCTGCGTATCAAGCTGGGCATCGACCCAACCGGTGCCGAGATCCATCTCGGGCACTCGCTGCTGTTTCGCAAACTGCGGGCCTTTCAGGACGCGGGGCACACCGCCGTATTAATCATCGGTGATTTCACGGCCCGCATCGGCGACCCCACCGGCAAAAGTGCCACCCGGGTCCAGCTCAGCGCCGAGGAGGTGGAGGCCAACGCCTCCACCTATCTGACCCAGCTGGGTCAGGGCCAGGACCCGGAGCGGGCCCTGCTCGATTTCCGCACTCCCGGCCGGCTGGAAGTGCGGCGCAACAGCGAGTGGCTGGCTGGTCTGGACCTGCCCAGGGTGATCGAGTTGCTGGGCATCA
Source organism: Cyanobium sp. PLM2.Bin73 (assembly GCA_007694915.1). Lineage (GTDB taxonomy): Bacteria > Cyanobacteriota > Cyanobacteriia > PCC-6307 > Cyanobiaceae > NIES-981. The sequence continues at coordinate 874 of REEV01000120.1, read as the reverse complement.
GTACGGTGGGCCAGATGCTCGCCAAGGACGACTTCGCCAAGCGCTACGGCTCCGGGGCCCCCATCTCCCTGCACGAGTTCCTCTACCCACTGCTGCAGGGCTACGACTCGGTGCAGGTTGAGGCCGATGTCGAGCTGGGGGGCACTGATCAGAAGTTCAACGTGGCCAGGGGCCGCGACCTGCAACGGCACTTCGGCCAGTCCCCCCAGTTCGGCCTGCTGCTGCCGATCCTGCCCGGACTGGATGGGGTGCAGAAGATGAGCAAGAGCCTGGGCAACACCGTGGGCCTAGGCGAGGACCCCCTCTCGATGTACTCCAAGCTCGAGAAGCTCTCCGATGCCCTGGTGGACGACTACCTCACCCTGCTCACCGGTCTCGATCTGGCGGCTTTGCCAGCCAACCCGCGCGAGCGTCAGAAAACCATGGCCCTGGAGATCACCCGTCTCCGGCATGGCGAGCAGGCCGCCCGCCAGGCCCAGGCCGATGCCGCCACCCTGGTTGCTGGAGCGGGCGGTCGCGGTGCCGCCGAAGCGGAGGTGCCGGAAGTGTCCCTGGCCCCGGTGAACTTCCCGGCCAAGGCCTTCTACCTGCTCAGTGCGCTGGATCTCTGTGCCACCAGCAGTGAGGCCCGGCGCCAGATCCAGGGGGGCGGTGTGCGCCTCGATGGCGAGAAGGTGCTCGATGCCAACCGGGAATTCGGCAGCGCCGACGAACTCAACGGCAAGGTGCTGCAGCTCGGCAAGAAGACCTTTCGACGCCTGGTCCTCCCTGGCTAGGGGAGTGGCCCGTGTGATCACGGGTTGTAGCCCAGGTCCCCAGGGTGCTACAGTAATGAGCTGCGCCCGAGAGGGCGTAGGGCCTGGAGCACCGAGAA
>REEV01000060.1 GCA_007694915.1 Cyanobium sp. PLM2.Bin73 | reverse complement strand
CCTAGAAGCCGGCCGCAGGCCCGATCGCACAGCCTGGCCAGCTCGCCGGGCTCCCGGCCCCCGGCCTGCCACAGCCAGGCCAGACCTCCCGCCCCCACCCCCTCCTTGACATAGCCGCGCTCGTAGTCGCGCAGGGCGGCGCTGCGGCAGTGGTGAAAACGCAGGGCCGCCACCTCCAGGCGCGGACTCACCTGCCAGCGCTCGCCGATCAGGACCAGCAACCGCCGCAGATCACTGCCCTTCTCCTCCGCCACCCAGGCCGTGGTGGCCAGGGTCACCTGGGTGGCCAGCGCCGGGCGCCGGCCGGCCGGCGTGAGGGCCAGGGCCAGGGCCAGCACCGCCGCCATCTGGCTGCCGCCCGCCAGCAGCAGCGGCACGCCCCGCCCGGCCGCCGCCGCCACCAGCCCCGCCGCCAGGGCCTGCATCGGATCCCCCAGCCCCGCCAGCACGGCCTCGGGCGCGGCCGTGGCCGGCTCCAGGCCAGCGGCGGCCAGGCCCTGGTCCACCAGGGCGGCCTTGAGCCCATGGGCACTGTGGCGCAGGCTGCCGCTCACCAGCCCGTCGGCGGCCAGCCCCAGACCCCGCAGCACAGCCAGGGCCGTGCTGGTGCCCCCCGGCACGCACTCGGCCAGCACCAGGGGCTGGCGGGGATCGAGCCGCTGACCCCAGCGGCGTCCCCGCCGCAGCAGGGCCTCCACCCGCTCCGGCGGCAGGGCCCGGCCGCCGCTCAGGCAGGCCGCTGGACCCTGCCCCTCAGCGCCGCTCAGGCGCAGGTGGGGCACCGCGGGAGCCACGGCGCAGCCCAGATCCACCACCGTGAGGCGGGGCAGCAGCCCCAGCTCGGCCAGCACCACATGGCTGATCAAGGCCGGGCTCACCCCCGCCGGCAGGGGCGGCAGGGCATGCACCGGCGGGCGGGCGGGGCCCCACACCAGCAGTTCGGCATCGGCGGCGGCGGTGGCCCGGCGGGCCTGGGGGGTGGAGCCGGCCGCGGAGATGCCGGGAACGGCCGCCGTGGCGGTGGCGGCCAGCAGCAGCAGCACCCGGCTGCGGCGCCAGGCCGGTCCGTGCCCCGGGGCCCCGGGCGCCATCAACGCAGACCCGGGCGCCATCGGCTCAGAGGGGATCCACCGCCACCAGGGCCCGCAGGGCGGGGGGCGGCTCGCTGATCGGGGCCTGCAGCCGCGGGAAGATCCAGTAGGCCACGGCGTGCAGGGTGAGCACGATCACCCCGTTCTGCACCCATACCAGCAGCACGGCGGCCACCTGCACCTGCTCAAGCTGCACGGCGGCCGCCAGCCCCACCAGGCCGGCCAGCCGCTCCACCAGGCCCGCGGCGGCCGTGGTGATCACCACCCAGAGGTTCTCGCCCACCAGCAGCGAGAGCACCGCGACCCGCACCAGGAAGCCGGCTGCCCCGATCACACTGCCCACACCCCAGCTCAGCCACCAGCTGCAGCGCCGCCGCCAGCACCAGCCCAGCCACAGGGCCAGCAGGCCGTAGGGGAACACCACCAGGGGGCCGCGGATCGGGCCCATCAGGGCCACCAGCAGCAGGGTGGTCACCACCAGGCCGTCCCAGGCGCAACGCCAGCCGTGGCGCAGCTGCAGCAGGGTGAGCGGCAGGGGCAGGGCCAGCCGGAACAGGGGACTGCCGACTGGCAGGTAGTAGAGGGCAACCCAGAGCAGGGCGGTGGCGGCGGCCAGATAGGCGGTGTCCATCAGCTGACGGGCCTGGCGGGGGCTGAGCTGGCCGCCGGGGGGAGAGGCCATCAGCGGTTGGCCGGGGCGGGCGCCGGTTCTGGGGCCGGCGTGGTGAGCGGCGGCGGCGGTGCGGCGGCCTCGGGAATGCGCTCGATCACCTCCACCTCAAAACTCAGGCCCGCGGCCCGCAGGGCCTGGGTCACCGCCTCCGCCGGGGCGGCCGGATCGGCCCCGCTCAGCCGCAGGGTGAGCCGGTAGGGCGCGGGGGCGGCGGCAGGGGCGGCCGGGCCCTGGGGAGCAGCGGGCCCAGGCTGGGCTGGAGCGGGCGGCCCAGCGGCGGCGGGGGCAGTGGCGGCCGGCTCGGGATCGGTCCCGGGGGCTGGAGACGGCTCCTCCGCAGCCTGACCATCGGGGAAGCTGTCACTGAGCTGATCACCCAGGGGGGTGCCGCTGCAGCCCGCCAACAGGAGAGCCAGGGGCAGCACCAGCGCCAAGGGCCGGCGCCGGCGGTGGTTCGGGCTGGAGCACCGCACACCCCGCATCAGCTGTCGGCAGCGCGGATCACCCGCACGGCACTGGCGCGCAGCCGGCCACTCTTGGTGGTGGCGGGCGGTTTGCGGGCCGCCGGCTTCTTGGCGGAGCTGGTTCTGGTGCCGGCCGTCTTGCCCGTGGTCTTCTTGGCCGTTGTCTTCTTGCCCGTGGCCTTCTTGGCAGCCAGCAACTCCACGGCCTGCTCCAGGGTGATGGTGTCGGCGGTGGTGCCCTCGGGCAGCGAGGCATTCACCTTGCCCTGCTTCACGTAGAGGCCGTAGGGGCCATCGAGCAGCTGGATCGCCTCCTCGCCGCCCTCCGGGATGCCCAGATCCTTGAGGGCGGTGCGGCCGCCGCGGCCGCGCTTGGGCATGGCCAGCAGTTCAAGGGCACGGCTCAGGCCCACCTCCAGCACGTCGTCGTCGGCCTTCAGGGAGCGGTAGTCCTTCTCGCCCTTGCCCTTGTCATGCACCACATAGGGACCGAAGCGGCCCAGCCCCGCCTGCACCTTGCCCCCCTCGGGATGCTCCCCGAGCAGGCGCGGCAACCGCAGCAGGCCAAGGGCGTCCTCCAGGCTGAGCTCCTCCGGCTTCACGCCCTTGGGCAGGGAGGCCCGCTTGGGCTTGGGGTTGTCATCGCTCACCTGGCCCCGCTGCACGTAGGGGCCGTACTGGCCGAACAGCAGATACACCAGTTCGCCGGTTTCCGGATCCTCCCCCAGGGCCTCGGGCCCTTCTGCCTTCTGCCTGAGAATCAGTTCGGCCTTGGCCGCATCCAGATCAGCCGGGGTGATCTCCTGGGGCAGGGTGGCCTTGAGCAGTTCCTCGCTGCCGTCATCGGCCACCCGCTTGGTCTCCAGGTAGGCGCCGAAGCGGCCGATGCGCACCACGCAGGGCAGCCCCTCGAGGGCCACGGTGCGTGAGGCGCCGGGGTCGATGTCGCTCTCGCGCTGGGCCACCTGGGTTTCCAGGCCCTTGTCACCCTTGTAGAAGCTCTCCAGGTAGGGCAGCCACTGCACCTGGCCGTGGGAGATGTCATCGAGGGTGTTCTCCATCCGCGCCGTGAAGCCGGGATCCACCAGATCGGGGAAGTGCTCCTCCAGCAGGGCCGTCACCGCAAAGGCGGTGAAGCTCGGCGTGAGTGCATTGTTCGCCAGGGTGGCGTAGCCGCGATCGACGATCGTGCCGATGATCGAGGCATAGGTGGAGGGCCGGCCAATGCCCTCCTTCTCCAGGGTCTTCACCAGGGCCGCCTCGCTGTAGCGGGCCGGGGGCTGGGTCTGGTGGCCGAGGGCCTCCACCCCCTTGCAGGCCGGCCTGTCGCGCTGCTGCAGCGCCGGCAGCAGCACCTCCTGGCCCTCCAGGGCGGCGTCGGGGTCGTCGCTGCCCTCCACGTAGGCGCGGAAGAAGCCGGGGAAGTCGATGCGCTTGCCGCTGGCGCGGAACCCGGCGCTGCCGAGGGCGCCGCCGTCCACCTCCAGATCCACCGCCAGCATGGTGAGCCGAGCATCGGCCATCTGGGAGGCCACGGTGCGCTTCCAGATCAGTTCGTAGAGAGCCAGATCACGGCCGTCGAGACCGGTGGCCGCAGGGTCGCGGAAGCTCTCGCCCGCCGGCCGGATCGCCTCGTGGGCCTCCTGGGCGTTGCGGGCCTTGGTGGAGAACTGGCGCGGACTCGGGCTCAGGTAGGTGCTGCCGTATTTCTGCTCCACACAGCTGCGGGCAGCGCCGATCGCCTGCTCACTGAGGTGCACCGAGTCGGTGCGCATGTAGGTGATGAAGCCGCGCTCATACAGCCCCTGGGCCGTGCGCATGGTTTCCCGGGCCGAGAGACGCAGCTTGCGGTTGGCCTCCTGTTGCAGGGTGCTGGTGGTGAACGGGGCCACGGGCCGGCGCACCGTGGGCTTCTCCTCCACCGCCGCCACCAGCCAGGGGGCCTGCTCCACGGCCTGCTGGAGCTGGCGCGCCTCAGCTTCATTTAGCAGCCGCACCGTGCTGCCGGCCTTGAGGGCGCCGGTGGTCTCGTCAAAATCGCCGCCGCCGGCGATCTTCACCCCGTCGAGGTGGCTGAGCTTGGCCTCGAAGCCGCCGCCGCCCTGCTCCAAGCGGGCCTTGAGGTCCCAGTAGCTGCCGCTGCGGAAGGCCCGCCGGGCCCGCTCACGCTCCACCAGCAGCCGCACCGCCACCGACTGCACCCGGCCGGCCGAGAGGCCCCAGGCCACCTTCTTCCAGAGCAGGGGCGAAAGCGTGTAGCCCACCAGGCGATCGAGGATGCGCCGGGTTTCCTGAGCATGCACCAGCTCCATGTCCAGGTCGCGGGTCTGGTCCAGGGCCCGGCTGATCGCCTCCTTGGTGATCTCGTGGAACACCATCCGCTTCACGGGCACCTTGGGATTGAGCAGCTGCAGCAGGTGCCAGCTGATGCTCTCGCCCTCGCGGTCCTCGTCGGTGGCCAGCAGCAGCTGATCGGCTCCCTTGAGGGCGTCCTTGAGCTCCTTCACCACCTTTTTCTTGTCCTTCGGCACCACGTAGAGGGGCTCGAAGGCATGGGCGGTGTTCACCCCCAGGCTGGCCCACTTCTCACCCTTGTGGGCCGCGGGGATCTCGCTGGCGTTGTTGGGCAGGTCGCGCACGTGCCCCATGGAGGCCTCCACACGGAAGTCCCCGGGCAGGAACTTGCGGATGGTTCGGGCCTTTGTGGGGCTCTCGACGATGACCAGGGTGTGACCCACAGACAGGTGGACGACCGCATCCCTCTTTATCGCACCGGCGGCCCCGGTCGACGAAGCCAACACAGTTACAGTCAGCCCCACAAACCCCGGTCCCGCAGCCACCGTGATGCCCCTGGTGATGCTCCTGTCCGGCGTGATCGATCCTGGCCTGATGACTCTGCCCAGCGCCCTGGCCACGGCGGCGCTTCCCTCACTTCTCGCAGCAATGGACGCCAGCGAAGCCATCGGCAGTGGCGCCGGCATTCCCGGCCTGGCCCTGCAGCTCAACGCCGGGGCAATCGCCCCGGAGGCCGCGGTCTTGGTGGCCCTGCTGGCCTGCCTGCTGGTGGATTTGGCAGGCGAGAAGGTCGCCAGCCGCTGGGTGCCGCCCTTCTGCTACGCCGGCCTCGGGGCCGCCCTGCTGCTGCTGGCTCTGCAGTGGAACACGGCAGACCTGGAGCCCTCCTTCCTGGGCAGTTTCCTGGCCGACAACCTGGCCATCGCCTTTCGATCAGTGGTGGCCGCCTCCACCCTGATCACCCTGATGCTGAGCTGGCGTTACGTGGAGCGCAGCGGCACGCCGGTGGGGGAGTACGCCGCGATCCTGCTGGCCGCCACCCTGGGGGCGATGTTCCTGTGTGGATCCACCGACCTGGTGAGCATCTTCGTGTCGCTGGAGACCCTCTCGGTGGCCAGTTACCTGCTCGCGGGCTACATGAAGCGGGATGCCCGCAGCTCCGAGGCGGCGCTCAAATATCTGTTGGTGGGATCGGCCGCCGCCGCCGTCTTCCTCTACGGCGCCTCCCTGCTCTACGGGCTCACGGGTGGGTCCACCAGCCTGGAGGCCGTGGCTCTGGCCCTGGAGACCAGCGCCAGCCCGATCGCCGCCCTGGCCCTGGTGTTCGTGCTGGCGACAGTGGCGTTCAAGATCGCCGCCGTGCCCTTCCACCAGTGGACTCCCGATGTGTACGAGGGCTCGCCCACCCCGGTGGTGGCCTTCCTCTCGGTGGGCTCCAAGGCCGCCGGCTTCGCCCTGGCCCTGCGCATCCTGGTGGGCTGCTTCGGCAGCTTCGACACCCAGTGGAAGCTGCTGTTCACCGTGCTGGCGGTGCTGAGCATGGTGCTGGGCAACGTGGTGGCCCTGGCCCAGACCTCGATGAAGCGGATGCTGGCCTACAGCTCGATCGGCCAGGCCGGCTTCGTGATGATCGGGCTGGTGTGCGGCACCGAGGACGGCTACGCAGCCATGGTGCTCTACATGGCGGCCTACCTGTTCATGAACCTGGGGGCCTTCGCCTGCATCATTCTGTTTTCGCTGCGCACCGGCAGCGACCGGATTGCCGACTATGCCGGGCTTTACCAGAAGGATCCCCTGATCACCCTGGGCCTCAGCCTCTGCCTGCTGTCGCTGGGGGGAATCCCGCCGATGCTGGGCTTCTTCGGCAAGATCTACCTGTTCTTCGCCGGCTGGGCCGACGGCCAGTACCTGCTGGTGGTGGTGGGTCTGCTCACCTCGGTGGTGTCGATCTACTACTACATCTCGGTGATCAAGATGATGGTGGTGAAGGAACCCCAGGAGGCCTCCGAGGTGGTGAAGGCCTATCCAGAGATCAGCTGGTCGCTGCCCGGACTGTCCTCGCTGCGCACCGCCCTGGTGAGCTGTGTGATCGTCACGGCCGTGGGCGGCATCCTCTCCAGCCCACTGTTCACCTGGGCGAGCCAGAGTGTGGCCGGAACGCCGATCCTTCAGGCCACCCTTGGCTGAATCGCTGCTCTCGCCATCCCAACGGAACGGCTCACGCCCCCAGGAGCCTGTCCGTCAACCGGCTCTGCCGGTGGCGGAGCTGGTGGGCGTGGAGAAGGTGTACGGCAGCGGCGATGCCGAGGTGCGGGCCCTCGACGGCCTCGATCTGCGGGTGAACCAGGGCGACTATCTGGCGGTGATGGGGGCCTCAGGGTCGGGCAAGAGCACGGCGATGAACATCCTCGGCTGCCTCGACCGGCCCACGGCCGGCAGCTACCGGCTCAACGGCGTGCCGGTGGAGACCCTCAACGACGACCAGCTGGCCGACCTGCGCAACCGGGAGCTGGGCTTTGTGTTTCAGCAGTTTCACCTGCTGCCCCAGCTCACGGCCCTGGAGAATGTGATCCTGCCGATGATCTATGCCGGGGTTCCGGCCAGCGAACGGCGCCAGCGGGCCCAACGGGCCCTCGAGCGGGTGGGCCTGGGCCAGCGCCTGCACAACAAGCCCAACCAGCTCTCCGGCGGCCAGCAGCAGCGGGTGGCGATCGCGCGGGCGATCATCAACGAACCGGCCCTGCTGCTGGCCGATGAGCCCACGGGGGCCCTCGATTCCCACACCACCGAAGAGGTGCTGGACATCGTCGATGAACTGCACCGTGGTGGCATCACCGTGGTGATGGTGACCCACGAGGACGACGTTGCCAAACGGGCCGAGCATGTGGTGCACTTCACCGACGGCCGCGTCACCCGCTGAAGGGGCCTGCTGAAGGAGCCTGGCCGTCAGCCCCCGAGCGGGCCGGCTTCGGTGGCGATCGCGTCCGGCCGCTCGAGGCGCTGCAGCAGCTGGCCCATCATCTGGGCGATCACGTCGCTGCCGAGGGGATTGAGCAGATCGCTCCCGCCGCCGGGGGTGAAACCACCGGGGTCCACAGCCACCCAGCCACCGTCGCTGGGCAGGCGCAGCTCGAAGTGCAGGTGCGGCCCGGTGCTCAGACCGGTGCTGCCGACGCGGCCGATCACCTCGCCCTGGCGCACCCGCTCGCCCGGCTTCACATACAGCTCGCTGAGGTGGGCGTAGAGGGTGCGGCGGCGGGGATTGTCGTGCTCCAGTTCCACCACCAGGCCATAGCCGCCGGCCTCACCGCTGCTCACCACCGTGCCGCCAAGGGCCGCCACCACCGGGGTGCCCGTTGGGGCCGCCAGATCGATGCCAGTGTGCATCAGCCAGCTGCCCAGGATCGGGTGCAGGCGGAAGCCGAAGCCACTGGTGTTGACCCCGGCACCGATCAGGGGGAACAGCAGGCTGCGGTTGCCGTTGCCGGCCACCGGCGCCGGCCGGGGGGTGATCGCGAACACATCGGCAAGCCGCAGGCTGCTGCCGTCGCCGGCCAGCAGGGAGGCCACCGGAACGGTGAGCGGCGTGCTCGTGGGGGTGGTGAACACCTCACCCATGGCGCCGCTCCAGCCGCTGCTGCCGGCCTTCAGCTGGTCCCGGGCCGCCTCCAGGGCGGCGGGATCGCTGGGATCGAGGGGCCAGCTCGAGCCCTCCGAGCGACCACGCCAGCGCACCACCACCCCGGTGTTGCATTCCTGCTCGGAGAGGGCACCACTGCGGCAGGCCTGGCGGTGGGCCGGGGCCTGCACCGGCGAGGCCATGGCACCGCTGCGGATGCGGTCGCGCTCGGCCTGGGTCACCACCCCATCGCGCACCAACTCATCGAGGGAGCGGTCGAATCGCCGCGGCTCAGGAGTGGCCAGGCTGGCGGGATCGGGCCTCAGGGGCCGGGGCTGGGGAGCGGCCACCGGCGGCCGGGGTGCCGGAGGGGTGGCAACCGGGGGCGCGGCGGGCTCGGGCCGGGGGCTGACCGACGGTGCGGCGGGGGTGGGCCGGGGCCGATCCGACGGCAGCGTGATGGGCTCGCTGCCCAGGCTTGCGGCAGGGGCCGCGGGAGCTGAAGGACTGGGCGGAGCCGCCGCGGCCGGCGGTTGCGGCCGGGGTGATTCGGGGGCCGGTTCCTGGGCCAGGGCCAGACCCAGGGCTCCGACGCTGGAGAGGCCTGCCAGGGAGGCCAGCAGGGCCACGGAGGCTGAGCCTCGGCGCACGCGGGCCTGTTGGCGGAGAACCTGTCGGCGGAAAAAGAGTGTGGCCATGGGCGGGATTGTAGTCAAACTCAACGGCGCCGTCCCTGGCTCAGAACCGGCGCTGCAGGCGGGTGGTGAGGGTGCCCCGCCGCAGGCGCAGGGCGCCATCCGCCGCCAGCCCCTCCACCTGCCAGCGCAAGCCGCCATGGAGCAGGCCATCGGGGCAGGGCTGCAGGCGAGATTCCGCCAGGCGTCGGATGGTTTCGCCCGGCCCGCCATCGCCGCCCCCATCGGCGGCCTGGTCCCGGGCCCAGGCCAGAGCCGCCAGCACCCGCCACTCCAGGACCCGGGGCCGGGCCTGGGGGCAACCGGGGCGACGGTCACGGCTGCCCCGCATCTGGGCCAGCACCTCGCCGAGGGCGATGGCGCCGGGCGGCACGCGGTTGGTGCCGTTCACGCCCACGCCCACCTGAGCCCAGCGCACCCGATCGCCCCGCAGGCGCAGGCGCGGCAGCACCCCGGCCAGCTTGCGCCCCTGCAGCAGCAGGTCGTTGGGCCACTTGATGCGGGGCTGCAGGCCGAGGGCCTCCAGTTCCAGAGCCAGCCCCACCACCACCGCCAGGCCCAGGGCCACGGCAGGGCGTGGCGGCCAGGGCAGGGCCGCGCTGAGCCACACCCCCCCGGGGGGCGACTGCCAGGGCCGCCCCCGCTGCCCCACGCCGTGGCGCTGGCGCCGGGCCACCACCGCCAGGGGCACCTGGCCGGCCACGGGCCCGCCGCCGCGCCGCCGCAGCCAGCGCTCCAGCTCGATCTCGGTGCTGGCGCATACCGGCAGGCGGCGCAGCTGCCAGGGCCCCGGCTCCGCACCGCGCCAGGGCCGACTCAGCGGCGGGCGAGCCACTGGCGGATGCGCTCGGCGCCGGCTTCCAGCTCGGCCTGGGGATGCACCAGAGCCAGCCGGGCCCAGCCCTCACCCGCGGGCCCGAAGCCGTTGCCGGGGGTGAGCGCCACCCCCGTGGCCTCCAGCAAGGCGGCGCAGAAGGCCTCCGAATCCAGTCCTCGCGCCTGGGGGGGCAGGGCCAACCAGAGGTAGAGGGCCATCGAGGGGCGGCGCACCGGCCAGCCGCCCGCCTCCAGTGCGGCGGCCATGGCATCGCGGCGCTGGCGGTACACCGCCCGCAACTTCTCCGGCCACTCGGGCGCCTGCTCGATGGCCGCGATCGCCCCGGCCTGCAGCGCCAGCGACTGGTTGAAGTCGACCACCCCCTTGAGCTGGCGCAGGGCGGTGATCAGCCACTCGGCGCCGATGGCGAAGGCCAGCCGGTAGCCCCCCAGGCACCAGCTCTTGGAGAGGGAGAAGAACTCGATGCCGCACTGGCGCCAGGCGGGATGGCGCAGCAGGGCCGGGGCTTCCCCCTCCAGGGCCAGGTCCACGTAGGGGTTGTCGTGGGCGAGCACGATGTTGTGAGCCAGAGCCTTCTCCACCGCCGCATCCAGCCAGGCCTGCTCGCCGGTGGTGGCGGTGGGGTTGTGGGGGAAGCCCAGCACCATCAGCCGCAGGTCGTCCCACTGGGCGGCCGTGAGACGCTCGAAATCGGGCCGCCAACCGGCGGCGGGATCAAGGGGCAGCTGCACCGGCCGGGCCGAGGCTAGATGCAGCCCACCCATGTGCGACGGGTAATAGGGGTCGAGCAGCAGGGCTGCGTCGCCGGGGTTGAGCACCGCCAGGGGCAGGTGGGCCGTGCCCTCCTGGGAACCCACCAGCAGCAGCACCTCGCGCTCGGGATCGACCGCCACACCGAAGCGCCGCAGGGCCCAGCCGGCCGCGGCCTGGCGGAACGGCAGGGTGGCGGCATGCAGGCAGTAGGAGGCGCTGGCGGGCCGCTGCAGCTGGGCGGCGATGGCCTCAAGGGCCACCCGCGGCGGCTGAAGATCGGTGGAACCCAGGGAGAGGTCGAGCAGGGGCGGCAGGCCGGAGCCGGGGTCGGCCGCGCGGCTCGTATAGGCCGCCTTGCGACGGTCGTTGCGGGCGAAGACGCCGCTGCCCAGCTTGCTCAGGCGCTCAGAGATGGGCATCCAGGAAGGCCTTGAGCTGGGCCTGGGCCATGGCGCCCTCATGGCGCGCCACCTCCGCTCCACCCTTGAACAACACCAGGGTGGGCAGGCCCTGGACCTGCAGCCGGTCGCGGCTGGCGGGATTGGGATCGGCCTCCAGCTTGCCCACCGTCAGGCGGCCGGCGTACTCGGCGGCGGCCCAGTCCATCAGCGGGGCCATCAACCGGCAGGGGCCGCACCACTGGGCCCACACATCCACCAGATAGGGCACGGAGGACCGCAGCACCTCGGTCTCGAAGCTGGCGTCGGTGAGCTGGGCTGCGGGCACGGGGACGGAGGAGGGAACGGTGTGGCTGGATTGTATGGAGCCGGCCCACTGGCTCCGCAGCCCAGACTCCGCCGCCCAGACGCCGGAGCTCAGAGCTGGTCGATGGAGCGCTTGAGGTCCTGAAGTTCGGCGTCCACCTCAGCCACCTGGGCGGGCTCGAGCTGGGGCAACGGGGCGTCCTCGGCAGGCAGCGGGATGGGCTCCTCTGGCACACCGGCCAGCCGGTTCTTGAGGGCCGCCAGCTCGTCGTCCACATCACTGCCCTGGAGAGCGGCGAACTGGCTCTCCAGATCGGCCCCTGCCAGTTCCGCGGCGGCCTGGCTGCGGGCCTCGAGGGTCTGCACCTTCTCCTCCATGCGCTCGAAGGCGGCCATGGCGTTGTCGGTGCCCAGCCCACTCACGGCGCTCTGCAGCTGCTCCTGGGCCTTGGCCGCCTGGGCCCGGGCCTTGAGCATGTCCTTCTTGGTCTTGGCCTCGGCGATCTTGGCCTCCAGGGCCACCAGGCTCTTCTTCAGCCCCTCCACCTGGGCCGACTGGCTCTGGAGCTGGGTGTTGAGGGCCGTGGCGGTGTCCTGGTAGGTCTTTCGCCGCGACAGCGCTTCACGGGCCAGGTCCTCCTCGCTCTTTTTCAACGCCAGTTCGGCGCGCTCATACCAGGTTTTGCTCTGGGCCTCGGCCTGTTCGGCCTGGTTCTGGATGCGCTTCTGGCTGGCGATCGCCGTGGCCACGGCCTGGCGCAGCTTCACCAGGTCGCGCTGCATGTCATCCACCGACTGGTCGAGGATCTTGGCGGGATCCTCCATGCTGCTGATCGCCGCGTTGGCGTTAGCGCGGAACAGGCGGCTGAGGCGGTCGAAGAAGCCCATAGAACGGGACGGGGCGATCGGGATGGGGCGATGCTTGACCTTAATCATGATTGCTCCGTCGCACCGCCCGGCCCAGCCCATGGCAGAACCGACCCCCCAGCGCCGCGGCAGGCGGCGCGCCGACCCGGCGGCCAACCGGCGCCCCGCCAGAGCCGCTGAGGCCGCCGCCGCTACGCGCCGCATCGGCAACCTCTCGCTGCTGCTGCCGCCGCCGCGGCCGCCGGCCACCGCCCTGGTCCGCTGCCTGGACAACCTGCAGCAGGACTGGCAGCGGCAGGGCCACCTGGCGGCCCTCTGGCAGCGCTGGCCCGAGCTGGCCGGCCCCCAGCTGGCTCCCCACTGCCGGCCCCTGCGGCTGCAGGGCTCCCGGCTCACGGTGGGGGCGGCACCCGGTCCCTGGCTGCAGGCCCTGCAGTACCACCGCCACCAGTTGCTCGGGAGCCTGCGGGCGGCGGGGTTTGCCCTGCGCGATCTGCGCATCGAGCAGCACCATCCCACGCCCCTGGCTACGCCGGGCCTGGAGGAGGAGGCCCTGGTGTGGGCCCGCCACCCCAGCCGGGCGGATGTGCACGGCATGGCCAGCTGTCCGCGCTGCGGCTGCCCGGCGCCGGCCGGGGAGATGGCCCGCTGGGGGCACTGCAGCTTCTGCCGCCGCCGGCAGCTGGCCGCCGAGGCCGCGGCGCTTCCACGCCGCAGTAGCGCTCAGTAGCGCTCGGGCCTGGGGTCCCGCCAGTCGGCCCGCACCCCGCTGAGCGCCAGCTCAGCAGCCCGCTGCTCCAGGCGGCGGCGATCGAGACGCCAGAGCCGGTAGATACCGGCCTGATCGAGCACCTGCGGATCCAGTCCGCGCCAGTGGTCGCGCTCGGCGGTGTCGGCGTCGATCACCAGCAGCAGCTGGGGTTGCTGCTCCACGCTGCTGGGCACCTGGCCCTGGCGCTCCTCGCTGGCCAGCCGCTCGGCCAGGTTCACCAGGCCGGCCGGCTCCGCCCCCTCGTAGATCACCACCTGCCGCCCATAGAAGTGCAGGGAGGGCTTGAGCATGCCCACCATCGCCAGGGGTTCAGGGGTTGCCCTGGCCGCCTGGCGCTCCACCACCGCCGCCGCCAGGCGCCGCACCGGCTCACCGCGCAGCTGGTCGCCCAGCTGCCAGAGCGGCAGCAGCACCAGGGGCACGAACAGCACCAGGGGCAACTGCAGAGCCAGCAGCACCCCCGCCGAGCCCCGCCGCCAGCCCACCAGAGCCAGCACGGCGGCCAGAGCAAAGCACACCGCCGCCAGCGCCGGCCGGCCGCTGGCCAGCAGGGCCTCCGGCAGTCCAGGCATCTCGGGGCTGACGATCAGGGGCACCCAGCGGGGAGCGGCGGCGAAGGCCACCGCCAGCAGCAGGGCCAGCAGCGCGCACAGACGCCAGACCAGCCGCGGCCGGCGCTGGGCGGCCAGGGCGATCAGCAGGCCGGCCGCCGGGGTGGCAGGCAGCCAGTAGCTGGGCAGCTTGGTGGCGGCGGCGCTGAAGAACAGCAGCACCGCCAGCAGCCAGCAGGCGGCAAAGCGCTGCAGCGACAGCGGCGGCGCTGGAGCCGGCCCCCGCAGGCCACGCACCAGGCCCAGCAGCAGCAGGGGGGTGAGCGGCAGGCTGGCCAGCACCAGCACCAGGCCGAAGAACCACCAGGGCGCCTGGTGGTCGTTCACCACGCTGGTGAAGCGCTGCAGGTTGTGGTAGCCGAAGAAGCTGCGCCAGAAAGGCCCACCCTCCACCACCAGAGCCGCCCCATACCAGGGCAGGGCCACCAGGGCGGTGAGCAACAACCCCCGCAGGGGACGCAGGCTGCCCACCAGGCCCCGCCAGTCGGCCTGCAGGGCGGCGAACAGCAGCAGGGTGAGGCCCAGCAGCACCACCGCCACGGGGCCCTTGGTGAGCACGGCCAGCCCCAGCACCAGCCAGCCGGCCCACCAGCGCTGGCCGGCGCTGGCGTAGCTCTGCCAGATCAGCAGCAGACTCAGCGCCAGCGTGCCGGTGAGCAGGGCATCACTCACGGCGATCCGCCCCCAGAGCAGCACCAGCGGCGAGAGGGCGAAGGCCAGGCCGGCGGCGAGGGCGGTGCGCGACGGCTGGCGACGGCCCTGGGGCCAGCGCAGCAGGGTGAGCACCAGGGCCTGCATCGCCACCACCGTGGCCAGGGCCGACGGCAGCCGGGCAGCCCAGGTGCCCAGCGGATCCCACTGGCTCTGGCCGGGCAGGGCGTAGATCACGCCCATCGCCCAGTACACCAGGGGCGGCTTGTCGTAGCGCGGCAGGCCGTTGACGCGGGGAATCAGCCAGTCGCCGCTCTCGGCCATCGCCCGGGCCGAGGCCGCGAACAGGGGCGGCGTTTCATCCACCAGGCCGGTGGCCCCCAGCTGCCACAAGAACAGCAGCAGCCCGAGCGCCAGGCTGGCGAGCAACAGCCCACGGCCCCGGGGGGCAGCCGCGGCGGCCTTGGAGGCACGGAACCCGGCGGGGCGAGGCACGAACGGCGACAACGGGGACCGGGCCCGACCCTATCGGTGGGCGAGGGTTGGCCCGGCCATGGCCTCCAGCCAGGCTTCGATGCGGGCGGCGAAGGCCTGCTGGGAGCAGCGCTGCTCCGCCCAGGCACGGCAGTGCCGCCGCTCGATGCCACGGGCCCGCCGCACCGCTGCCACCAGGGCCGCCACGTCGTCGGGCGCCGCCAGAGCGCCGGTGTGTCCCTCCTGCACCAGCTCCGCCGGCCCGCCCCGGGCATAGGCCGCCACCGGCACGCCGCAGGCCAGGGCCTCCACCACCACGTTGCCGAAGGCCTCGTTCCACTTCGGCGTGTTGAGCAGCACGGCGCAGCGGCCCAGCTCCGCCTGCAGCTGGTCGGTGGGCAGGAAGCCCCGCCACTGCAGCGTGCCCGGCGGCACCGAGGCCTCCACACGGCGGGCGTAGGCGGGATCCTCCTGCAGGCCCCACACCGCCAGGGGCAACCCCAGCCGGGCCGCCGCCGCCGCCGCGTCCTCCAGACCCTTCTCCGGGGCGATGCGGCCGGCCCAGCCCAGCAGCTCGGCGGGCTCGGCCTGAAAGCTGTAGCGGCTGAGGTCGAAGCCGTTGCCCACCAGCCGCGGCGGCTGGGTCAGGTCGAAGTCGGCCGCCTGGGCGGCGGTGTGAAAGGCCAGGTGCCGGGGGTGACTGCGGGCGATCTCGGCGATCAGCCCATCCATCACGTCCGCCACCGAGCCCATGCTCACCAGATGGGCCAGGGGAGTGGCGGTGTGCGGCGTGAGCCAGAGGGGCAGCCAGTCGTAGGCCAGGTTGAGGATCACGTCGAACTCGGCCTGCCGCAGCAGGGCACGGCGCCAGAGGTGGCCCAGCAGGGCGTCGGCGGGCAGTTCCACCGCCGCGCCGCGCGGCCGGTGCTGCCAGCTGGGCTGGTCCACGCCGGGCTCGGCCCAGAGCGCGGCCGCAGCGCAGGAGGCCGGCAGCGTGGAACCCTCGGCAGCCAGGACGGTGAGCTGGTGGCCCCGCTCGAGCAACCCGGCCACCAGGGCCAGCGCGGTGATCTCCACGCCACCGCCGCGGCCGCTGCCCAGGGCCCCCACCGGGGTGCTCACCACCAGCAGGCGCATCAGGCCCCCTCGCCGCCGGCCGCCGCCACCGGCAGCGCCCGCCACAGCACCTGGCGGCGGTTGATCAGCAGCACCGAGCCCAGGGCCAGCACCGCCCCCAGCCACTGCAAGGGCTGCAGTTGTTCATCCAGCCAGAGCACGCCGCAGAGCAGGGCGAACACGGGGGTGAGAAAGGTGAGGGCGGTGAACCCGGTGAGGTCGCCGCTGCTGGCGAACCAGAAGAACAGCCCGTAGGCCAGGGCGCTGCCGAACAGGGCGGCGTAGGCCATCAGCCCCCACTGGCCGGCCGACCACTGGGGCAGCCAGGCGCCACCGTGGAGCACCGGCAGCTCGGCCAGCACCAGCAGCGGCAGGCCGCCGAGCAGCAGGTGCCAGCCGGTGACCGCCACCGGATCGCTGTGGCGGGTGGCGTAGCGGCAGAGCACGGTGCCCACCGCCATCGCCGCAGCGGCCCCCAGCATCCAGAGCTCACCGTGACTCCAGGGGCGCACGCCGGTGGCGACCGGTCCCTCCAGCCACCAGTGGCGCAGCAGCGCCGCCGGCAGACCCAGACAGACGATCCCCAGCAACCCCAGCAACAGCCCCAGCCAGCCCACGGGATTGATCGCCTCGCCGAACAGGCTGCGGGCCAGCAGGGCCACGAGCAGAGGCTGGGAATCGATCAGCACCGACCCCAGGCCCGCGCCGGTCTGGCCCAGGCCGCGGGCCAGCAGGCCCTGAAACAGGCTGGCGTCCACCAGGGTGAAGGCCAGCAGCCAGGGCCAGTCGCGACGGTCCACAGCCAGGGGGCGGCGCAGCAGCAGTGCCGCCAGCAGCACCACGGCCCCGGCAGGCAGCAGCCGCAGGCAGGCCACCTGCAGGGGGCTGCCGCCATCGAGCAGGGGCCGCATCGCCGCCATCGCCGTGCCCCAGAGGGCGAAGGGCAGCAGCATCGCCAGGGGCCGCAACGGGGAAGGCAACAGGGGACGGGCAGAGGGCAGATCGGTGGCCTGTTTTTAAGATCCAGCCACTCCGACATCACAGCGCATGGCCTGGCCCTGGCGCCGCAAGACCCGCCGCACCCTGGCCCGGATTGCCATCGAGGGACCGATCGCCGGCGGCACCCGCAAGCGCGTGCTCAAGGCCATCCGCCAGGTAGAGCAGCGGGAGTGCCCGGCCCTGCTGCTGCGGATCGACAGCCCCGGCGGCACCGTGGGCGACAGCCAGGAGATCCATGCCGCCCTGCTGCGGCTGCGCCGCAAAGGCTGCCGGGTGGTGGCGAGCTTCGGCAACATCTCCGCCTCCGGCGGGGTGTACATCGGCGTGGCGGCCGAGAAGGTGGTGGCCAACCCGGGCACAATCACCGGCTCGATCGGCGTGATCCTGCGCGGCAACAACCTCTCCAAGCTGCTCAAGCGTCTGGGGGTGAGCTTTGAAACCGTGAAGAGCGGCCTTTACAAGGACATCCTCTCCCCCGACCGCGCCCTCACCGAGGCCGAACGGGAGCTGCTGCAGGGTCTGATCGACTCCAGCTATGGCCAGTTCGTGGCGGCGGTGGCCGAGGGCCGCTCCCTAGCGGAGAAGAAGGTGCGCGCCTTCGCCGACGGGCGCGTGTTCAGCGGTGCCCAGGCCCTGGAGCACGGCCTGGTGGATGAGCTGGGCGATGAGGAGCGGGCCCGGTGCCTGGCCGCCGAACTAGCCGGCCTCGATCCCGAGCGCACCCGCCCCACCGAGTTCGGCACACCCCCGAAACGCTTCGCCGGCCTGATCCCCGGCCGCGCCAGCCTGCGGGCCCTGGCCCAGGCCCTCAGCCTGGAGCTGAGCTGGAGCGGCCAGCCCCTCTGGCTCTGGCGCCCATGAGCGGCCCCCTGCAGCTGCGTGCCCTGCGCGGTGCCACCACCGCCACCGCCAACACCTGCGAGGCGATCGACGCGGCAGTGGCGGAGCTGGTGGCGGAGCTGGTGGAGCGCAACGGCCTCCAGGGCGAGCGGGTGGTGTCGGTGACGTTCTCGGTCACCGCCGACCTCGACGCCTGCTTCCCGGCCGCGATCGCCCGCCGCCGGCCGGGCTGGGAGCAGGTGGCCCTGCTCGACTGTCAACAGATGGCCGTGGCGGGGGATCTGCCGCGCTGCATCCGTCTGCTGGCCCATGCCTGGATGGAGCCCCAGCGGCCGGCCTGTCACCCCTATCTGCGCAAGGCCAGCCGGCTGCGTCCCGACCGCGCCAGCTAGCGGGCCGGCCACCCGCCCCGCCGTGGCCCCTGGGGTCTGCTGAGAATTGAAGTCTCTTTCGCCCGCCGACCAGCCAGCCCATGGGTTTTCCCGCATCGCTCTGGCCCCTGCACCTGAGGTCCGCCCAGGCCAGCCCGCCGAGAGGCCATGGGCGTGACCGCCGTCGGCGCCTTCTGGCCCTGCTGGCCGCCAGCCTGGGGCTGGGCGTGGCCGGCCTCGCCGCCCCCCTGCCCGCCGTCCTGGCCCAGGGCACCCCGAGCCTGCTGGAGTTCCGCTGGGAGAACAACCGTGACTTCCGCCGGCTGTTCTTCTTCGTGTCCAGCACCGAGCGCAGCCGGCGAGCGGAGTATTTCCTGATCCTGCGGCCCCGGGATCGCAACAACGCCATCCTCAAGCTCACGGTCACGGTTCCAGAACACTTCAACGCCAGGATCGACAACGACCGGGTGCGCCTCTGCACCATGCGCGAGGGGGGCATGCTGGCCCGCACCCGCTGCCTGGACACCATCCCGGCCACGATCGAGATCAGCGAGAACGGCCGTGCGATCGACATCTTCCCCGACACCCCGGTGGCCGACAACGAGACCATCGGCGTGAACATGCGCCTGTTCAACCCCTCCAATGCCGGCATGTTCCAGTTCAATGCCCTGGCCCAGGCCCCGGGTGACGTGCCGGTGTCGGGCTATCTGGGCAGTTGGGTGATTCAGATCGATCCCTAACCCGCGGCGACCCGGCCAGCCAGGGGCTGAGCCCTGCCTGATAGGTTAGATCTCGCGAAATTTTCAGACGGGCAGAGGGGGCAACCACGGAGCCATGACCAAGCGCACACTCGAAGGAACCAGCCGCAAGCGTAAGCGGGTGTCCGGCTTCCGGGTGCGCATGCGCACCCACACCGGCCGCCGCGTGATCCGGTCCCGCCGCCGCCGCGGCCGCTCCCGACTGGCGGTCTGATCCCCCGGTGATCCAGTTCCCGTGAGCGGGCGCGTCGATGGCCCTGCCCCAGCGGCACCGGCTCTGCGGCCAACGCCCCTTCAGCACGATCTACCGCAAGGGCCGTGCCTGCCACGGCCCTTTTTTGGTGCTCCGCTGGCTGCCGGCCCGGCCTGAGCTGCTGCCCCCCAGCCAGCGGCGCCATCCCCCCAGCCCCTGGCGGGCCGGCGTGGTGGTGAGCACCAAGGTGCACAAGCGCGCCGTGCGCCGCAACCGCCTGCGACGCCTGCTGCACCAGCAGTTACAGCGACTGCCGATCGCCCACCCGAATGGTCCGGTGTGGCTGCTGATCGGGCTCAAGCCCGGCAGCGCCGAACGCGACAGCCACCTCCTGCTGGGAGAATGCCAGCACCTACTGCAACGGGCAGGGCTGACACCATGAACCAGCCGAGCAGCGGCGACAGCCGGCCAACGGTCCAGAGCGCAGTGCAGGAAACGGAGTTCTACGTGGGCGGGCCGGCCCGCGGCGATCTGCTGATCAACCTCCTGTTCGGACTCACCGTGATCGGCATTCCCTTCGCCGTTGGGGCGATCGTGCGGGCGCTGTGGCTGCGCTTCCGCATCACCAGCCGCCGCATTGAGGTCAACGGTGGCTGGATGGGCCGCGACCGCAGCCAGGTGGTGTACAGCCAGATCCGGGAGGTACGCAGCGTGCCCCGCGGCTTCGGCGCCTGGGGCGACATGGTGCTGGTGCTCAACGACGGCGCCAAGCTCGAGATGCGTTCGGTGCCCCGCTTCCGCGAGCTGGAGGCCTACATCGAGGAGCGCCGTGCCGCCAGCGCCGCCCCGGCCCGTCCCAGGGGCATGGCCGCCTGAGGCCGGGGCTTCCGCACCCCGCACCCCCCACAGCGCTCAGGCACACTGAGCCACGCTGACCCCCTGCCCCCCAGCTCCCCACGCCGTGATCGGCTACATCTCCGACAACCTGCTGATTCCGATCCTCGATTTCTTCTACGGATTGGTGCCCAGCTACGGCCTGGCGATCATCTCCCTCACGGTGGTGATCCGCCTGGCCCTGTTCCCCCTGAGCGCCGGCTCGATCCGCAACGCCCGCCGCATGCGCATCGCCCAGCCGGTGATGCAGCAGCGCCAGGCCGAGATCCGCAGCAAGCATGCCAACAACCCCCAGAAGCAGCAGGAGGAGCTGGGCAAGCTGATGAAGGAGTTCGGCAGTCCGCTGGCGGGCTGCCTGCCCCTGCTGGTGCAGATGCCGATCCTGTTCGCTCTGTTCGCCACCCTGCGGGGCTCACCGTTCGCCGACGTGCCCTACACCTTCAACCTCAAGGTGCTGCCGGCCGACCAGATCGCCACGGTGGAGGCCAAGCCCTTCAACACCGCCAGCCACTCGATCTTCCTCTCCTCCAGCAACCACGTGCCGGTGATCGGCACCCTGGAGAGCGGCACCAAGCTGGGCGTGGGCGACCGCCAGACGGTGCGCCTGCACACCAAGGACGGGGACAGCTTCAGCGCCCTGTTGGCCGACGCGGACAACGGCAGCCGCTTCCGGCCCGACTGGGCGGTGACCAAGGGCGAGGAGGTGGTGAGCGTGGACGCCGACGGCACGATCACCGCCCTGGCCCCGGGTGACGCCACGGTGGAGGCCAGGATCCCCGGCCTGGCCGCCCGCACCGGTTTCCTGTTCATCCAGGCCCTGGGCCAGGTGGGCTTCATGGGTGACGGCGGCGTCAACTGGGACATCGCCATCCTGGTGGCCGGGTTCGGGGCCACCCTGTTTCTCTCCCAGATCCTCTCGGGGAGGGGCATGCCGCCCAACCCCCAGCAGGCCACGGCCAACAAGATCACCCCGGTGATGATCACGGCCATGTTCCTGTTCTTCCCGCTGCCGGCCGGCGTGCTGCTCTACATGGTGGTGGCCAACATCTTCCAGGCCCTGCAGACCTTCCTGCTCACCCGCGAAGCGCTGCCGGACAACCTGCAGAAGATCCTCGACCAGCAACTGGCCCAGCAGGCGGTCACCGTCACGGCCGGAGCCGCTGCCGGCGGCTCCTCCTCGGGCCGGCTGCCGTTCGAACCCAAGAGCCGCAAGTAGGACCATGATCCCCGGCCCCGAGGGCTCCACCAGTGGCGAGGCGCTGCGGCCGGTGCCGATCCAGGAGCTGCGCCCCCTGGCCGAGGGTCGCTCCTGGACCGTGGATCAGCACCTCAGCGGCCTCAGCAGCCTGACGCCGGTGATCGGGCGGGTGCGGGCGGTACACCGCGGAAGCGTGCTGGAGCTGGAGGGGGAAGCGGACACGATCGTGACCCTCTGCTGCGACCGCTGCCTGCAGCAGTACAACCACCCCCTGGGCTTCCGCACCCGGGAGGTGCTGTGGCTGGGCGAGCCCGCCAGCGCCGGCGGCCAGGCCGGCCTCGACAACGAGGGCGAGGCGGTGCTGGCCCTTGCCGGGGACAAGCTGCCCGAGGACCTGGGCGAGGGCATCGATCCGGCCGGCAGCTTCGATCCCGGGCACTGGACCTTCGAGCAGCTCAGCCTGCGGCTGCCCCTGGTCAACCGCTGCGGGGCCGACTGCCCCGGACCGGCCAGCTGGGGGCACGGGGCCCCGGCCGGTGATCCGCGCTGGTCGGCCCTGGCGGCCCTGCGGCCGCCCCAGGCCGAGGCGCCCCCGGACGAGCCCCAGCACCCATGACCGGCGGCCCCTGGAGTGACCAGCTGGATCTGTTGATCCGCGCCCGCACGCCGATCCTGTGGATCCGCAGCCTCGAGGAGGAGCGGGTGGAGACACTGCTGTCCCGGGCATCCCAGCGGCTGGGCAACCGCACCCTGCTGCGCTGGGATTTCATCGACGGCCTCAGCGGAGCCCCCAACCGCCAGGGGGAGGCGGCCCGCAACCCGATGGCGGCCCTGGCCTGCCTCGATCCCCTGCCGGCCGACCAGGGTGCCATTCTGCTGCTGCGTGACTTCCACCGCTACTGCGACGATGCCGGCATCTGCCGGCGCCTGCGCAACCTGGCCGCCCAGCTGCGCCAGGCTCCCCGCACCCTGGTGATCACGGCGCCGGAGTGGCAGCTGCCGCGCGAACTCGACGACTGCATCACGGTGCTGGAACTGCCGCTGCCGGAGGCGGCCGAGATCAGCCAGCTGCTGAGCTCAATCGCCGCCGCCTGCGGCCAGCCCCTGGCGCCCGACGTGCTCACGGAGCTCACAGGCGCCTGCCACGGCCTCAGCGAGCAGCGGGTGCGCCAGCTGGCCGCCCGGGCCCTGGCCCGCCGCGGCCGCCTGAGTGAAGACGATCTGGCCGAGGTGCTGGAGGAGAAGCGCCAGGCCATCGCCAAGAGCGAACTGCTCGAGTACTGCCCCAGCGAGGCCACCCCCGCCGACATCGGCGGCCTGGATGCGCTCAAGCACTGGCTGGAGCAGCGCCGCATGGCCTTCAGCCCCGAGGCCCGGCGCTACGGGCTGCCCCTCCCCCGGGGCGTGTTGCTGCTGGGCCCCCAGGGCACGGGCAAATCCCTCACCGCCAAGGCGGTGGCCCACAGCTGGAGCATGCCCCTGCTGCGGCTGGATGTGGGGCGCCTGTTCGCCGGGCTGGTGGGGGCTAGCGAGGCCCGCACCCGCGAGATGATCCAGCGGGCCGAGGCCATGGCCCCCTGCGTGCTCTGGATCGACGAGATCGACAAGGGCTTCGGCGGCGACTCCCGCAGCGACGGCGGTACCAGCCAGCGGGTTCTGGGCACGGTGCTCACCTGGATGGCGGAGAAGACCAGCGCCGTGTTCGTGGTGGCCACGGCCAATGCGGTGGAGCGGCTGCCCGCCGAACTGCTGCGCAAGGGGCGCTTCGACGAGATCTTCCTGCTCGATCTGCCCAGCCCCGAGGAGCGGCACGCGATTCTCGATCTACAGCTGCGGCGGCGGCGCCCCCAGCACCAGATTCCCCTCGAGGTGCTGGTCGACCGCACCGCCGGCTTCTCCGGCGCCGAGCTGGAGCAGACGGTGATCGAGGCCATGCACCTGGCCTTCGCCGAACAGCGGGAGTTCGGCGAGGCCGATCTGGTGGCGGCGGCCAGCCAGGTGGTGCCGCTGTCCCGCACCGCCCGCGAGCAACTCGAGCAGCTTCAGCAGTGGGCTAACGGCGGACGGGCCCGGCCGGCGTCGACATTACGCGGTATGTCGAACTCCGACGCGGCGTAACAAGGCTCAGCCCTGCCCTGGGCCGGACCCATTGGCGCTTCTACGGTCTTGGCAATCGCCGGCCCCGCCGTGACCCCAAGCCCCAGCCCCCGCGACCGCAGCGAGCTCTTCAACCAACTGGCGGTGGCCTGCCTCGGCGCCGGTGTGGTCACCAGCGTGGCCGTGGCCCAGGGCCAGAACCCGCTCACGGCCCTTGGCATCACCGTCTTTTCGGCTGTGGCGGCCGTGATGGCCGGCCAGCTGCTCTGAGCACCAGCCCATCGCCGATGCCGTCGCCACGCCGCGGCCTGCGCTCCGCCCAGGCCCTTGGCCTCTCTTTGCTGATGGCCACCACCAGCGGGGTGCCGGCCCTGGCCGCAGCCCCCCTGGCGGGCCGAGCCCAGCCCCCTGAGCTCAGGGCCACCCATGGGCTGCTGATCGCCGAGAAAGACAAGGACGACAAGGACGAGAAGAACAAGAAAAAGAAGAAACAAGACCAGCAGAACAAGCACAAACAGCAGCAGAACCAACAGCACCAAAAGGAAATACAAAAGAAAGCTGAGCCCACAAAAACCAAGGGCAGCGGCGGCAGCACCCAAGGCAAAGCCCTCCGAAAAGACGAAGAAAGCTGCCGACCAGAAGTCGGACAAAAAGAAAGTCAGTGATAAGCAGCGCGAAAAAATCTACGAAGAAGGCCGCCAGGATGGGCTGAAAAAAGGCAAGGAAAAAGGCAGGGAAAAGGGCTACGAGAAGGGTCGTGAAGCCGGCTACGACAAAGGCTTCACCCAGGGCAAGAAGAAAGGGAAGGACAAGGGTTATCGCGAGGCGCAGCGCAAACAATGGAAAGCCTGGAACAATGACGACAGGCGTCGTTACAACAAGAGCCGTCGCAACATCTGGGTCGCACCGGTGGGCTACAACCGCGGCTACTACAGCAATCCCTCCTGGGCTCGGAACACCAACTGGGGACCCAACCGCCCCTGGGGCAACAACAACTGGTACAGCTACAACAACAGCCCCTCCTGGAGCTGGTGGGGCGGCCAGGCCCTGGGCTGGGGAGTCAATGCCCTCAGCACGTCCCTGATCGTCAACAGCGCCGTGAACAACGCCATCCGTGATCGGCCAACCCACGGTGGTGGTGCCGAACAGCAGCATGCAGCTGTACTACGGCTCGGTGGAGCCCATCGACGACACCGACATCTCGTTCGTGGTGAACAACAACGGCAACTCCTACCGGCTGGAAGCCGACTGCGCCGACGGGCTGCTGGATGGTGAAGTGCCCACCAGCCTGGCCGAAGCGGAGCTGATCAACGCCGCCTGTCAGGTGGCCTTCGGCAGCATCTGAGCTGGGGCCAGCTGCCGAAGCAGTAGCGACCGACGATGGCCTCAACCGACAACGCTATGGGCAAGACGGCCTGCGTAATTAACCAGGCAAGCCATCAACAACCATGAACTCAGAGGCTTCGAAAAGAGGCTTTGCTAAAATTTAGACAAGAGAGGAGATCGAATCTGGAGAAAGCATCTCTAAACCCAAGGATAATCGACCCCTGTGAAGAAACACACGGTCGGCGGATCGCTGGTAGCCTGGAGTGGCATCCGAGATAATGATTAGCGCTTTTCCATTCGTGACACCGGAAAGCTGCTGCTTGGCAAATATATGGACACCCTCATTCTGAAATACACCCATATCACCTACAAGTCTCGAAACATGCTTACGCTTGGCGGATAGCAAGGTGATGTTGTCGCTTTCGAACTGGTTAATCGTATACTGAATCCTTGGAAACTCCCCTCGCCCCGCAAATCCAGTGTCATCAGGTAGGCTGCGCTGAATTAGTGGCAATCCAGTGAGCTGGTCTACAATATCATCGCGCGAACGAAAAGCTTTCAGGTCTGCAAGTGATCGGCGTCTAGCAAGATTGCCGATATTTACCCTCTGGTTTCGTGCATTGAGTGTTATTCTGTCATCGCCCTTCTGGCCTTGATCCGTATCTTGAAAGGATTCCGAACGAGTTTGGGAATCTATCGAGCGGCCCCTCCTGCGTCCACCGCCTTTGATTGCTTTTTCGATCCAAGGAATATGCGCATCTAGGCTGGCACCAAAAGAAGCTGTTGAAACGGGAGAAACAACTCCGTCCCGCGTAAAAACTGGCCCGCCAGACATTCCAGATTTGATATTGAGATTCTTATAGAAGACCGTGTTGTCAACTGACGACTTAATGGCTCGCCCTGTGCTCCCAATTAGCCGTGGGCCATGTCTTGTCGCTTCATATCCATATCCAAGGACACCAGCCCTGGATTTTCCTTGAAATGGCGACTTCAACTCAAAGCCAGATTCTCCGGAGTTTAGTATTGGTCGTTTAGTGCGAATTAGCGCTATGTCAATCTCGGCTCCGGAAAGCGTACGCTTCTTTCCATCGCCAGATGCAATGAAACCATCTCCATCTGGATCCACCTGAGAGAAATAATATAGTTTATCGGCAAAGGTAACATTATTCTTTTTTCTGTTAGGATTGTACGATGGGTAGACGGCGAGATTTCTTGCCAGG
The DNA here is from genome assembly GCA_007694915.1 of Cyanobium sp. PLM2.Bin73. GTDB lineage: Bacteria > Cyanobacteriota > Cyanobacteriia > PCC-6307 > Cyanobiaceae > NIES-981. The sequence goes on along the minus strand of REEV01000060.1, from coordinate 13,605 downwards.
CCGCCCAGCACAGCCTTATTGTAAACCACGTGTGATGCGGTCAGCAGCCATCGTCTGCCGATTGCGAATCCACTCCCAGTCAACCCATTGCCGCCTCGTCCTGTTGCTGTGATGAGCGCGACGGCGGGGAAGTCCCCAGGTTTTACGTTGGAAGGATTAAGATTGCGTGGATTTACTCTTGTGCCCACTGAAAGCCCCTATGCAGGCATTCAGCTTATCCGTTCAATGGTGACAGGAGAGAAGTTTTTAGATTTGTAATCAGGTCTTCGTCCGCCAATGCGGCCGTTGGCATCCCCTTCCAAAGCGGTGATTATAGGTAGGAAATTGTGCAGCCGGACACCATTCGATTCTGGCATATGGAAATCCCGCCCATGGAGCTCCCTAAGAAGCAATTGGACGGGTTGTTAAACCGACGGCAAGACGTGCAGGAAGGAGCCACGGCGCGCTGAGCTGGGATCGATGATGACCTCAACGGGCAAGGCCATGAGCAGCACACACAGCACCAAGCCATCACCCTTGCGATCGCTGATGCCGGCCCTGGCCAACAAGACTTACTTCACCTACGGCGGCCGGGATCGCCTGCCCAGCCCCAGCCTGGAGGCGATCACAGACTGCTTGCGGCAGATCCAGGAGCTGGCCCGGCTGTCCGGCGCCACCAGCTGGAGCTGCGCTCCCTGGTGGTGCTCTCGCGCCTGCTCTGGAACACCGGCCAGCTGATGCCCATCGCCCGGGTGGCCCAGGAGCTGCAGCGCCACGCCAACCAGCCCTGGCTGCTGGCGGATGCGGCCCAGGGCCTGCACCCACATCACCACCACAGCCGGCGAACTGGATCAACTGGCCAGCGCCCTGGCGGAGCTGATCCCCCCAACCCTGACCCATGAAAAAAGAGGGGCCGAAGCCCCTCCATGAATAACGAGGGGTGTCGGCCCCTCGATGGCCTGGGGGTGTGCCGGGTTGGCAGCAATCAGGCCTCGTCGCTCAGCAGGTTGGTGTACACCCAGCCGGCGATCAGGGCGCCGACGATCGGCGCCACCCAGAACAGCCACAGCTGCGCCATGGAGTCGCCACCCACCCACACGGCCACCCCGGTGCTGCGGGCCGGGTTCACTGAGGTGTTCGTGACAGGAATGCTGATCAGGTGGATCAGGGTGAGCGCCAGACCGATGGGCACGCCGGCGAAGCCGCCGGGGGCGAGCTTGTCGGTGGCACCGAGGATCACCAGCAGAAAGAAGAAGGTGAGCACCACCTCGATCACCAGAGCTGACCAGAAGCCATAGCCACCGGGGGAATTGGCCCCGAAACCATTGGTGGCCAGGGCGTTGGCCCCCTCAATCACGAAGCCTGGACGGCCACTGGCCACCAGCTTGATCACACCGCCGGCGATCACGGCGCCGATCACTTGAGCCACGATGTAGGGCAGGAGTTCACCACCCTTGAAGCGGCCACCGGCCCAGAGCCCGAAGCTCACCGCCGGGTTGATGTGGCAGCCGGAGATATGCCCGATGGCGTACACCATCGTGAGCAGGGTGAGACCGAAGGCGAGGGAAACGCCGAGAAAGCCGAGCCCCAGGGGGTTGGCGGTGGCGTTGTCGTAGGGGAAATTGGCGGCCAGAACGGCACTGCCACATCCACCCAGCACGAGCCAGAAGGTACCGAAGAGCTCGGCGAGGAATTTTTTGGGCATAGGGACCGGTTGAGCCATGGCATCAACGGATACAGCGGGCGGAATTTACCCCAGCCCTGCCGTCGTGCAATGCTGGGTTGTCAAACATACACTCCCGAAAACCCGGTATCCCCGCCCTGGTGGCCCCGCAACTCTCTCACCACGGCTCTGATCGACAACAGCGCCGCGAACAGCGCCCTCCGCGAGCGCCAGCCCACGGTGGTGGTGCCCAACAGCGGCATGCAGCTGTGCTACGGCTCGGTGCAGCCCATCGACGACACCGCCATCTCGTTCGTGGAGAACAACAACGGCAACTCCTACCGGCTGGAAGCCGACTGCGCCGACGGGCTGCTGGATGGTGAGGTGCCCACCAGCCTGGCCGAAGCTGAGCTGATCAACGCCGCCTGTCAGGTGGCCTTCGGCAGCATCTGAATCAGGCTCCCGGGCTCAGCCCACGCCCCAGAGCGATTGCTGGGCGGCGATGTCGGTTGACGTGAACCCCACGCCACCACCGGAAATCCGGTTGTAGGACATCACCGTGTCGCCGGTGTCGTAGCGGGGTGGAAAGGGCTTGCCGTTGGGATGGTTGAGGCCCTGGGTATGGCCGATCTCATGGGTGATTGTTGATGCGCTCCGAGCGGGTGAGCCGGTTGCCGCCCCGGTTCTCCCACGCGATCTCAAACCAACCGGGGTTGCGGGTGGCCTGACCGAGCAGCCCCGCTCGCCGAAAATGCCAACGCGATAGAGATCGATCTCCATGCGGGCGGGGCTGCCTTTCTCCACGAAGCGCAATCCGGTCAGCCGATCCACCTCGGCGAAGGTGGATCGAATGAAGCGGGCCTCTCGGCTCGAGATCGCCTCGGCCTTGGTGTCATCGCCGAGTCGGCGGGATCGACCATTGATCCAGTAGCGCACCTTGGTGCCGCCGGCAAAGCGGCGCAGACTGCGAGCCCAGCGGCGATCGATGATGGCCTCCACCGACAGCGCCATGAGCACCCAGCCCGGCAGCGGGCAGCGTAATCAGTCCCCTGGAGGGGAGATCGGCGAGGCCCTGCGAGCGGCCATGCCCGCCCTGGCCAACAAGACCTATTTCAACTACGGCGGTCAGGGGCCACTGCCCAGCCCGAGCCTGGAGGCGATCACCGCCTGTTGGCGACAGATCCAGGAGCTGGGTCCGTTCACCTCTGAGGTGTGGCCGCTGGTGGAGCACACCATGGGGGCCCTGCGCCAGCGCCTGGCCGGCTGGATGGGGGTGAGCCCCGCCCGGCTGGCCTTCACCGAGAACGTGACCAGCGGCTGCGTGCTGCCCCTCTGGGGGCTGCCCTGGCGGGAAGGGGATCAGCTGCTGCTCAGCGACTGTGAACATCCCGGCGTGGTGGCGGCCTGCCGGGAACTGGCCCGCCGCCACCGGCTGGAGCTGCACACCCTGGTGGTGCGCGATCTGGCGACGGGGCCCGAGGCCACCGAGGCCGCGCTGCTGGAGCGCCTGGAGGGAGCCCTGCAGCCGCGCACCCGGCTGGTGGTGCTCTCCCACCTGCTCTGGAACACCGGCCAGCTGATGCCCATCGCCAAGGTGGCCCAGCGGCTGCAACGCCATCCAGGCCAGCCCTGGCTGCTGGTGGATGCGGCCCAGTGTCTCGGCTCGATCCCCGTGGCGGAGGCGGCCGCGGCGGCCGACATCTATGCCTGCACCGGCCACAAGTGGTGCTGTGGCCCTGAGGGGCTGGGGGTGGTGGCGCTGTCCCAGCGGCTGCTCAGCCAGGCCCAGCCCACACTGATCGGCTGGCGCAGCCTCGGCCACGAGGGCTCAGCCCAGAGCGGCTTCCACGCCGATGGCCGCCGCTTCGAGGTGGCCACCTCCTGTCTGCCCCTGTTCGCGGGGCTGCACCGCTCCCTGCAGCTGCTGGAGGCCGAGGGCGATGCCCGCCAACGGCTGAAGCGGATCGGTGCCCTGGCCGGCCGGCTGTGGGGGCAGCTCCAGGAGCTGCCGGGGGTGGAGCCCCTGCTGCAGGTGCCGCCGCCGGCGGGGCTGGTGAGCTTCACGGTGGATGGGCCCACCCCGGAGGCGCTGGTGCAGGCCCTGGGGGCACGAGGCATCTGGCTGCGCAGCCTCGATGATCCCCACTGCCTGCGTGCCTGCACCCACATCACCACCACCAACGCCGAGCTGGATCAGCTGACGGCGACCCTGGCAGAGCTGACCACTCAACCCTGATGAACCTCCGGGCAACCGATGATGGTGGGCAACAAAAAAGAGGGGCTAATGCCCCTCTTTGAGGATGTCGGCGAGTCGTGCGGTTCATCCTGCCGTGACGGTTGCCAAGCCACGCAGCCTGGAGGCTGCGTGGCTTGGCAGCGATCAGGCCTTGTCGCTGAGCAGGTTGGTGTACACCCAGCCGGCGATCAGGGCGCCGACGATCGGCGCCACCCAGAACAGCCACAGCTGCGCCATGGAGTCGCCACCCACCCACACGGCCACCCCGGTGCTGCGGGCCGGGTTCACTGAGGTGTTCGTGACAGGAATGCTGATCAGGTGGATCAGGGTGAGCGCCAGACCGATGGGCACGCCGGCGAACCCGCCAGGGGCCAGGCGATCAGTGGCCCCAAGGATCACAATCAGGAAAAAGAAGGTGAGCACGATTTCGATCGCCAGGGCTGAGAAGAAGCCGTAGCCACCGGGGGAGTGGGCGAGAAAACCATTGGTTGCCAGGGGGTTGCTGCCTGTGAGGGCAAAACCTTCGCGGCCGCTGGCCACCAGGTAGATGAACCCACCGGCAATGATGGCGCCGAGCACTTGGGCCACCACGTAGGAGAGCAGCTGGGAGCCTGGGAACCGGCCGCTTGCCCAGAGGCCGAAGCTCACCGCCGGGTTGATGTGACACCCGGAAATATGGCCGATGGCATAGGCCATGGTGAGCAGGGTGAGACCGAAAGCGAGCGAAACCCCAAGGAACCCGAGGCCGAAGGGATTTGCCGCAGCCTCGTTGTAGGGGAAGGCGGCGGCCAGAACAGCACTGCCGCAACCACCGAGCACAAGCCAGAAGGTGCCGAACAACTCAGCCAGAAACTTTTTTGATAGCGAGGGAGTGGATGCCATGGGCATATGCGATGACGTAGCAAGTTTGCCAGCCAACGGGTGGGGCCGAGCGGGACCCTGTCAGGCCTCATTAACACAACAAACGCAGAACTGTGCAAAATGCGTGGGATTTTCGGCGCCTTGGCCTGCAGGGTCAGCCCCGGAAGCAGCAGGTTTTGGCAAGCAGATCGCTTCTCGGCCAACGGATCTGGGCGGTAAGGCCCCTGCCGGACAGTGGCGGCGGCCGATCCCGCAATTGTGTTGCCATTCGTACAGACAGGAATACGGTGAAGCCGTGGGTGGGCCGTCGCGGCACAGCGGCCGGTCCTGATGAGGAGAACCTGCATGAGCCCTCAGGCTGCTGAAGGATTCAATTCTCGTAACCCACGCCTATTCCCTCCCCCCTGATCATGAACCCGGTCACCTCTCAGGTACTGCGCCGGCAGTTGCTCACCGCAGCCACCGGCGTCGTGCTGGTCGCCGCATGCGGCAGCGCACGGGCCAGCACCCCGGCTGAAATGCTCCAAACGGCTGAAACCGCCTGCCTCGAACAAGCAGCCAGCCAGGGCTGGCTCACCGACCAAGCCAGTGTGGTCTCCCGCCGGGCCATCGACTCCGATCGTGTTGAAATCGTCCTCGACCTCACCAAGGACGGTGTCAACCAGGCCCGGCTCACCTGCCCCTTCAGCGCGAGAAGCGGCGTGGTGGGTCAATTGGGTGCAGTGGCCGACCAGCTGAAGCAGGGTGCGGAGCGCACCGACTTCGGCCAGGACTTCTCCCGCTCGAGGGCTACCGCTGCAGATTCAGCTCAGGCCGTCAACCGGGGCCGGGGCTGGTGGCTGTTGCTGCCTATCGGCCTGGCCGGCCTGAGCTGGGCTGTCCTGCGGGGCCGTGATGCAGATGACTTCCAGTACCGGGCTGATGGGCCACCGATCGGCAGCCGCTCGGCGGAGTCGTTCATCGCTGCAGCCAAGGGTCAGAATGGCCAGGCCGAAATCCACGAACTGGCCGACCAGCACTCTCTGGTGCGCCGCCGGGTGAGCAATGGCCAGATGGTCTCCCTCACCGGACGGAGCGCCAACGGCTGGCTGGAGGTTGACGGTGGCGGCTGGGTGCGGGAGAGCGATCTGAACCTGCGCCAGAGCAGCTCGTTCGTCTCAGTCCGCAAGCCCTGAGCAGGGCCCAGCGGCCAATTCCTTCAGGGCCCTGTAGATCAAGCGGGTAGATCAAGCGGATCGCCGCTGTCGCAGGGCCTTTTCCGCCTGCTCGCGATCGTCGAAGTGGATCTTGGTGGTGCCGAGGATCTGGTAGTCTTCATGGCCCTTGCCGGCGATCAGCACCAGGTCGTCGGGCCCGGCGCTGGCGATCGCGGTGGCGATCGAGGCGGCCCGGTCGCCCTCCACCTGCAGGTCGGTGTCAGCAGGGATACCGGCCACCACGTCATCGAGGATCCGGCTGGGGTCTTCGGTGCGGGGATTGTCGGAGGTCACCACCACCCGGTCGGCGAGGCGGGCGGCGATGCCGCCCATCTGCGGTCGCTTGCTGCGGTCGCGGTCGCCGCCGCAGCCGAACACGCAGATCAGCCGCCCGCGGGTGAACGGCCGGCAGGCCTGCAGGGCGTTCTCCAGACCGTCGGGGGTGTGGGCGTAATCCACCAGCACAGCCGGCTGCCCCTCACCGCTGCCCGCTTGCACCCGCTCCATCCGACCAGGCACCCCCCGGAAGCTGGCCAGGCCCTCGAGCAGGCCCTCAAGAGGCAGCTCCTGCTGCTGCAGCACCCCCACCGCCTGAAGCAGATTCATGAGGTTGAAGCGGCCCACCAGGGGCGAGTGGAAGCGCCCCTCGCCCAGGGGAGTGCGCAGGCGGCCGCTCACCCCCTGGCTCTCCATTACCAGCTCATCGATGAACAGCTCGGCGCCGGGATCCTGCAGCGAACTGCGCCAGCAGGCGGGACCCAGCCGCTCGGCCAGCCGCGCCCCCCAGCTGTCGTCGCTGTTCACCACCGCCCGGGGGCGGCCGTCAGTACTGAGCAGGGGCTCGGCGAACAGCAGGGCCTTGGCTTCGAAGTAGGCCTCCATCGACGGGTGGTAGTCGAGGTGGTCCTGGGTGAGGTTGGTGAAGGCCGCGCCGGCGAAGCGGCAGCCCGCCACCCGCTGCTGGTCGAGGGCGTGGGAGCTCACCTCCATGGCCGCCAGCCGGGCGCCACTGTCGGCCGCCTGGGCCAGCTGCATCTGCAGCAGGTCGGCGAAGGCGGTGGTGTGCTGGGCGGTGACGCTGTGGCCGGGCCAGCGGTTCACCAGCGTGCCGAACAGCGCCGCTGGCTGGCCACTGGCCGCCGCCAGGTGCTCGATCAGATGGGTGGTGGTGGTTTTGCCGTTGGTGCCGGTCACCCCGATCAGGCTGAGGCGCCGGCTGGGTAGCCCCCAGAAGGCGGCGGCCAGCAGGCCGGCCCAGCGGGCCACCGGTTCGCTCACCACCAGCACCGGGTCGTGGGCCGCCGGCGGCTCCGCGGCGGCCGCTGCCGGGCTGATCACCGCAGCGACGGCCCCGTCGGCCAGGGCCTGGCGCCAGAAGCGGCCCCCATCCACCTGGGTGCCGGGCAGGCCGATGAACACGGTGCCGGGGCCGGCGCGGCGGGAATCACAGCTCAACCGCTGCACCTCGGCCCCGGCCAGCTCGGCCGGGGCCTCCAGACCCACCTGGTGGAGAAGGGAGTGGAGCGGGCAGGTCATGACCGACCGGATGGCGATGGGCCTTTCTAGGCGCGGGGAGGCTCCACGGCGTGGCGCGTCAGCCAGTGCCGCAGCTGCGCTCCCTGCAGCCGGGGAGGCACCCGGGGCAGCTGGCGGGGTGCACCGCCCTCGTTGAGCAGCAGCAGCACCGGCACCTCCAGGCCGAAGCGCGCCTGCAGGGCGGGATCGTCGTCCACATCCACCACCGTGAGCGATGGGGCCGGCACGAGGGCCCGCAGTTTCTGCTCCAGCCCCTCACACAGGCAACAGCCCTGGCGGCTGTAGAGCAGCAGGGGGGGCAGCGGGGCGTCCATCAGTCCGGCACCGGGTCACAGCCGCAGCGGCTGAAGGGATGGCAGCGCAGCAGACGGCGCAGGGTGAGCCAGCCCCCACGCCAGGGTCCATGGCGGCTGATGGCCTCCAGGCCATAGGCGCTGCAGCTGGGGATGAAGCGGCAGCGCGGCCCGATCAGGGGCGAGATCCAGCGCCGGTAGAACTGGATCAGGCCCAGCAGCAGCAGCGCCACCAGGCGGGTGGCCGGACTCGGACCGGCGCTCTGGGCCGTGGAGCCGGCCAGCGCGCCCAGCCCGGGCTCTGAGGGCAGACCGAGGGAGCGGGGGCCGACGGATAGAATCGATCGTTGGCGTTGCAACGCACGGCCGGCGGGGCTGTCCCCAGCATGGCCGATGCCCGGCGGCGTCAGCGACCCTGTCCTTCGAACCGTCTTCATGTCTCGCTACCGCGGCCCTCGCCTGAGGATCACGCGGCGCTTGGGAGACCTTCCCGGTCTCACCCGTAAGTCCGCCAAGCGGTCTTATCCCCCCGGTCAGCACGGCCAAGCCCGTCGCAAGCGCTCCGAATACGCCATCCGCCTGGAAGAGAAGCAGAAGCTTCGCTTCAACTACGGCATCTCCGAGCGGCAACTCGTCCGCTACGTCAAGAAAGCCCGCGCCCAGGGAGGTTCCAGCGGAACCAACCTGCTCAAACTGCTCGAGAACCGTCTCGACAACATCTGCTTCCGCCTCGGCTTCGGCCCCACCGTGCCCGGCGCCCGTCAGCTCGTGAACCACGGCCATGTGACCGTGAACGGCCGGCCCGTGGACATCGCCAGCTACCAGTGCAAACCCGGTGATGTGGTGGCCATCCGCGAGCGCAAGCAGAGCAAGAAACTGGCCGAGACCAACCTGGAGTTCCCGGGTCTGGCCAACGTGCCGCCGCACCTGGAATTCGACAAGGCCAAGTTCAGCGCCAAGGTGATCGGCAAGTGCGAACGCGAGTGGGTCGCCCTGGAGATCAACGAATTGCTGGTGGTGGAGTTCTACTCCCGCAAGGTCTGAGGCCTCCGCTTCACCCCCAGAGCTGGTCCCGGTCCCAGCTCCACGCCCCCAGCTACGGCGCCCCGCAGATCCTGCGGGGCGTTTTTTTTGCGCCGGGGAGAAGGTCGGCCAGCAGGCCCTCGGCGATGCGGCGCAGGGCCCGGCGGCCCAGACCCTGGAAGGGGATCTCCCCGCCCAGCAGGCGCACCGCCAGGGCCGTGGCGCGGGGCTGGCGGATGCCGTAGCGGTAGGTGAGGCCGGGCAGGCCGTAGAACAGCCGGGCCAGGCGCCGGGCGGCTTCGAAGTCGCCGGCCAGCAGGTCGTGCACCCGGGCGGTGTGGCTGAGGGGATCGCCGGCCAGCAGCGCCTCGGCGGCCAGCCGGCCGCTGCGGATGGCATGAAACAGCCCGTCGCCGAACAGGGGGTTGATCAGCCCGGCCGCATCTCCCACCAGCAGCACCCGGCCATCGGGGCTGTGCAGGGGCTCGGGGCCATCCCAGAACGGCAGCGGGTGGGCGTGGGCCCGCAGCCCCGTCAGCCGGGCCGGATCCACCCCCAGGGCGGCGGCGTAGCCATCGATGGCCGCCCGGATGCGGGCCCGCGCCCCGGGATCGCGACGCACATCGCGCACGCGGCCGTGGAACACCCCGGCGCCGATGTTGAGGTGGTCGGCCTTGGGGAACACCCAGCCATAGCCGCGGCGCAGCACGCCGTAGTCGAGATGGAGCAGATCGGGCCGCAGCAGCGGATCGGCCGGATCCCACTGGTGGGGCACCTCCAGTTCGATGGCCAGGGCCACGCGGGGGTCGGGCCGCAGGCCCACGCTGGCGGCCACGGCACCGGCGGCACCGTCGGCGCCGACCACGTGGCGGGCCCGCAGCCGGCGCTCGTGGGCAGGGCCCCCATCCGGATCGCGCTGCAGCACCCGCAGCTCCACGCCGGCGCTGGTGGGCTCCAGGGCGCAGAAGCTGTTGCCCTCGAGTACCCGGGCGCCGGCGGCGGCGGCCCGCCGCACCAGGGCCTGATCAAAGCGGGGCCGCTGCACCATCCACAGCCCCCGCGATCGCTCAGGGGCGGTGCCGGGCGGATCGATCGCCGCCTCCACCGCCTCAGCGAACCGCCAGCTGTGGCGCATGTGCCGCACCCGGGTGTCCACCACCGCCTCGGGCACCAGATCCAGCAGCTCCGTCTGCACCGGCACCGGCAGGCCGCCGCCGCAGGGTTTGTGGCGCGGCAGCCGGCGCTTCTCCAGCAGCACGACCTCCAGACCGGCGCGGGCGGCGGTGGCCGCGGCCATCGCCCCAGCGGGCCCGGCGCCCACCACCACCAGGTCGACCATCGTCATCACCCCTCGATCAGGGTTTGCAGGGCGCTGGTGACATCGCTCTGGCGCATCAGCGCCTCCCCAACCAGCACCGCGTCAGCGCCGGCGTCGAGCGCGCGGTCGAGATCGGCGCGGCTGAACAGCCCCGATTCGCTCACCAGCAGGCAGCCCTTGGCGCGCAGGGATTCGCCGTAGCGGGCCATGAGCTGCTCGGTGGTGGCCAGGTCGGTGTGGAAGCTGGCCAGATCGCGGTTGTTGATGCCGATCAGCTGCACCCCATCGAGGGCCAGGGCCCGCTCCATCTCGGCGGCGTCATGCACCTCCACCAGGGGGGTGAGCCCCAGGCCACGGGCGGCCTTGAGCAGGTAGGCCAGGTCGGTGTCTCTGAGGATGGCGGCGATCAGCAGGGCCGCGTCGGCGCCCGCCGCCCGGGCCTGGAACAGCTGGTAGGGGCTGAGGATGAAGTCCTTGCACAGCAGGGGCAGCTCCACCACCTGGCGCACCTGCACCAGCACCTCGAAGCCCCCCTGGAAGAAGGCCTTGTCGGTGAGCACCGACAGGCAGCTGGCACCGCCTTCGGCGTAGCCCCGGGCGATGGCCTCCGGCTCGAAGTGTTCGCGGATCACGCCCTTGCTGGGGCTGGCCTTCTTCACTTCGGCGATCACCGCCGGCTTGCGGCAGCTGGCCCGCAGGGCGGCGATGAAGTCGCGGGTGGGGGGCAGGTCGGCCACCTGGGCGCGCAGTTTCTCCAGACTCACCCGCTCGCGGGCGCTGGCCACCTCCCGGTCTTTCTCCCAAACGATCTTCTCGAGGATGGAGCGGGGTTCCCCCTCCTCATGGGGAATCCCGTATTCCAGGTGAGCCACCCGCACCGAGGGATTGGGGGGCCGGCGGCGGATCTCCAACAGGGCAGTGCGTCAGGAGTCGATGGTAGGGGTGCCGGCTGAGTGCGTTACGCAACAGCCGTGTGCGTTATGCAACAGCCGTGTGCGTTACGCAACAGCTGTGGCGGCCTGCTTGTAGGCCACTTCCACCACCTCGCTGAGGGTGGGGTGGGTGTGCACCTCGCTGGCCAGCTGCACCACGCTCTGGCGGCGGGCCACGGCGTTGGCGATCTCCTGGATCAGGTCGGCCGCGTGCAGGCCGTAGATGTGGGCGCCGAGCACCTCACCGCTGCTCTTGTTGAACAGCAGCTTCATCAGGCCGTCGCTCTCCAGCTCGGCCAGGGCCTTGGAGTTGGCCTTGAAATAGCTGCGCACCGACCCCAGCTCAAAGCCGTCCTGGGCGGCGAGGGCCTTGGCGTCGGCCTCGCTCAGGCCCACCGAACTGATCTCCGGGTGGGTGAAGGTGGCGGCCGGGATCGAACGGTAGTCGATCTGGCGGGAGTGGCCCAGGATGTTGTCGATCGCCACGGTGCCCTGGGCAGCAGCCGTGTGGGCCAGCATCATCTTGCCGGTCACGTCGCCCACGGCCCACAGGTGCGGCACGGGTTCGCCGCCCGCCAGCACCCGCATGTGGTCGTCCACCGGGATGAAACCGCGCTCGGTGTCCACCCCCACGGCCGCCAGGTTGAGGGCGGCGCTGCTCGGCACCCGGCCCGTGGCCACCAGCACCGCATCCACCTCCAGGGTGTCCACCAGCTCCTTGGTGGCCATGTCGGCCAGCTCGATCGTCACCGGGCAGCCGGGGGTCACCTTGCGGGCCAGCACGCCGGCGCGGGCGTCGATGTCGCGGCCATCGATGAGGTGGCGGGCGGCGATCTTGGCGATGTCGGGATCGAAGGTGGGCATCACCCGATCGAGGGCCTCGATCATCGTGACCTCACAGCCCAGGGCGGTGTAGACATCGGCGAACTCCAGGCCGATGTAGCCGCTGCCGATGATCGCCAGCCAGCGCGGCAGCCACTCCAAATTCACCGCCTCGTCGCTGGTGAACACGGTGCGGCCGTCGGTTTCGATGCCGCGGGGCACAAAGGGCTCCGAGCCGGTGGCCAGGATCACGTCGCCGGCGGAATAGGTGCGCTCCACGCCGCTGCCGCTCTCGCGCACGGTCACCTGCTGGTGGCCCGCCAACCGGCCGGTGCCGCGCAGGATCGTGGCGCCGGCCCGCTCCAGGGTCTTGGTGAGGTTGGCGCGGATCGTGGCCACCAGCTGGTTGGCGTGGTCGGCGATCTTCTGGCGCTCGAAGCGCACCGGGGCGGCATGGATGCCGAAGCCGGCCAGGTGCTCGGCGTCGGCCAGCTCCCGCACCCGGCCGCTGGCCGCCAGCAGGGCCTTGGAGGGCACGCAGCCGCGGTTGACGCAGGTGCCGCCCATGTCGCGCGATTCGACGATGGCGACCCGCAATCCATGCTCAGCAGCGTGCTTGGCCGCGTCGAAGCCGCCATAGCCGGCACCGATCACGATCACGTCGAAATCGAAGCTGTCGCGGGAAATGGCGTCGCTCACGGGGCCGGGATCTGCTGGCAGGCATTCTCCCCCGCCGGGGGGGAGAGAACCAGCGGTGCCTCAGCGGCCCGGTTGCTGGCCCAACTGTTGCCGGAACAACTGCTGGCGCTGGCGCTCCAGCAGCAGCGGCGCCGCCGCCACCGCCACGTTCAGCGACTCCACTGCGGGGTGGTGGGGAATGGTGACCCGATGGCTGGCCAGCGCCAGCAGCTCCGGCGCCAGGCCCGCACCCTCGCTGCCCAGCAGCAGCACGGTGGGGCGGCACCAGTCGAGGCTCCAGTAGGGCGGGGCGCCGCTGTGGGGGGGCTGGGTGGCCACCAGCTGCACCCCAGCGGCACGCGAGCGCTCCAGCTGGGCCGCCAACGCCGGTCGGGACGCACGCCACAGAGGCAGGCCGAGGGCGGCGCCGGCTGAGGCGCGCAGCACCTTGGGCTGGTGGGGATCGGCCCCGTCGGCCAGCCACAGGGCGTCGACCCCGGCCGCCAGGGCGGTGCGCATCAGCGTGCCGAGGTTGCCGGGGTCCTGAATCGTGTCCAGGGCCAGCACCAGGCCCTCGCTGCCGGTGGAGGGGCCCGAGGCCTGAGGTTCCTCGGGCAGCGGCAGGGTCAGCACCACGCCATCGGGATGGCGGGTGGTGGCCACGGCCTCCAGCACCTCCGCACTCACCGGCTGGAGCCGGCAACCGCCAGGCAGCCGTTCGAGCAGTTGACCATGGGCCGCCGCCCAGTCCTCGGTGGCCAGCAGATGCACGGGCCTGAGGCCCAGGCGCAGGACCTCCTGCAGCAGGTGGGTGCCTTCGAGCAGCCGCAGGCCCTGGTCGCGCCGGCCCCGTGGGTCATGCAGGGCGCGGAGCCGGCTCACCAGGGGGTTGCGGCGACTGGTGATCAGCTCGGGCGAGCCGGAAGAAGACGTGGGACCGACGTGGTGCGTACGGGAGGGGTGCGTGCGGGAGACGGACTGCGTGGGAGAGGCAGGTTCGCGGCCTGGCTGGGTGGGAGAGACAGGTTCGCGGTCTTGCCTGGTGCGGCGACCGTCAGCAGACCGTGA
>REEV01000109.1 GCA_007694915.1 Cyanobium sp. PLM2.Bin73 | reverse complement strand
GCCATCCAGCGCCGGGTCCATGGAACCGGGGACCGCCATCAGAACCAGCTGCTGAGCCTCAACACCTCCCCACTCTGGCGGCGACTGCGTCCGGCCCAGGGCAAGAATGAACCCCAGCCCTTGCCCCCGCCCGCTGCCGCCATGAGTCACCTGCGCGACATCATGCAGAAACTCGGCCAGAGCCACGCCGCCAGCCGCAGCGCCGGATCCGGCTCCAGCTCCAGTGCCGATCCAGCGCCGGTGATCACCCCCGCCGCCGGCGTTGAGCTGGAGACACACCGCAGCCACTACCGCCAGCAACTCAGGGCCTGCGCGCCGGCGATGCTGCGCTACGAGTGGACCTGGCTGCACCAGCACCTCGAGGACCTGGAGCTGTGCCGCACCAACCCGGACATGCTGCGGGCGACGGGCGGCCGGCAGCACCTCGATCTGCTGCTGGCTGAAGCCCGCGCCTACCTGGAGGAACTGAAGGCGGAGTTCCAGCAGCGGGGGTTGGTGCCGGCCCGGGAGGCCCACAGCGTGGTGAGCGGCGAACACGCCTGGGATGTGAGCAACGAGACCATCCGGGCCCAGTGGGGCTTCTGAACGACGGCCCTCAGTTCGGCATCGTCACGAACTCCTCGGCCACGGAGGGGTGCAGCGCCATGGTGCGGTCGAAGTCGGCCTTGGTGGCCCCCATGCCCACGGCGATGGCCGCCATCTGAATGATCTCGGCGGCGTGCTCGCCCACCATGTGGCAGCCCAGCACCCGGTCACTGGCCGCCTCCACCACCAGCTTGAGCAGCACCCGCGGCCCTCGGGCCGGCAGTGCCTGGTTCATGGCGCGGAAGCGGGCCCGGTGCACGCGGATCCCGTCGGCCCCGAAGCGCTCCACCGCCTGCTCCTCGGTAAGGCCCACGCCGGAGAGCTCCGGCTGGCTGAACACGGCGCTGGCCACCAGGTCATGGTCCACCTGGCGGGGCTTGCGGCCATACACCGTGTCGGCGAAGGCACGGCCCTCATCCACCGCCACCGGGGTGAGGTTCACCCGGTCGGTCACATCACCCACCGCGTAGATGCCGGGCACGTTGGTGGCCTGGTTGGGATCCACCGGAATGCGGTGCCCCTCCACCGCCACCCCGGCGGCCTCGAGGTTGAGCCCCTTGAGGAACGGGCGGCGGCCGGTGGCCAGCAGCACACCGCCACAGGGGAGCTGCTCGCCGCTCTGGGTGGTGAGGGTGTATTCACCGGGGGCGCACTGGCCGGTGATCGCGGCCGGGGAGTGGGCAAAGCGGATCTCGATGCCCGCCTCCTGCATCGCCTCCTGCACCGCCAGGCTCGCCTCCCGGTCAAAGCCCCGCAGCAGGTGGTCGCCGCGCACCAGCTGGGTCACCTTCACTCCCAGGCCATGGAGGATGCAGGCGAATTCACAGGCGATGAAGCCGGCTCCCACCACCACCACGGCATCGGGCAGGCTCTCGAGCAGGAACAGGTCGTCGCTCACCCAGCCCAGGTCGGCGCCCGGAATGTCCGGGCGGTGGGGGCGCCCGCCCACAGCGATCAGGATGCGTTCGGCGCAGAGCTCCCGCTCGCTGCCATCGGGCTGGCTCACCAGCACGGTGTTGGCGGCAGCGAAGCGGCCCCAGCCCGACACCAGATCCACCCCGGCTTTCTCGAGCAGCCCGATGTGCAGCCGGTTGAGCCGGTCGACTTCAGCGCGCACGTTGGCCAGCAGGGTGCCCGCATCGGGCTGCACCGGCGGCACCATCCAGCCGTAGCTGGGGGCATCGGCCAGGCTGTGGGCGTAGGCCGACCCGTACACCAGCAGCTTCTTGGGCACGCAGCCGCGGATCACGCAGGTGCCGCCCACCCGATCGCCCTCCACGATCGCCACCCGGGCGCCGTAGGACGCGGCCCGCTTGGCGGCCGCCAGGCCTCCGGAGCCGGCGCCCAGCACGATCAGATCAAAGCGTTCGGTCATCAGGAAGCTGTTGGGGGAAGCCTGGCGCCATCCAGCCTGGCCCCCTGGAGGTTGGCACCGGCAAGGCGGGTGTCGCGCAGGTCACAGCCGCGCAGGTCGGCATCCTGGAGATCCACGCCGCTGAGATCGGCCCCATACACACAGCAGCCGCGCAGGTCGGCGCCATGAAGCTGGGCGCCGCGCAGCTGGGCGAAGCTCAGATCGGCCCGCTGGAAGTCGGCCCCACCCAGGTCGGTGAGCTGATCGAGGCCGGAGCGGAAGTCGGCTTCCACCAGCCGGGCATCACACCAGCGGCTTTCCGCCGCCAGCACCCCCCGCAGGCAGGCGCGGTGGAGCAGGGCGGCGGAGAAGTCGGCCCCCTGCAGCCGCGAGCCCGAGAGATCGGCCTCGTGCCACTGGGATTCGCGCGCCAGCAGACCCGAGAGATCGGCCCCCCAGAGCAGGGCCTGCTGGAAGAGGCAGCCCTCCACCCGGGCCTGGCGCAGGCTGGCGCGCCCGAAGCGCGCCTCCTTGAAACAGCTGTCCTGCAGCTCACAGCCCGAGAGGTCCAGATCCACCCCGTCAAGGTCGCTGAGGCGCAGCCCCTGGAAGCGCTGGCGGCCAGCGGCCAGGGCAGCCCGCAGCTCCTCCAGGTTGGCGGGCAGGGAATCGATCACACCTAAAGAATGGCCGCCAGGGCATCGAGCTGCTGGCGGCGGGAGGCCAGCAACTGCTTCTCAGCCTGGGCCATCAGCCGGTACACCCCCTTGTCGGCCACCTCGTAGAACACGAGGCTGCCTTCCGGACGCCGCTTCACCACCCCGGCGATGGTGAGCAGCTTGAGATGCTTCGACACCAGGGCCTGGCTGAGGCCCGTGCGCTCCACCACGGCGGTGACGTTGAGGGGGCCCTGGCGCAGGGCATCGAGCACCGCCAGGCGGTTGGGCTCGGAAAACACCTTGAAATACTCGGCCAGGGCGTCCATTTGGATGGGTTGGGCTGGGTGGATTGGGCTGGAGGGCTGACAGGAAGCGGTGCGCCCAGTTAAGCACCGGATGTCAGCACACAGATGCGCTATCCATGTTTCGTGTCATCACGCTGGTGTCGTGTCTTGAGCGCTGCGGGATGACCCGGTCGACCCACCCGCCAGGGCAGATCCCCCTCCAGCTCGATCTGGATCGAAAAACTCAGGATCGTGCGCACGATCACCAGCAGCCCCAGAGCCAGCACGCTGGAGATGGTCAGGCTGAGCGACACGGTGCGCATCAGGTCGGCGGCAATCAGCACCTCGAGGGCCAGCAGCAGCACCTTGCCGAAGGTGCGGCGTGCCACCAGGTAGGAGGCCTTGCTGCCGGCGATCCGGCCCACATAGATCGCCCGGCCCACGGTGATCAGGGTGCCGCCCACGATCACCACAACGCAGAGCACATCGAAGAACTCGGCGAGCCTTGCCACCCCCTGCAGCGAACCGTTCACCTCCATGGCCATTCCGCCCTCTGCACCGGGTCCGGCGCCGCGCTCACTGGCACGCTTCTAGCCGGGCCGGGCCAGCGCGGCCGTCCGGGTGAGCAGCCGCAAATCAAGCCGGTATCACGCTGGTGTGATAGCGCTGTATTCTCATGGGGCAACCACTGAGGCCGCCATCGGGTCCCATGACCGCCACTCCCGCCGCTCCGCACCTGCGCGAAGACCTGCTCACCCCGCGCTTCTACACCACCGAGATCGAGAAGGCCGCCCGCACCCCGCTCGAGGGGCAGCGGGCCGAATTCGAGGCCATGCTCGGCGAGATGAAGGCCGACTACAACCGCGAGCACTTCGACCGCAAGGCCCCCCTGGGCCGGCTCAAGGACCTCTCCGCCGAGGAGAAGGAGGCCTACGAGAGCTATCTGGTGCGCTCCTGCGTGTCGGAATTCTCGGGCTTCCTGCTGTTCAAGGAACTCTCCCGCCGCCTGATCAAGGCGGGACGGGCGGAACTGGGCGAGCTGTTCCAGCTGATGGCCCGCGATGAGGCCCGCCACGCCGGCTTCCTGAACCGCGCCCTGGTGGCCGAGGGTATCGAGATCGACCTGCCCAAGCTGAGCACCAAGCGGCCGATCACCTGGTTTCCCCTGAGCTGGGTGCTCTATTCGGTGTATCTCTCCGAGAAGATCGGCTACTGGCGCTACATCCTGATCGACCGGCACCTCAAGGCCAACCCCGGCAACAGCTTCGCGCCACTGTTCGACTTCTTCGAGCCCTGGTGCCAGGACGAGAACCGCCATGGCGACATCTTCAACATGCTGATCCGCTGCTGGCCGGGGCTGCGTCAGGGCTTGCGCGGGCGGCTGCTGAGCCGCTTCTTCCTCTGGAGCGTGTTCCTCACCCACAGCCTCACGGTGTGTGAGCGGGGCAACTTCTACCGGATCCTGGGCATGGATCCGAACCTGTTCGACGCCGAGGTGATGCGCCAGACGAATCGCACGGCCCGTCGGGCCTTCCCGGCCGTCTTCGACCTGGAGAGCAGCGCCTTCATCGCCCTGCGCGATCAGATCGTGGACACCTTCCGCGAGCTCCGGCAGGCCCGCGGCCTGCGCAGGCTGGGTCTCAACCTGCGCTTCGGGGCCCTGCTGCTGCGCCAGTTCTGTCAGCCCATGGTGGCCACCGGCGTGGAACGCACCAGCTCGGCGGAAGCCGAACTCCAGGAGGTGGTGGCATGAGCGCCGCCCCCTCCACCGCGCCGGCCCCGCAGCCGCCCCACTTCGACGCACCGGCCTACCGCGCCGCCTACGCGCGCATCAACGGCCTGGTGATCGTGGGTGAGAGCATGGCCGATCGCCACTTCCGCCGGCTGGCGGCGTTGCTGCCGGAGCAGCGCGATGAGCTGCTGCGCCTGGGAGCCATGGAGGGCCGGCACGCCGTGGACTTCGCCGGCTGCGGCCGTCACCTGGAGGTACGGCCCGACAACGCCCTGGCCCGGCGCCTGCTGGCGCCCCTGCACGAGCAGTTCCTGGAGGCGGAGCGCCAGGGCGACCTGGTGAGCTGCCTGGTGATCCAGTGCCTGATCATCGAGTGCTTCGCGGTGGCGGCCTACCGGCTCTACCTGCCGGTGGCCGACGCCTACGCCCGGCCGATCACCGCCGCCGTACTGCGCGATGAGGCCGACCATCTCGACTTCGGCGCACAGTGGTTGCGGCCCCGCTTCGCCGCGGTGGCGGAGCGGGTGGAGGCCTGCGCCGGCCGGGCGGTGCCCGTGGCCCTGGCCATGCTCAGCGCCCTGGAGACCGACCTGCGGGCGATCGGCATCGAGCCCCAGGAGCTGGTGGCGGAGTTTGTGGTGGAGTTCCAGGCCGCGCTGGAGACGATCGGCTACGGCGCCAGGGAGGCCCGGCGCCTGCTGAACCGGCTCACGGCCCGGGCCCTCAGCTGAGCCGGGCCAGGGGAGCGGCGGCGGGCAGAGCGCCGGCCTGGGCATCGAGCCAGGCGCTAGTGAGGGGCGCGTGGCTGGGACGCCCCCCGAAGCGCAGCTGCAGCCAGGTGCACACAGCGGCCGTGGGGGTGACCACGGCTTCCAGCCCCTGACCCAGCCCCTGGGCCGCCACCAGCTCTGGCGGCAGATACCAGATCGCACCGGTGCCGCCCGAGCGCTCGCGGCGCTCCTGGATCAGCTCACGCAACTGGCCATCGCCGCTGAGCTGGGGCGCGGGCGCCAGCAGCACGTGCATGGATGGCGGGCCACCCGGACTCTGCAACACTTTTGTCATCGCATCACTGCGGAACAACAGTAGCGTTATAACGTGACGGCTGTCGTCCACACCGCCCACCGTGACCGTCACGCCCTCCATCTCCGACCACGCCACCAGCGCCGATGCCCAGCTGCGCCGGGGCTTCGGCCCGCGGGTGCGCAAACTCCATGCCCGCATCGGCAAGGCCCACCACCAGGCCGAGGGCATGACCTTCTCCAAGGCCCTGCTGGCCGGTGAGGCCACACCGCTGCAGCTGGCGGCCCTGCTGCGGGCGCTGGTGCCGGCCTACCGGCTGATCGAGGAGCAGGCACCGGCCGCCGCCGCCCAGCTGGGCTGCACCGATCTGCCCTGGAGCAGCCTGGCCCGCAGCGCCGCCCTCGCCCACGACGTGGCCACCCTGCAGGTGTTGCCGGCCACTCCGGCCTCGGCGGCCGCGGCGGTGTGGCTCGAGCAACTGCGGGCCCTGGCCCGGCAGGCGCCCCACCGGCTGATGGCCCACGTTTATGTGCGCTACGGCGGCGATCTCTCCGGCGGCCAGCAGCTGGCCCAGCAGGCCGGAGCAATCCTGGAGCGCCACGGCCTGCCGCGGCCCAGCTTCTGGCTGTTCGAGCGTCCCATCGCTGAGCTCAAGGGGTCCCTGCACGACGGCTTCGAGCAGCTGCAACTCAGCGACTGCCAGGAGCAGGAGCTGCTGGAGGAAGCCGAGGCGGCCTTCCACGCCACCCAGGCCCTGCTGGCGGAGCTGGGAGAGCTCGCCTGAGTCGCCCCTGCCCATAGCCCACCACGCCATCCGTTGATGACCGCCACCAGCCTGCGCCCCAGCCTCAGCCCGATCGAGCTGCTGCTCAAGTACGACAAGCCCGTTCCCCGCTACACCAGCTACCCCACGGCCGCCGCCTTCACCGGCGCGGTGGGGGAAGCCCAGCTGCGCTCCCAGCTCAGCCAGCCCAGCGAGGAGCCCCTGTCGCTCTATGTGCATGTGCCCTTTTGCCGCCACGCCTGCTGGTACTGCGGCTGCAACCGGATCACCACCCAGCTGGGCTCCAAGGTGGTGGCCCCCTACCTCGACACCCTGGCCCGGGAGCTTGAGCTGGTGACGGCGGCCATGCCCCGGCGGCGGCGCCTGGCCCAGCTGCACTGGGGGGGCGGAACGCCCAACTACCTGAACGCCGCCGAGCAGGCCCGGCTGTGGGGGCTGATCGCGCGCCACTTCGATCTGGAGAGCGACCTGGAGGCCTCGATCGAGGTGAATCCGGAGTTCCTCAGCCGTGATCAGGCCCTGCAGCTGCGGGAGCTGGGCTTCAACCGCATCAGCTTCGGCATCCAGGACGCCAATCCCGAGGTGCAGCGCGCCGTGAACCGGGTTGTGGCGGAGGAGCAGCTGCGCCGCTCGATGGAATGGCTGCGGGAGGCCGCCTTCGAGAGCGTGAATGTGGATCTGATCTGCGGGCTGCCCCTGCAGAGCCCCAAGCGCTTCGACACCACCCTGGATCTGGTGCAGGACCTGCGGCCCGACCGCATCTCCCTGTTCTCCTTCGCCTATCTGCCCGAGCAGCTGCCGATGCAGCGCAAGATCGCCGCCGACGATCTGCCCAGCCAGCGTGAGCGCATCACCATGCTGGAGAACGCCAACCGGCAGCTCACCAGCCACGGCTACGACGCCATCGGCATGGACCACTACGCCCTCAGCGGCGATGCCCTGGCGCTGGCGGCCCGCGAGGGCCGGCTGCACCGCAACTTCCAGGGCTACACCACCGGCGGCGAACTGGAGCTGCTGGGGGTGGGCCCCACGGCCATCAGCCAGTTCACCCACCTCACCTGCCAGAACGAGCGCAACCTCAAAGCCTGGTCCGCGGCCGTGGCCGCCGGCCGGCTGCCGGTGGAGCGGGGCCTGGAGGTGTGGGACGCCGAGGTGCTGGAGCGACGGGAGCTGATCAAGGAGGTGATGTGCCACTTCCAGGTGACGCTCGATCTGGCCCGCTTCGGCCAGGAGTGGTGCGACCTGCAGGCCCTGGATGCCGATGGCCTGGTGCAGCTGAGCGAGCGGGATGGTCGCGGCACGGTGACCGTGACCACCGAGGGGCGCTGGCTGATCCGCACCATCGCCGCCGTCTTCGATCCCCAGCAGCGCCAGCGGGCCAGCGGCTCACGGCTGGTGTGACGCCACGCGCCCACGGCCCACCGACAAAACGCACGCACACAAAAAAGCCCGCGGTTGACCCGCGGGCTTTGCTGTGTTGGCGTGAAGATCAGGTCGTCGTTGTGACGATCACGTTCATCGTTGCCATCAGCTGAGGATGCCAATCACTTGGCTGCGATCACTTGGCCGTGGAAGCGAAATCGGGATAGGCCTCCATGCCGTGCTCGCCGATGTCGAGGCCTTCGATCTCCTCGGTTTCGGTGACGCGGATGCCACCGAAGATGGCGCCGATGATCGACCAGAGGATCCAGGAACTGATGGCCGCAAAGGCGCCGTAGGCAATGACACCAACGATCTGGGCACCGAGCTGACCGAAGCCGTGGCCGTAGAACAGGCCGTAGTCGGTGTTGAACAGACCTACAGCCAGGGTGCCCCAGATGCCGCAGGAGCCGTGCACGGAGAAGGCCCCCACCGGATCATCGATCTGCAGGGAATCGAGCAGTGCAACCGAGAACACCACAATTGTGCCTCCGATGAAGCCCGCTACCCAGGCACCAGCCATGGTGAAGCCATCGCAACCGGCGGTAACGCTCACCAGGCCGGCCAGGATGCCGTTGATGGTCATGGTGAGATCAGGTTTGCCCCCGCGCATCTGAGAAACGATCGTTCCTGCGATACCGCCGCCGGCGGCACCAAGAGTGGTGGTGACGGCCACGAAGGGCACCGTCTCGTCCATAGCCAACACCGAACCCGGGTTGAAGCCATACCAGCCGATCCAGAGCACCAGGCATCCGAGGGTGGCGATGGCCATGTTGTGACCAGGCAGGGCTTGGGGCTTGCCATTCATGAACTTGCCGATGCGGGGACCGAGCAGGCAGGCACCCACCACACCAGCCCAGGCACCAAAGGAGTGCACGATCGAGGAGCCTGCAAAATCGAGGAAGCCGAGATTGTCCAGCCAACCGCCGTTCCACTGCCAGGAACCGGATATGGGATAGAGGAAGCCAACCAGCACCAGTGAGAACACCACGAACTCACCAAACTTGATGCGCTCGGCTACCAGACCGGAAACGATGGTTGCGGCTGTGGCTGCGAAGGCCACCTGGAAGAAGAAGTCAACGGTTGGAACCAGTTCCGCCTCTTCCACCATCTCAGCGGTGACGGTGGGATCGAAGAACAGGCCGCTGAAGTAGAGCCAGCCGTCCAGTACGGAATCTCCATACATGATGGAGTAGCCGATGAACCAGTAGGCCGTGGCCGCCAGGGCGAACACGATCAGGTTCTTCAGCAGAATGTTGACCGCGTTTTTCTGGCGACACATCCCGGATTCGACCATGGCGAATCCGGCATTCATGAAGATGACCAGAATCGCGCAGATGAAGATGAACAGGTTGTTGGCCAGAAACGCTGCCGAGAGCTCCGGCAGCTCGGCCGCGTGGGCGGAGAGGTTGAACACGCCCAAGCCCAGCAGAGCCAGCGGAACGCAGGCCAGCCAGGTGAGGGAGCGTTGCGAGGTAAGGCCGCGGATGCTCCGCAGCATCAGGCCGGGGGCCTCAAGCAGGCTCGCCTCCTGCAGGCGCCGGGGGCGCCTGGGAGGGTGGGAAGCAATGGTCATGGGCAGATCGGAAGGACGGCTGCACGGGAATTTGGATGCCCTGCGACATCCATCGGCAGAGACAATGCGGCCTCACCGGTCCAGCTGATGTTCGTTTCGCTACAAAACTCCCCTGGGGGCCGACCTGCCAGGATGGGAGAAGGGAAAACCACCGGGGCAGGAGCAGGGCGTCTGCCGCAACCGATACAGACCCCATCAAGACCAGCCCCTAAACAAGTTCCGATTTCACTGGATTTCGCGTGAAGCAGATTCAAGCCGTCATTCGCCCCGACAAACTCGACGCCGTTAAGGACGCCCTCGTGGCCATTGGCGTCAACGGCCTCACGGTTATCCCAGTTCAGGGCTTCGGTCAGCAGTTCGGGCACACCGAGGTGTACCGCGGCGTGAAGATCGAGGCCCGCCTCCTCTCCAAGTTGATGCTGATGACGGTGGTTCCCGACGACAAGGCCGACGCCGTGATCGAGGCCTTCAAGAGCTCAGCCCGCACTGGCGAGGTGGGTGATGGCAAGATTTGGGTGCTGCCTGTGGAAAGCACCGTGCGCATCCGCACCGGCGAGAGCGGCGAAGTCGTGGTGGGCTGAGCCCCAAGCTCAGGTCAGCAGCTGAAAAGCCCGGGTTTCAAGGCCCGGGCTTGGTTTTGGAGGCTGGGTGGGCACTCCTCGGGGGTCAGCCGACAGCGGCAGCGGCGCGATCGAAGTAGGTGCCGATCTCGCTCATCAGAGCGGAGCAGTCGCCGG
>REEV01000103.1 GCA_007694915.1 Cyanobium sp. PLM2.Bin73 | reverse complement strand
CGGCTTCGGGCCTTAGGACCGCACCGAGGGACCACTGGCCGGCGGTGATTCAGGGCGAGCTGTTCCCGTTGGCGACTCTCTCCCGTCCGTCTCGCCCATCCCGTTCGGCTCCCAGCAAGTCCAGAAGGACCTTCCCGTAGCTTCCGCTGCAGGTCAATTGGGTTGGCGTCTCCAGGCAGATGATTTGATTGCTGTGCTCCGTTCACGGTAAGCGTTCACCTTCCGATAACAGTTAGCCGTGGTTGCGTCTGGGATTGTTCCCGGATGATCACCGCGTAGCAACCGCTACAGGGGCTATTGGCCAGCAACATTACGGTCAACTTGTGTCCGGATTATTACTGTGACTGTTGCGCGCACGCCAAGCTCTGAGCAGCCGCTGACGTCCTCTCTCACGGCACCAGATCTTGCATCGCGCGTCCGACAACATTTCGCTGATTGTGCTTGCCAGGCTTGTCAGACGGCGCCCTCCAGCCATGAGTCTTTCCTGGAAGGCATTCCCAAGGAGCCTGAAGATCTCATGGATGATCTTCAGCGTATGGGTTTAATCAACCCAGCTGCCTATCCAATCGCTGAAGCCATTTCTGCTGCTGAACTCCGCCAGGCCCTGTTCTTCCGCAATGCTTCCCGTGGCAACCCTGCGGTTGAAACCATGCTGCGGTCGTTGGCAGAGGAGGCAGGAGGACTCGACCAGGCATTTGCAGCTGCCTTTGGCCCCGAAGCGGGCCGCTTTTTCAGCAAGGTAACCTCCTCCAGTCCGCTCGGCCGCCGCACCTTCCTGAAAGGGCTGGCCGCCGGTGCTGCCCTGGTGACGCTCACCAATTGTGGTGTCAAGCGTGAAGAGGCCGGCGGCGGCGGCGTCGTTGATCCTGGATCGATTGAAAAGAAAAATCTGAAGGTGGGCTTTATCCCCATAACCTGTGCAACGCCAATCATCATGGCCAAGCCAATGGGCTTTTACGAGCGCTATGGCATGAATGTAGAAGTTGTGAAAATGCCGAGTTGGGGGGCTGTTCGGGACTCAGCGATCGCTGGTGAGCTTGATGCTTACCATATGCTGGCGCCGATGCCGATTGCCATGACCCTTGGATTGGGTACATCCCCATTCAGTGTGAAACTCGCCAGTATTGAAAATATCAATGGCCAGGCAATCACCGTGGCCAAGCGTCACGCTGGCAAGGTTAAAGAGGCTAAAGACTTCAAGGGATTTGTGATTGGAGTTCCCTTCCCCTTCTCCATGCACAACCTGCTGCTTCGTTACTACCTTGCAGAGGGGGGAATCAATCCAGACACTGACGTTCAGATTCGGCCCGTTCCTCCTCCGGACAGTATCGCCCAATTGGTCGCTGGTGATCTCGATGCCATGCTGATGCCTGATCCTTTCAACCAACGTGCTGTGTATGAAGATGCAGGGTTTATTCACTTGCTCACCAAGGATCTCTGGGATGGGCATCCATGCTGTGCATTTGCCACTGGAGAGCCTTGGATTCAGGAGAATCCACTTACGTTCCAAGCTCTTAACAAGGCGATCATTGACGCAACCAACTATGCTCACAAGCAGGAGAATAGAGTTGAGATTGCCAAGGCTATTTCTGGACGAGCATTCCTGAATCAACCCACTGAAGTAGTGGAAGCTGTGCTCACTGGCAAATTTGAAAACGGCCTCGGCGACACCCTCAACGTGCCGGACCGGATCGACTTTGATCCCTATCCCTGGCAGAGTTTTGCGAACTGGATTCAGTCCCAGTTGGTGCGCTGGGATCTCGGAAATGCTGCCAGCCTCATCAAAGCAGGTGACTTTGACAGCAACAGTGCAGCCGTCTTCCTCACCAGCGAGGCGCAGGAGCTCATGCGTTCAATGGACCTTACGCCTCCCAGTGACAAGTCTCGGGTGGAGAAGCTTGCTTTTGACACCTTTGATCCTCAGCAGCCGATGCAATATATCCAAAAGCAGAAGAATAGAGATGGTTTCTAATCATTAGTCAGTGGGTTCCGATGGGCTTCAGCCTCTAATCCTTCGTCCTCTAGTTTATGCTTGAAAATCGTATCTCCAGAACGTTGGCCATCGTTATCTCCTTTGTCAGCGTGCTGGTTGCATTGCTGGTGTGGCAGATTCTCGCTACTCAGGGGCTTCTGGGCAAAAACTTTCCAGGGTCCTTTGAAACACTAAAAGAACTTGCTTGGTGGCTATCTGATCCCTTCTTTGATAATGGCCCTAACGACCTCGGCATCGGCACCAACCTCCTGATCAGCCTGCGGCGGGTGCTGATCGGCTATGGACTGGCCGTGTTGGTCGCCGTCCCTCTCGGCCTGCTGGTAGGCATGTCCAGGATTGCCGAATCTTCGGTGAACCCATTCATGCAGCTGTTGAAGCCGGTATCACCCCTTGCATGGTTGCCGATCGGCTTGTTTGTGTTTCGGGACTCGGAGATTACTGGTATTTTTGTGATCTTTATTTCCAGTGTCTGGCCTACCCTGATTAACACTGCATTTGGAGTCACCTCTATCAACCCCGACTTCCTGAAGGTTTCGCGCTCCCTTGGTGCCAGCCAGTTTCGGACCGTGGTGAAGGTCGTTCTGCCTGCGGTAATGCCGAATATCTTGGCTGGTATGCGGATTTCCATGGGCACGGCATGGTTGGTGATCGTGGCTGCTGAAATGCTGCTTGGTAGCGGTATTGGTTATTTCATCTGGAACGAGTGGAACAACCTTTCCCTGCCCAACATCTTTGTTGCCATTATTGTGATTGGCTTTGCCGGTCTGATGCTTGATCAGATCTTTGGGTCGTTGCAAAAACGTTTCGACTACCAGGCTTGAACACGGCATCATGCATGTAACGCGCATCATCCGCTCCTGTATGGCGCCTTTCTGAATCCATCCCTGATCGCCGAAATGACCTCTTTCGTCATGCCAACTACGCCAGCTGATCAGCGAGGGCGACTTTCACCTGATGCCCAAGTTGTGGTTGAAGGTGTGAGCAAAGTGTTCAGCCCAGAACTTGGACTGTTCGACTCCCTCACCCGGCGCCGACCTACTGGCTACGTGGCTTTGCAGGACATCAGTCTGAGCATTGAAAAAAATACCTTTGTGTCCATTATTGGTCCTTCCGGCTGTGGAAAATCTACCCTCCTGAACCTCCTCGCCGGCCTCGACCGCCCCAGCGTTGGCCAGATCCTTGTGAATGGTGAGCGCGTACGCGGGCCCGGCCCCGATCGGGGCATCATCTTTCAGAATTATGCCCTGATGCCCTGGCTTACCGCCTTGGGCAATGTCGAATACGCCGTTGAAACGGCATGCTCCGGCCTCAGCCGCGGCCAGGCCAAGGAGCGTGCCCGTGAATACCTCGCGATGGTTGGTCTGGATCGGGCTATGCATCGCTTCCCGAAGCAGCTCTCCGGCGGGATGAAGCAGCGGGTGGCCATCGCACGGGCCCTGTCCATCAGTCCCAGCATTCTGCTGATGGACGAGCCCTTCGGCGCTCTTGATGCTCTCACCCGCAGTTATCTGCAGGAAGAGGTGCTGCGTATCTGGGAGGACCGTCGCGTCACCGTGGTGCTCATCACCCACAGCATTGAGGAAGCATTGCTGCTATCCGATCAGATCGTGCTGATGTCGCGTGGACCTGCCGCCACCATTGCCGATGTGATCAACCTGCCTTCGCTCCGTCCCCGACAGCGCAGTGTGATTGATCAGCACCCCGAATTTGTTGACATCAAGCATCGGCTCGAGGAGCACCTGCTCAAGGAAACTCGGGCTGTGGAAGAGCGCACCTGAGTCAGCCCAGCACCCAACGCGTGCTGGCACCAGCCCCACCGTGCACAGGTTCTTCCGCTCCCTTCCTGTTC
Source organism: Cyanobium sp. PLM2.Bin73 (assembly GCA_007694915.1). Taxonomy (GTDB): domain Bacteria; phylum Cyanobacteriota; class Cyanobacteriia; order PCC-6307; family Cyanobiaceae; genus NIES-981. The sequence goes on along the minus strand of REEV01000103.1, from coordinate 6,434 downwards.
TCTTCATTCCGTTCCATTCTTTGCCATGGCTCTGTCGTCTCTCTCGCAGACTCTCCTCGCTGCCAAGCGTGCCAAGGGGCTCTCTTTCACCGACTTGGAAATCCTCCTGGGCCGCGATGAGGTGTGGGTCGCCAGCCTCTTTTACGGCCAGTCCACGGCCTCTCCTGAGGAGGCTGAGAAGCTGATCGGCGCCCTTGGCCTCGACCCTGCTCTCAAAGCGGATCTGCTGACGCCGCCAGTGAAGGGTTGTCTCGATCCGGTCGTCCCCACCGACCCGCTGATCTATCGCTTCTACGAGATCATGCAGGTTTATGGCCTGCCGTTGAAGGACGTGATTCAGGAGAAGTTTGGGGATGGCATCATGAGCGCCATCGACTTCACGCTTGAAGTCGACAAGGTGAGTGATCCGGCTGGGGATCGTGTCAAAGTGACGATGTGCGGGAAGTTTCTTCCCTACAAGAAGTGGTGAACACTTCGCCCCGCAGCACCGCCAGAAGGACCTCGCCGTAGCGCTCCAGCTTGGCGGCGCCGATGCCGCTCACCCCGCCCAGCTCGGCCAGGCTGGCCGGCCTGCGCTCGGCCAGCTCCAGAAGGGTGCGGTCGTGGAACACCACGTAGGGCGGCACCCCCTGGGCACTGGCCTGCTCCCGTCGCCAGCGGCGCAGCGCCTCCACCAGATCCCCATCCACTGCCCCCGCGGTGGCGGCGGCCGCCAGGACTCCACCCCCGCCGCTGGCACCGGTGCCTCCTCTGGCGCGGCGCTGCTCCTTCTGGGGCGGCGGCAGGGGCAGCTCCAGCCGCGCTTCCCCCCGCAGCAGCGGCCGCACCAGTTCGTCGGGGCCGAACTGCAACCCCCCCTTGCCGCCTGGCACCGGCACCAGATACCCCAGCCCGCTGAGCTGCCGCACCAGGGTGCGCCACTGACCGCGGTCGAGATCGCCGCCGATGCCATGCACGCTCAGCTGGTCGTGGCCCAGCTGGCGGATGCGCTCACTGCTGCCCCCCAGCAGCACGTCCACCACGTGGGCCGCCCCGAAGCGCTGGCCGGTGCGGTACACCGCCGAAAGCAGCTTCTGGGCCGCCACGCTCACGTCCACCAGCGCCTTGGGCTCCAGGCAGCCGTCGCAGTTGCCGCAGGGTTCGGCCAGCTGCTCGCCGAAGTGGCGCAGCAACACCTGCCGGCGGCAGCCCGCCGCCTCGCTGTAAGCGATCAGGGCCTCGAGCTTGCCGTGCTCGATGCGCTTCTGCTCCTCGCCGGCGCCCGAGTCGTCGATGAACCTCCGCAGCTGGGGCACATCCCCCGGCCCGTGCACCATCCAGGCCACCGCCGGCAGCCCGTCGCGTCCCGCCCGCCCCGTTTCCTGGTAGTAGGCCTCCAGGCTCTTGGGCAGGTCCACGTGGGCCACGAAGCGCACGTCGGGCTTGTCGATGCCCATGCCGAAGGCGATCGTGGCCACCACCACCACGGCGGCGTCGTTGCGGAAGCGCTGCAGGGCGGCGCTGCGCTGCTCCGTGCTCAGGCCGGCGTGGTACGCCACCGCGTCGAACCCGGCGGCCCGCAGCTCGGCGGCCAGCCGGTCCACCCGGCTGCGTGAGCGGGCGTACACGATGCCGGCCTCGCCGCGGTGCTCGGCCAGAAACGCCAGCAGCTGCCGGCCCGGCTGGTCCTTCGCCCGCAGCAGATAGCGGATGTTGGGCCGGTCGAAGCTGGCCAGGAACACCTCGCCGGCCTGCAGCCCCAGGCGCTCGATGATCTCGGCGCGGGTGCGGGGATCGGCTGTGGCCGTGAGCGCCAGGCGCGGCACCGCCGGAAAGCGCTCGGCCAGCACCCCCAGCTGGATGTAGTCGGGCCGGAAGTCGTGCCCCCACTGGGACACGCAGTGGGCCTCATCGATGGCGAACAGGGCCAGGGGCTCCGGCCCGCCCAGGGCCGCCAGCTGCTCCAGCAGATCGCCCCCCAGCAGCCGCTCCGGCGACACGTAGAGCAGGTCGAGCTCCCCCCGCCCCAGCCGGCTCCAGAGCGCGGCGCCGCGGCCGGCCTCCAGGCCCGAGTGCAGGGCGGCCGCCCGCACCCCCAGCTGCAGCAGGGCCTCCACCTGGTCGTCCATCAGGGCGATCAGCGGTGACACCACCACCGCCAGCCCCGGCCGGCACAGGCCCGGCACCTGATAACAGAGTGACTTGCCGCCGCCGGTGGGCATCAGCACCAGGCCCGAGCCGCCGGCGATCACGTGGCGCACGATCGCCTCCTGGGGCCCCCGGAAGGCCGGGTAGCCCCACACCCGCTGCAGCACCTCCAGGGGATCGCTCACGGGGTGGCGGGCCGGCGGGGATCTCCCACAATGGCGGCCCACGGCGCCCCGCGATGTCCGCTTCCTCGCCCCGCACCGCCACTGCCTGGGGGTTCCTGGCTCCCGCCCTGGTGCTGATCGGGCTGTCGGTGCTGATCCCGGCCCTGATGGCACTGGTGATGAGCTTCAGCCAGGCCGGGCTCGACGTCAGTGAGCCGCTGCAGTTCGTGGGGCTGGCCAACTACCGCCGCCTGCTGGCCGATCCGATGTTCGCCCGGGTGAGCGTCACCACCTTTCTGTATCTGGTGGGGGTGGTGCCGCCGATCGTGCTCGGCGCCCTGGCCCTGGCGGTGCTGGTCAACCGCTCCCTGCCCGGCATCCACTGGTTCCGCGGCGCCTTCTACACGCCGGTGCTGGTGTCGATCGTGGTGGCGGCCATCGCCTTCCGCTGGCTCTACGCCGAGAACGGCCTGATCAACGGCTGGCTGGCTGCCCTGTTGGGCGACCGCTTCAGCCCGATTGGCTTCCTCACCTCGCCGCTGCTGGCCCTGCCCGCCGTGATGCTCGTGACCCTCTGGAAGGGCCTGGGCTACTACATGGTGATCTTCCTGGCGGGCCTGCAGGGCATCGCCCCGGAGCTCTACGAGGCCGCCGCCCTCGATGGCAGCGAGGGCTGGCGCAAGCACTTCGACATCACCCTGCCGCTGCTGCGCCCCTACCTCACCCTGGTGGCGGTGATCTCCGCCATCGCCGCCACCAAGGTGTTCGAGGAGGTGTTCCTGATGACCCAGGGCGGCCCGGCCGATGCCACCCGCACGATCGTGTACTACGTGTACGACCAGGCCTTCACCGAGCTGGAGATCAGCTACGCCTGCACCGTGGGCCTGGCCCTGTTCATGGCCGTGCTGCTGCTCAGCCTGGTGCGCTACGCCTTCGCCGGTGACCGTGGCCTCACATGAGCCCCCCGACGGGAGTTCCGGCGATGGCTGACCTCTAGCCTCAGCCCATGGTTTCCTCCAGCCCTGCGACCCAGCGCCTGCCCCCGATCGGGGTGGTGGGTGGCGGCCAGCTCGCCTGGATGCTGGCGGCGGCAGCCGGGGAGCTGCAGCTGCCCGTGCTGGTGCAGACCGCTGACAGCCACGATCCCGCCGTGCGCCTGGCCAGTGACGTGATCCAGGCCGGCGTGCGCGATGTGGAGGGCACCCGGCGCCTGGCCCAGCGCTGCAGCGCCATCACCTTCGAGAACGAATGGGTCGACCTCTCCGGCCTGGCGCCGCTGGCGGCCCAGGGGGTGAGCTTCGTGCCCAGCCTCACGGCGCTCGAGCCGCTGGTGTGCAAACGCAGCCAGCGGGAGCTGCTGCGGCGTCTCAACCTCCCATCCCCCCCCTGGCTGCCCCTCGATGAGCTGCTGGTGGCCCAGGAGCCTGTCGATCAGCACCGCCGCGAGGGCGACGACCGGCATGCCGACCACCACGACCACCACCCCAGCCTGGGCGGCCCCCCGGTGCTGCGGGCCGGCTGGACGTTCCCCTTGATGGCCAAGGCCGCCACCGGCGGCTACGACGGCAAGGGCACGGCCCTGCTGCGCGACCGCGACGACCTCGATGCCCTGCTGGAGCGGGTGGATCCCGAGGACTGGATCGCGGAGAAGCTCGTGGAGTTCGAGCAGGAGCTCTCCCAGCTGGTGTGCCGCGACCGCCACGGCCAGGTGCTCTGCTACCCCCTGGTTCGCACCCACCAGCACCGGCGGGTGTGCGACTGGGTGCTGGCCCCGGCGCCGGTGTCCCATGCGCTCCAGGCCTGCGCCCGCAACATCGCCACGTCCCTGGTCGTCGCCCTCGACTACGTGGGTGTGCTCTCGATCGAGTTCTTCTATGGCCCCAGCGGCCTGCAGGTGAATGAGATCGCCCCCCGCACCCACAACTCCGGCCACGTCACCATCGAGGCGGCCCGCACTAGCCAGTTCGCCCAGCAGGCGCGGATCGTGGCCGGCCTGCCCATGGGCCCAGTGGATTTCCAGGTGCCCGGCGCCCTGATGGTGAACCTGCTGGGCTTCGAAGACAACGACGCCAGCCCGGATGAGGCCTACCGGGATCAGCGCCAGGCCCTGGCGGCCCTGCCCGGAGCCAGCCTGCACTGGTATGGCAAGCATGGCGCCCGGCCCGGCCGCAAGCTCGGCCACATCACCCTGCTGCTGGAGGGCCCGGGTCCCGCAGCGCTGGAGCAGCAGGCCAGAGAGCGGCTTGCGGCGGTGAGGGCCCTGTGGCCCCTGCCATCGTCCTAAGATGTAGGCGGACTGCTGTGTTGGTAACTGCCTTCTACAGTTTTCTGATCTGACTCCCTTTTCGACATGGGGGTCTGCAGCGGCAAGCAACGTAAACCGGCCTCGCAGCCGGAAACGGAGCTCCGTCTTTGACCCCCTTCTGGTTCCACCAGGTCGAACACTGGGGCAAAACGGCATAGCGGTTCACCCCTTTCCCTCACCCCCACGGCGCAGGGCCTTGCTGGAACCCCCCATCCCAGTGATCGGCTCAACCCGGGCCGTGGTGATTCCTAATCAGCCGGTTCCCACCGATCTCGAGCAGCCCCTGCCCGCGCCGCTGCGCCTGGCCCTCGACCGGCTCTACGAACGGGCCCCGTCGCCCCTGTTTCCGCGCGCCCGTCAGCTCTACTTCCTGAAATACCCCCTCGAGGGCCATCCCAAGGAGCTCGACAGCTCGGCCTTCACCGACCGCTTCCGCACCTTCGTGCTGCGCGAAACCACCTGCCTGCCCAGCGAGGAGAGCGAGGAGCAGGCGCCCCACCGGCCGATCACCCGCATCAATGCTCTGGCGGTGGTGCACTGGCAGGCCCCCCAGACCAATTTCGACGACTACGCCAGCTACATCAGCCGCCACTGGCTGCTCGACCCCGAGCGGCTCCGGGTCAGCGATCAGCCCTGGTTCCGCGAAGGGGGCTCCTGGGCCCGGCTGTCGATCACCGGGCCAGTAGGCGGTCCAGTTCCGACTCCAGTTGTTCCCGACTCCACTCCGTAACCACGAACACTTCCTGGGCGCTGCCTCCCCGGCGCGCCACCAGCTTGTGGCCGCCGGTGATCGGGGTGGACACCCGCAGCTTCAGCCCAGGGATCCGGCCCCGCACCCGGCTGATCACGGCCGGCGTCACGGTGCTCACACCCGGCTGGGCCGCCAGTTGTCTGAGCAGCGGGATCAGCCCCTCCAGGTAGGTGCTGTGGGTCACCACCAGCCGCCCCATCAGGCGGGCTCCAGGGGAGCCATGGTGAGCCCTTCGGCGCCCAGCTGCTGGTGGTAGAGCTCCGCCTGCTCCTGCGGCCCGCACCACACCACCGCCGAGCCCTCGCCATCGATACGGTGGGCCAGCTCCCAGGCGCGGTCGGGCTGCATGCCGGGAATGAAGCGCACCAGGCACTCCACCACGTGCTGGAAGGTGTTCACGTCGTCGTTGAGCACCACCACTTTGAAGTTGGGGTAGCTCTGGCGGCTGCGTTGCCGCTCCCGCACGGCCGTGGGGCTGGCGGCGGTGGCGGAGAGGTGGGTGCCAGGCATGAAACCAGCGGTGTCCGTGGCACCCCGAGCCTAGGTACACTCACAGCAAAGCCACGACCACCTCACATGCTGATCTCCCTGGGCTGGGCCTCCCTCGCCGCGCTGTTCAGCTTCTCGATCGCCATGGTGGTGTGGGGCCGTCACGGCGACGGCACCGTCAACTTCTGATTGCTCCGGGGCCGATCGTTTCTTGACCGAGCTCCCCGCCACTGAACTGGCCCTCACCAGCTCCCAGCTGCTCGCCTGGACTGCCTCGGCCCTGCTCGTGTTCGTGAGCGCCGGGGTGATCTATCTCTCTGCGGTGGAGTGGCGTGACCGCCGGCGGCGTCGGGCGGATGAGGCCTCCTCCCGCTCCTCCGCCAAGGGTTCCAGCAAGTCCCAGTCCGGCAGGGCCCAGGGCACCGCCTCGTCGTCCCCCCGCGCGCCCACGGCCTTCGGCCGCCGCCCGTGACCACCTCCGCGGTGGCGTCTCCCCTGGCCCCCTGGGCCTGGTATCAGACCGCCGGCCTGCTGGTTCCGCCCCCCGCCGCCGGAGCGGCCGAGCCCTGGTCGTCGTGGCCGGCCGAGGCGCTGCTGG
>REEV01000051.1 GCA_007694915.1 Cyanobium sp. PLM2.Bin73 | reverse complement strand
GGGAGCCCGGCGAGCTGGCCAGGCTGTGCGATCGGGCCTGCGGCCGGCTTCTAGGGTCGGCCCCATGAGCCCCTCCGCCCCCCGCCTGAGCCGCCGCCAGCTGCTGCGGCTCGGGCTGGGCAGCACGGCGTTGCTGGCGCTGCCCGCTGCCCTGGGGGGCTGCGGGCAGCGCAGAGGCCCCGAACTGCTGCATGGCAGCGGCGCCCTGCCCGCCACCTGGCTGCAGCAGCTGCCGCGGGGCTGGCGGGCCCAGGCGCTGCCGGAGCCGGCGGCGATCCGGGCCCGGCTGGAGCCGGCTGCAGGCGAGCCGCCTCCTGCGCTGGTGGCGCTGGGCGACGGCTGGGCCCTGGACCTGCCGGCGCAGGGCTGGCGCCCCCTGGAGGCCCCCGCCCTGCTGGCGGCCCTGAGCGACTGGGCGCTGCCGGTGGCCCGGCTGTTCGCCGCCGAAGGCCGGCCCGCCGTGGCCTTTCCCTGGTCGTTCACGCCCTGGGTGCTGGTGCTGCGCTCCCGGCCGGCCCTGGCCGCCCGCGCCGCCGAGGGCTGGGACCTGTTGCTCGATCCCAGCCTGCGGGGCAAACTGGTGCTGCCCTCCAGCCCGCGGGTGTGCGTGGAGCTGATGGGGCGCGACTACGAGCGCATCGAGGCCCTGCGCCGTCAGGCCCTCGCCCACGACGACCGCCATGCCCTCAACCTGCTGCTGGCCGGAGAGGCGGAGGCGGCGGTGGTGCCCCTGCGGCCCCTGATTCCGCTGCTGCGCCGCGATCCGCGGCTGGCGGTGGTGCTGCCCCCGGGGGGCGCGCCGCTGAGCTGGCAGTTGCTGCTGCGGCCGGCGGCTGGGCCCGCTGAGGCCCAGGCCGGTGACGCCGCGGCGGCAGCGATCGAGCCCTGGATGGCCGCGGCGCTGGAGCCCCCCCTGCTGAACGGCCTGCTGCTGGGCGGCTGGGTGCCGCCCCTGCCGCGGCCTGAGCTGGAGCCCCTGGTGGCCGGCTTCCCCGAACCCATCGCCAGCCTGCTGCTGCCGCCCGCGGCCGTGATCGAGCGCTGCTGGAGCCTGGCGCCGCTGACGGTGCCCGAACGGCTGGCGATGCAGACCGTGTGGGACGCCGCCGCCCCGCCTTCCTGAGGGCCTGCAGCCAGCACCTTCAGCCCCAGAGCCGCCGCCGCGGCGCCGCCGCCAGCCGCTGGTGGCTGTCGGCCAGCAGGTCGGGGATGGGCAGCTGGTGGGGGCAGCGGGGCAGGCAGTCGCCGCAGCGCCGGCAGGCGTCTGCGTTGATCTCCTCCCACCAGTGGCCGGCGCGGCCGATGAGGTTGTAGCGCTCGCCGGCGAACACCTCCATGCCGTGGCCCAGCGCCAGATTGCGCAGCCGCAGTAACTCCGGGATGGGCACGCCGCTGGGACAGGGCAGGCAGGCCCGGCACTGGCCGCAGCGCTCGGGGCCGAGGCGCTCGCGCCCCGCCGCCGCCAATCGCGCCAGGGCCTGGTGATGCTCGGGGCGGAGCCAGACGCGTTCGCTTGGGGGGGCGGGGCTCGCCGGGCTGGACGGGCCGCACACCACGCCGGTTGCGGCGGGCCCGGCGAGGGCGGCGGCCCAGGCCAGATCGCCTGGCTGTTCCGCCCCCAGGCTCAGGGTGGAGATCCCCTGATCGAGCAGAAAGCGGTAGGCCAGCTCCAGGGGGTGGAAGGGGGCGCAATCGGCCAGCAGCTGCGCTGGCGGGTCGTAGAGGCGGCCGCCCTTGTCGGCCGGGGAGATGGCCAGCACCCCGATCCCCTCGGCCAGGGCGCTGCGGGCCAGGGGCAGGCGGGTCTGGTCGAAGAGGTGCAGGTGCAGGCTGCAGAAGCGGAAGCGGCCCGTGGCCAGGGCCTCGGCGATCAGCGCGTTGCTGCCGTGGCTGGAGAAGCCCACCTGGCCCACCAGCCCCTCGCCGGCGGCCCAGGCCAGCAGCTCGGCACCGGGGCCGCTGGTGGCCCAGCTGAGGTGCTCGGGGCGGTTGAGGCCGTGCACGGCCAGGCTGTCGAGACGGGGGCGGCCCAGCCGGCTGAGGATGGCCCGCAGCTGGTGGCGACCGGCCTCCGGATCGCAGCCCGGCAGCAGTTTGCTGGTGATCCGCCAGCCGCCGGCGGGCTCCAGGCCCTCGGCACTGAGGCTGGCCAGGGCCTGGCCGAGGAAGGTTTCCGCCGGGCCATAGGCGGGGGCGGTTTCCAGATGGTTGATGCCGGCGGCCAGGGCGGCTCGCAGCACCGCCAGCATCGGGGCCGGACCGGCCAGGGCCCGCATCGTGCCCAGGGTGAACAGCGACACGGTCTGTCCCTGGCCGAAGGGGCGGCCAGGGACCGCGGGCTCCAGGCCGTCGTCAGACCGGGCTGGTGCCGGGGGTGTCATCGCTGGCCTCGCCGGAGTCTTCACCGCCGGCTTCCGGCTCGGGCTGGGCCTTGCTCAGGTGCCGTACCAGCTCGGCCGGACTCACGGAGTCGAGAAAGCGGCGGAACTCGTTGCTGTCCTCGGCGTCGGCCTCCGCATCCACGGGAATCGAGGCGTCGGCCACCACCTCCTCCAGCATCCAGATCGGGCTGCCGGTGCGCACCGCCAGGGCGATGGCGTCACTGGGCCGGGCGTCCACCTCCAGCAGTGGCTCGCTGCCCTCCGCGTCGCCCTGGCGGCTGAGTTTGAGCACGGCCCGGAAGGTGTTGTCCTCAATGGCGTGGATGATCACCCGCGCCAGTTCCAGCTCAGCGGCCTGCAGCAGCGACACCATCAGGTCGTGGCTGAGGGGGCGGGGCGGTGGTGCCTCGGCCACCCCGGCAAGGATGTTCTGGGCCTGGGCCTGGTCGATCCAGATCGGCACCTGGCGCCGGCCGGCGGGATCCCGCAGCAGCACGATCGGGCTGCGGCTGGCCGCATCCAGGGCGATGCCGGCGACGCTCATTTCCACCATGGCCTGGTGCCCCCTCTGATCGATTATGACCAGCGTGAGCCTGGCGACCGTGGGGGCTGGCAACGATGTTCACCGGACTGGTGCGGGCCACGGGGCTGATCGAGCGCGCTGGCGGTGGGGTGCGGCTGCGCTGGCAGGCGGCGCCGGAGCACTGGCACCCGGGCCAGCTTGAGCTGGGTGAGAGCGTGGCGGTGGATGGGGTGTGCCTGACCGTGGCCGAGCGGCTCAGCGATGGCTTCCGGGCCGATGTGAGTGAGGAGACCCTGGCCCGCAGCACCCTGGCGGGGAAGGCCGACCGCCGCGGGGCCGTGAATCTGGAGCCGGCCCTGCGCCTGGCGGACCGGCTCGGAGGCCACCTTGTGAGCGGCCACGTGGATGGACTGGGGCGGGTGCGGGCGGTGGACGCACGCCCGGGCTCCTGGCACCTGGCGATCCGCTGGCAGGACCCCACCTACGGCCGCTACGTGTGCGACAAGGCCAGCGTGGCGGTGGATGGCGTCAGCCTCACGGTGGCCGGCAGCGCCGATGGGGGCGCCCACTTCTGGATCGCCGTGATTCCCCACACCTGGAGCGGCACCACCCTGCAGGGCTTGAGGCCCGGAGACACGGTGAACCTGGAGGCAGATCTGCTGGCCAAATATGCCGAGAGCCTGCTTCAGGCCCGGCTGGCCGGCCCGGCAGCTTACGGACCTATGGCTGAGGGCCGGCCGGATCTCGACCGCGCCTGGCTGGCCGAACACGGTTGGGCTACCTAAGTTTGTAGCAGTTGACACCCCAGGCCATGAGCTCTTCATCCCGACTGCGCCTGGGGGGTCAGCTCAGGGCCTTCACCCTGTTCGAGGGGGTGTTGATGCTGGTGCTGGGGGTGTTGGCCCTGTTGTTCCCGGTGCTGGCCTCGGTGTGGGCCACGGCCGTGGTGGCCGTGGTGTTCCTGGTGGGCGGCATCGTGGGCTGGATCGACAACCTGATGCGGGCCCGGGTGCTCAACCGCTGGCTCACCTTCTGGCGGCTGGTGGTCTCCACCCTGTTTCTTGTGGCCGGGTTCACGCTGATTCAGCAGCTCGGTTCCGGGGTGGCCGCCGCCGCCTCCTCGGTGGCCACCCTGGCCCTGGCGATCGGTCTGGTGTTTCTGGTGGAAGGGGCTGTGGCGGTCGGCGTGTCGCTCACGCACCGCCGCATCCGAGGCTGGGGCTGGGGGTTGGTCAACGGCCTGGTGACCCTGGTGCTGGGGGTGGTGATCCTGACGATGGCCAAGCCCGCCCTGCTGGGGGTGATCGGCATCCTGGTGGGGGTGAGCTTCCTGTTCACCGGCATCGACCTGATCACCTTCAGCGCCAGATTCCACGAGGACGACAACGGCCCGGCCTCCCTGGACTCCGAGAGCGCCGATCTGGTCTGAGGGCCTCAGGACTCGGGGATCCCAGAGCCGTTGCCTGTCTCTTCAGACCCCAGGCTGGTGAGCCAGATGGAGCCGGTTTCGGGGTGCAGATCGATGCGGAATTCCTGGCCCGGCTCCAGCCCCAGCAGCCGGGTGTAGGCGTTTCCCACCAGCAGGTTGCCGTTGCCGTGCACCCGGGTGCGGAATTCGGCCTGACGCCCGCGGCTGCCGCCCCCGCTGGCCGGGCTTGCGGCGGCTGCGGGGATCGCAAACCCCTTGGCCTGCACCAGGGCCCGGTAGAAGCTCTTGCGCAGCACCCGGCCGCTGGGTCCCACGTAGCCACAGCCCCGGGCGATTTCATCTTCTGGCCGGTTGCTCAGGGAGCGAACCCGCTCCAGCAGGGCCCTGCCCTCGAGCATCTCTACCGGACCGCGGCCACCTGCTGACGCCATGGCGATGATCCGAACCCGCACACCTAGCCGAATTGTGCCCAAGGCCTTTGAGCATCGGCAACCTCATGTTTGCAGGCCCGGTCCCTGGGCCATGTGGCGAAATCAAGATCGGCGATCAGCCCCGGGCATGGGCTCCTGACCCTCTGGCTACCTTGACGCCACCCAGTGGGTGCCATGTCCGCCAGTCCGCATCCCGCGCGCCAGCCACCCAGCCACCATCCGGCTCTCGCCGAGCCGCCATCCGCCCGTTTCGAGCTGCTCACCTCCCATCTGGTGGTGGCACTTGTGGCGCTTGTGGTGATCGGCGGGGCCACCCGGGTGATGCAGGCCGGTCTGGCCTGCCCCGACTGGCCCCTCTGCTACGGCCAATGGCTTCCAGGTGGCCGCATGAATCTGCAGGTATTCCTGGAATGGTTTCACCGCCTGGATGCCTTCGTGGTGGGCGTGGCGCTTCTGGTGCTCAGTGCTGCCAGCTGGGTGGGCCGCCGACGCCTGCCGGCCTGGCTTCCCTGGAGTGCAGGGGCTGCCCTGCTGCTGGTGGCTGTGCAGGGAGCCCTGGGTGCTCTCACCGTGACCCAGCTGCTGGCCCCCGGTCTGGTGACGGCCCACCTGGGCACGGCCCTGTTGCTGGTGGCCCTGCTCAGCGGCGTGCACCAGGCCCTGGAGCGGGAGCGCCAGCAGGCGCCGGTCGCCCTGCCCCAGACCGCCCTGCCCCTGTGGTGGCGCGCCCTCTCGCTGCTGGCCCTGGTGATGGTCCTGGGCCAGTGTCTGCTGGGCGGCTCGCTTGCCAGTCAATGGGCAGCGGAGCGCTGCCTGGCGGCGGCTGAGGGCTGCCAGTGGCTGCTGCGCCACCGTCTGGCCGCCACTCCCGCTGCCCTGGCTGTGATCCTTCTGGTGCCGGCAGCCCTGGTGCTGCCCGCCAGGGAGCGGCACCTGCGGGCCTTCGCCGCCCTGGCGGCGCTGCTGGTGGTGGCCCAGGTGGCCCTAGGGGTGAGCACCCTGCGGCTGCAGCTCGCTGTTCCCGCCGTCACCGTGGCCCACCAGTTCACGGCGGCCCTGCTGGTCGCCCTGCTGGGCGCCGTTGCCGGCCGCAGCCTGGCCCCCGGGCCCCAGGTGCAGAACCCAGCTGCAGCCTTCCCCACCAGCGTGGACTCCGCCCATGGTTAGCGTCAGCTCAGCCTCCAGCGCCATCGCGGCGGCCGAGGCCAGCGCCGCCGCCCTCTCCCGTTCCACAGCGGCGCCGCGGCTGCCGGCCTGGCTGGAGGTGGCCAAACCCCGCCTGATCCCCCTGCTGCTCGCCACCACCCTGGCCGGGATGGCGGTGAGCGCCGATCCGGTGGATGGCTCCACCATTGCCTGCACGCTGGTGGGTGGCACCTTCTCGGCGGCCGCGGCAGGAATCCTCAACTGCCTCTGGGAAGAGGAGCTCGATGGCCGCATGGCCCGCACCAGCCGCCGTGCCCTGCCCTCCGGGCGCCTGGAGGGCCGCCGGGCCCTGCTGCTGGCGGCCCTGCTCACCGTCAGCGCGGTGCTGGTGCTGGTGATCGGGGTCAACGCGCTGGCGGCCAGCCTGGCCCTGCTGGGTCTGTGCAGCTACGTGTTGCTCTACACGGCCCTGCTCAAGCCCCGCACCCCCCAGAACATCGTGATCGGTGGTGTGGCCGGTGCCATCCCGCCCCTGGTGGGCGCGGCGGCGGCCAGTGGTGCCCTGGGCTGGTCAAGCTGGTGGCTGTTTGCCCTGGTGATCGTGTGGACGCCGGCCCATTTCTGGGCCCTGGCCCTGCTGTTGCGCGACGACTACCGGGCCGTGGGCATTCCCATGCTGCCGGTGGTGAAGGGGGTGGCCACCACGGCCGACGCGATCCAGGCCTACGCCCGGGCTACGGCCCTGCTCAGCCTGGGCGGTGTGCTGGCCCTGCCTGCCGGCGGCCTGCTCTACGGCCTGCTGGTGCTGCCCTTCAACGCCCGCCTGCTGCAGCTCAGCGGCACCCTGGCTCTGGAGCCCGGCGACCCCGGCCGGGCCCGGGCCCTGTTCCGCTGGTCGATCCTCTACCTGTTCGGGATCTGCCTGCTGCTGCTGCTGGCCCGGCTGCCCCTGGCCGAGGCGCTGCAGCTGCCGCCTTCGATGCTGCCAGCCATGCTGCCTACATTGGCCCCTTGACTGCGACGGCAACCCCGGCGATGGGTGCAATGGCTGATGGTGCTGCTAGCGGCGGGCTGATCGAGCTCCGCGACCTGTGCAAGAGCTACGGTCGCGGTGAGAAGGCGGTGCAGGCCCTCGATGGCCTGAGCCTGACCGTGCCGGCCGGCACCTTGTACGGCCTGCTCGGTCCGAACGGTTCCGGCAAGACCACCACTCTGCGCATCCTCTGCACCCTGCTCGCCCCTGATGCCGGCAGCGTGCGGGTGGCTGGCCGTGATGCCATCGCCCATCCACGCGCCGTCCGCCGGCTGCTGGGCTACGTGGCCCAGGATGTGGCGATGGACAAGATCCTCACCGGCCGCGAACTGCTGCAGCTGCAGGGGGATCTGCATCACCTCGAGCGCAGCGACCGCAACCGCCGCATCGCTGAACTGGTGGAGCTGCTGGGCATGGGCGAGTGGATCGATCGCCGCTGCGGCGGCTACTCCGGGGGCATGCGCCGCCGCCTCGATCTGGCCTCCGCCCTGCTGCACCGCCCCCGAGTGCTGGTGCTGGATGAACCCACCGTGGGCCTCGACATCGAGAGCCGCGCCGCCATCTGGACGGTGCTGCGCCAGCTGCGCAACGGCGGCACCACCGTGCTGCTGAGCAGCCACTACCTCGAGGAAGTGGATGCCCTGGCCGACCGGCTGGCGATCATCGAGCGAGGCCGGGTGATCGCTGAGGGGGTGCCGGCGGTGCTCAAGCGCGCCCTTGGGGGCGACCGGGTGACGCTGCGGGTGCGGGAGTTCAGTGATGCCGAGGAGGCGGCGCGGGTGCAGGAGCTGTTGCAGGCCTGCGACGGCGTGCGTCAGGTGGTGGTGAACCGCTCCCAGGGCTACTCCCTCAATCTGGTGGTGGAGCACGACGGGGTGGTGGAACAGCTGCGCCGGCAACTGACCGCGGCCGAGCTGCCGGTGTTCGCCATCGCCCAGAGCCGCCCCAGCCTCGACGATGTGTATCTGCAGGCCACCGGGCGCACCCTGATGGATGCGGAGCTGGCTGTGGCCGGCCTGCGCGATCCCAAGGCGGAGCGCAAGCAGAGCATGCGCTGAGCCAGGCTGGCCGTCACCATTCATCCGCGCAGCAGCTTCACTCGCGCAGCAGCTTCAGCCCCCAGCCCATTGCGGCCTCCTCCCCGATGACCTCAGCCAACCCCAGCCTCGACGCCCGCCCTGCCGAACCCTCGGCCCTGGCCGAAATCAGCCAGGAAACCCTGGCCCTCACCAAGCGCCTGTTCGTGCAGCTGCAGCGCCGGCCTTCCACCCTCGTGGCCGGGGTGCTGCAGCCGCTGATCTGGCTGGTGCTGTTCGGAGCTCTGTTCGCCAAGGCGCCGGAGGGGCTGCTGCCTGAGGGGATGAGCTACGGCCGCTTCCTGGGGGCCGGGGTGATCGTGTTCACGGCCTTCAGCGGCGCCCTCAATGCCGGCCTGCCGGTGATGTTCGACCGCGAGTTCGGTTTCCTCAACCGCCTGCTGGTGGCTCCCCTACGCTCGCGCAGCTCGATCGTGCTGGCCTCGGTGCTGTTCATCACAGTGATGAGCCTGGTGCAGAGCCTGGCGATCATGGTCACCGCCGCCCTGCTCGGCTACGGCTGGCCCGGTGGGGGTGGGCTGGTGCTGGTGCTGGTGACGCTGCTGCTGCTGGTGTTCGCCGTCACCGCCCTCAGCCTTGGTCTGGCCTTCGCCCTGCCCGGTCACATCGAGCTGATCGCGGTGATCTTCGTGGCCAACCTGCCCCTGCTGTTCGCCAGCACCGCCCTGGCACCGATCTCCTTCATGCCCACCTGGCTGGGCTGGCTGGCGGCCCTCAATCCGCTCACCTTCGCCATCGAGCCGATCCGCGCCGCCTACGCCGGTCAGTTCTCCCTCAGCGCCGTGGTGCTCGAGGCTCCCTACGGCCAGCTCACCGCCGCCAGCTGCCTGGGGGTGCTGGCGGCGCTGGCGGTGGGGCTGTTCCTGCTGATCCGGCCCCTGCTTGATCGCAAGCTCACCTGATGGCCCCGCCACAGCCGCCCCGCGGGCTGATCGTTTCGGTGCAGGCCCCGGGGGACTCGCCGCTGCGCGATCCCGAGGTGATCGCCGCCATGGCCGAGGCCAGCCTGCGCAGTGGCGCCAGCGGGGTGCGCCTGGAGAGCCCTGAACACATCGGGGCGGTGCGTCGCCGCTGCCCCGATGCCCTAATCGTGGGCCTGTGGAAGCGCACCCACCCCGGCAGCTCCGTGTACATCACCCCGGGCTGGGAGGAGATCCGGGCGGTGTGGGCCGCCGGCGCCGACGTGGTGGCGCTGGATGCCACCGAACGGCCCAGGCCCGATGGCGTCAGCCTGGCCGAGCTGATCGAGCGGGTGCACCAGGAGCTCGGTGCCCCCCTGATGGCCGATGTGGACAGCGTGGCCAATGGGCTGGTGGCGGCCCGGCTGGGCTGCCAGTGGGTGGGCACCACCCTGTTCGGCTACACCGAAGCCACCGCCGCCAGCCGGCCCCCGGCCTGGGACCTGCTTGCTCCCCTGCGGCAGCAGCTGCCGCAGGACATGGCCCTGATCTGCGAGGGCGGCATCGCCAGTCCTGAGCAGGCGGCCCTAGCCCTGCAGCTGGGGGCCAACGCCGTGGTGGTGGGCACGGCGATCACGGGAGTGGACCTGCAGGTGCAGGCCTACCGGCGGGCCCTGGGCTGAGGGCCCGGCCCTCACATCATGCCGGGCATGCCCATACCGCCCATGCCTCCCATTCCCCCCATGCCATCCATATCTCCGCCGCCGGCGGGGGCCGGAGGCTCGGGCTTGTCGGCGATCACCGCCTCCGTGGTGATCAGCAGGGCGGCAATCGACACGGCATCCTGCAGGGCCAGCCGGGTGACCTTGGCGGCATCGACGACACCCACGGCTACGAGGTCGTCGTAGGTACCGGTGAGGGCATTGAAACCCTTGCCACGCTGCAGAATCTCCGCACTCACCACCGACCCGTCGACACCTGCGTTCTCGGCGATCTGCCGCACCGGGGCCCCGAGGGCCCGGCGCACGATCTCCACACCGGTGCGTTCATCGCCCTGGCAACCGGCGGCCAGCTCGGTGAGTCCCTCAGCCAGCTCCAACAGGGTGGTGCCGCCGCCGGCCACGATGCCCTCCTCCACCGCCGCACGGGTGGCATTGAGGGCGTCCTCAATGCGCAGCTTGCGGTTCTTCAGCTCGGTTTCGGTGGGGGCTCCCACCTTGATCACCGCCACGCCACCGGCCAGCTTGGCGATGCGCTCCTGCAGTTTCTCGCGGTCGTAGTCGGAGTCGGTGCGCTCCAGCTCGCGCTTGATCGACGCCACCCGCTCGGCCACCGCCTGCTGGTGGTCGCCACTGGCCACGATCGTGGTGTCGTCCTTGGTGATGGTGATCCGGCGGGCGCTGCCCAGGTCGGCCAGTGTCACCTTCTCGAGGGTCATGGCCTGGTCTTCGCTCACCACCGTGGCGCCGGTAAGGGTGGCGATGTCGCCGAGCATGGCCTTGCGGCGGTCGCCGAAGCCGGGGGCCTTCACCGCCGCCACCTGCAGCACCCCCCGGTTCTTGTTCACCACCAGGGTGGCCAGAGCCTCGCCATCCACATCCTCGGCGAGGATGAGCAGCGGTCTCCCAGCCTGGCTGAGGGCCTCCAGCACCGGCACCAGATCGCCGATGGCGCTGATCTTGCGGTCGGTCACCAGCAGCAGGGCGTTGTCAAACACGCACTCGCGCCGTTCCTGGTCGGTGACGAAGTAAGGAGAGATGTAGCCCCGGTCGAAGGCCATCCCCTCGGTGATCTCCAGCTCGGTGGCCAGGGAGCTGGACTCCTCCACCGTGATCACCCCATCGGCGCTCACCTTGTCCATGGCATCGGCGATCATCCGGCCGATCTCCTCATCGTTGCCGGAGCTCACCGTGGCCACCTGACGGATGGCGTCCCCCGCCACCGCCTGGGCGCGTCCGGCGATGCCAGCCACCACTTGGGCGGCGGCCTTCTCCATGCCCCGCCGCAGTCCCACCGGACTGGCGCCGGCCGCCACGTTGCGCAGGCCGTCATGCACCATCGCCTGGGCCAGCACCGTGGCCGTGGTGGTGCCGTCTCCGGCGGTGTCCTTGGTTTTGCTGGCCACCTGCTGGATCAGCTTGGCGCCGATGTTCTCGAAGGGGTCCTCGAGTTCGATCTCGCGGGCGATCGTCACCCCGTCATTGACGATGTCGGGGGCGCCGAAGGACTTCTCCAGCACCACATTGCGGCCCTTGGGGCCGATGGTCACCCGCACGGCGTCGGCCAGGGCATTGACGCCCCGCTCCAGGGCGCCGCGGGAGGCATCGGAAAAGCTGACCAGCTTGGCCATCAGGAAAGGGGAACACTGCAGTTGCACCAGCGTCCCACGTCAGGGACTGGGCGACAGTGGGGAAAGCCGAATCGCCCTGGCCCCGATAGGGTCGGTGCTGCTGGGGCGTGGTCGCCTGGACGATGGAGGATCTGCTGCACTCCACCATCGAGACGGCACTCGAGACGGGCCTGGAGACGGGCATGGATCCCACCACCAGCGCCAACGCCATGGTGTTCGTGCTGATCGCCGCCCTGGGACTGGTGATGGCGTTGATCTACGTGCCCCTGCGGCTGTTTCTCACCCTCACCGCCCGCAGCCGGCGGCTGCGGCTGCTGCAGCGAATCCGCCAGCTGCGCGAGGAACTGGGGAAGCCGGTGAACGGCTGAGGGCCGCCGGCCGGGCCCTCAGCGCATCACCATGCCGCCATCCACCTGCAGCACCTGGCCGGTCATGTAGGCGGCGGCGGGGTCGGCGGCGAGGAAGCGCACGGCGCCGGCCACTTCGGTGGGCTGGCCCATGCGCCCCAGGGGGATGGCCGCCAGGATCGGCTCCTTGACGAGCTCGGCGGTCATGTCGCTGTCGATGAAGCCCGGGGCCACGGCGTTCACGGTGACCCCACGGCTGGCGAACTCGGCGGCGCTGCTGCGGGTGAGGCCGATCACGCCGGCCTTGGCGGCGCTGTAGTTGGCCTGGCCGGGGTTGCCCATCAGGGCCACCACCGAGGTGATGTTGATGATGCGCCCGCTGCGCGCCTTGAGCATCGAGCGGCTCACGGCGCGGGTGCAGAGGAACACACCGGTGAGGTTGAGGTCGATCACGCTCTGCCAGTCGGCGCTCTTCATGCGCATCAGCAGCCCGTCGCGGGTGATGCCGGCGTTGTTCACCAGCACATCCAGGCGACCCTCCGTCTCCAGCACCGCCTTCACCATCGCCTCCACCTGCTCCTCATCGGCCACATCGGCCTGGTGGGCCCAGGCCTGGCCGCCGGCGGCCTGAATGCCTGCCACCACCGCGTTGGCGGCATCGGAGGAGCTGGCGAAGTTCACCACCACGGTGGCGCCGGCGCCGGCGAGCTCGGCGGCGATCGCCGCGCCGATGCCGCGGCTGGCCCCGGTGACGAGGGCGACCTGGCCGGCGAGGGGAGTGGCGGTGACCATGGGTGCGGGGCTGAGCTGGCGCCGATCGTATGGCCGCCCCCGGTACCCCCTCCGCTGCTCGGCTCCGCGGGGTTCAGCCCTGCTCAGCCCAGGCCCAGGGCCGTGAGCACGTCGCCGGACCGGAGCTGCTGCAGCTGGCCGGGCGTGCCCAGGCCCTGCACCCCGTCGCGCTCGGGCAGTGTCTGGGGAGGCCTGCCCAGCGCCACCAGGGGGATGCCGAGCATGAGCGCCAGCTCACTGGCCAGCGGGTCGCTGGCCAGCACCACATCGGCAGCGCCGATGCGCGCCGCCAGCTGGCGGATGCCCCCCTCACCGGCCGGGGCGCTGCGCAGGCTGGGCAGCCGGCTGCGGATCAGGTCCGGCAGCTCCTGCCAGCGCGCGGCTGGCCAGTCGGCCGCACCGCCGGCGGAGGCCAGCAGAAGCAGCGGCCCATCGCCGGCGGGCAGCTCGGCGGCAGCGGCCTCCAGGTCGGCCGCCGGCAGGGTGAGGCGAAAGGCGCCAGCGTCGAGGTCGATCCCGATCGGCCGCAGGAAGGCCTGCCAGGCCTGGGCTCCCCACAGATCGCTCGGTTCGCTCACGGTGGCGGTGGCCGAGAACCCACCGCTGGCCACGCGGGTGGGGATGTGGCTCATGGCCAGCATCAGGTCCACCTGGCGTCCCCGGGCCCGGTTGATGCAGAGCTGGAAGTCGGGCTCGCGCACCGAACCCAGCAGGTTGGCCCAGTCAGCCAGGGTGGCGCCGGTAAAGGGGAAGGCCAGGGCTCGCTCCACCTGGGGATGCAGGGCCCAGATCGGAACCGCCGCCGGGGGGCACACCACCTGCACCCTGGCGTCCAGCCGCTCGGCCACCGCGGCCACCGCGGCAAAGGCCTGGAGCTGCAGGCTGCCCTCGCCCGGGATCAGAAACAGGGCGCGCATGGCGATGGCAGGGCACGGCGGCCTGATTGTATGGATGCCGATCGCTGGGGCCCCACCAACCGGAGTTGCTTGTGCATCTGCTGATCGCCGCCGCCGGCAGTGGCCGCCGCATGGGGGCCAGTGGCAACAAGTTGCTGCTGGAGGTGGCGGGCCGGCCGGTGCTGGCCTGGACCCTTGATGCCGCCCTGGCCTGCGCCGCGATCCGCTGGATCGGCATCGTCGGTCAGCCCGTGGATGCCGAGGCGGTGGCCGCCATCGTGGCTGCGGCCGCCCCGGACCGCCCCGTGCAGTGGATCCTCGGCGGTGACAGCCGCCAGGAGTCGGTCCGGCGCGGTCTGGAGGCCCTGCCGGCGGAGGCGGAGGGGGCGCTGATTCACGACGGTGCCCGCGCCCTGGTGGAGCCCGAGCTGCTGGAGCGCTGCGCCGCGGCGGTGGCCGCAGGCCGGGCCGTGATCGCCGCCGCGCCCGTCACCGACACGATCAAGCAGGTGGACGCGGCGGGCACGATCACCGCCACCCCCGACCGCAGCCAGCTGTGGGCGGCCCAGACGCCCCAGGGTTTCCCGGTGGGGGACCTGCGCCAGGCCCACGCCACCGCCCGCGAACGGGGCTGGAGCGTCACCGATGACGCCGCGTTGTTCGAGCGGCTGGGGCTGGCAGTGCAGGTGCTGGAGGCGCCCCCCTCCAACATCAAGATCACCACCCCCTTCGATCTCACGGTCGCCGAGGCGGTGCTGGCGGCCCGGCGCTGAAGCCGGGCAGCTCCAGCCGGCCGGCGGTGGCGTCGAGCCGGGCCCAGGCCCCCAGGGGCAGGGCGGCGTTGCCGGGTTCGTGGCCCACCGGCAGCTGGGCCAGCACGGGGATGCCCAGGTCGGCGGTACGGTCCCGCAGCACCTGTTCCAGGCTGAACCGGGCCGTGTCGTCCGCGTTTGGATCGTCCGCGGCCGTGTCGCCCGCGGCTGTGTCGCCGGTCGTGGCGTCGGGGTCGTCGCAGTCGGTGAAGCGGCCCAGGCCGATGCCGCCCAGCTGGCCCAGGGCGCCGCTCAGGCGCCAGTGGGTGAGCAGGCGGTCGACGCGGTAGGGGGCCTCCCCCACCTCCTCCAGCACCAGGATCGCGCCGCGCAGATCGGGCAGGTGGGGCGTGCCAAGCAGGTGGGTGGCCACGGTGAGGTTGCCCGCCAGCAGCGGCCCTTCGGCCACGCCGCCCACCCAGCCCACGCCTCCCAGGGCCGGCAGGGGCTCGCCGAACAGCAGGGCCCGCAGCCGCTCCTGGCTCCAGGCCGGCTCGGCCGCCACGGTGGTGAGCAGGGGGCCATGGATGGCGCCGCCGTGCCCCTGGGCCAGCTGGGCCCAGAGCAGGGAAGTGACATCGGAGAACCCCAGCAGCCAGCGGGGAGCCAGCGCCAGGGGCCGCTCCAGCAGGCGGGCGGCGCCCCAGCCGCCGCGCAGGCAGGCGAGCAGAGCCGCGGCGCTGCGCTCCGCCCCCTCCAGATCGGCGCGACGCTGGCTATCCCGTCCGGCCAGGTAGCCCCAGCGGCGCTCGTGCACCGGCTGGCGCTGCAGCTCCAGTCCCCAGCGCTCCAGCAGGGCGATGCCAGCCTCGAGCCGGTCCAGCCCCTGGGGATCCACCAGTGCCGAGCTGGCCGCCACCGGCGCCACCTGATCGCCCCTGCGCAGTGCTGGCGGCCACACCAGCTCCGCCGCCGGCCGTGGGGCCTGGCCTGCGCTCATGGCAGCCGTCCCAGCACCAGGGCGAGCAGCAGCAGGCCCCCCAGGCGCACCTGGTGGCCGAAGTGGCGGCCGTAGGCCGCCGCCCCCAGGCCAGGCCGGTGCAGGGCGCAGCCCTCACGCACCATCCCCCCGGAGGCGATCAGGCCCAGCATCCAGCCCACCGGGCCGAGGCCCTGCAGGCCGGCGGCCAGCCCCAGGGCCACACCGGTGGCCCCGTAGCAGAGGGTCACCACCAGCGGTGCCCGGCGGCCGAGGCTGAGGGCACTGCTGCGCACGCCGATGCGGCGGTCATCCTCCCGGTCGGCCATGGCATACACCGTGTCGAAGCCGAAGGTCCACAGCACCGTGGCCAGCCAGGTGAGTGCGAGCGGCCAGCCTCCCGCCAGCGAGCCGCTGGCGGCGGCCCAGGGGATCAGCACCGCAAAGCCCCAGCAGAAGGCCAGCACCAGTTGCGGATAGGGGAACCAGCGTTTGGCAGAGGGGTAGAGCAGCACCGGCGGCAGGGCGGCGACGGCCAGCAGCAGGCAGAGACCGCGGCTGGCCGCCGGCAGCCCCCACAGCACCACCGCCAGGGCGAGCAGCAGGCACCCCAGCAGCAGTGCCAGCGCCTCGGCCACGCTCACCCGGCCCGCCGCCAGGGGCCGGCTGCGGGTGCGCTCCACCTGGGGATCGATCCGCCGGTCCCAGAGGTCGTTGGCGATGCAGCCCGCACCGCTCACCGCCAGGCCGCCGATCACGATCCAGCCCACCAGGGGCGCCGGCGGTGGCGCCGTGGGCGTGAGCCAGAGGCTCCAGCCGGCGGGGATCAGCAGGATCAGCCGGCCGCTGGGCTTCTGCCAGCGCAGCAGTTCCAGCCAGGGCCGCCATCGCGCTCTGATCCCCGGGCGGGCCATGGCTGTCTGCCGCTGCGGGGCAGGCTAGGGGGAGGCGGTGGTGGCAAAGTGGCGCCGCGCCGGCAGCCGCCCGCCCCATGGCTCAGGCCCCCCAGGCCACCCACCGGCGGGTCGCCGCCATCGACATCGGCACCAACTCCATCCATCTGCTGGTGGCGGAGGTGGACGTGCAGCTCTCCACCTTCTCGGTGCTGCTGGCCGAGAAGAGCACCACCCGTCTGGGGGAGCGCGACCCGCTAAGCGGCGACCTCAGCGCCGAGGCCATCGAGCGGGCCTTCCGCACCCTGCGCCACAACCGCCAGTTGGCGGAGAGCCATGGGGTGGAGCAGATCGTTACGGCCGCCACCAGCGCCGTGCGCGAGGCCCCCAATGGCCGCGATTTTCTCCTCGCCATCCAGAACCAGCTCGCTCTGGCGGTCGATCTGGTCAGCGGTCCGGAGGAGGCCCGCCTGATCTATCTGGGGGTGCTCTCGGGCATGGCCTTCGGC
This sequence comes from Cyanobium sp. PLM2.Bin73, assembly GCA_007694915.1. Taxonomy (GTDB): domain Bacteria; phylum Cyanobacteriota; class Cyanobacteriia; order PCC-6307; family Cyanobiaceae; genus NIES-981. The sequence goes on along the minus strand of REEV01000051.1, from coordinate 86,968 downwards.
GAGCGCCCGCACACGATCATCGACATCGGTGGCGGCTCCACCGAACTGGTGCTGGCCGACGGTGCCGATGCCCGCGCCCTCACCAGCACCCGCATCGGCGCCGTGCGCCTGCAGCGAGAGTTCTGCCAGCAGGACCCCCTGCCCTCCCGGGCCCGTGGCTTTCTGCAGGCCTACATCCAGGGGGCCCTGGATCCGGCGGTGGCCGAGCTGCGCCGCGCCCTGAAGCCCGGCGAGACGCCCCAGCTGGTGGGCACGAGCGGCACCGCCATGGCCCTGGCGTCCCTGGCGGCGGCCGACGACGGGGGCCCCACCGTGAAGCTGCAGGGCTACCGGCTCAGCCGTGAGCGGGTGGATCAGCTGGTGGAGCGGCTGCTGGCGATGTCACTGGAGCAGCGGCGAGCCCTGCCGGCCATCAACGAGCGCCGGGCCGAGATCATCGTGCCCGGCGCCCTGATCCTGCAGACGGCCATGGCCATGCTCGGGGCCCGGGACCTGGTGGTGTGCGACCGGGCCCTGCGGGAGGGGCTGATCGTGGACTGGATGCTGCGCAACCGCATCCTCGGCGACCGCTTCTCGTTTCAGAGCACCATCCGGGAGCGCACGGTGCTGCATCTGGCCCGCAACTTCAGCGTCGACCTCCCCCGCGCCGGCCGGGTGGCCGACCACGCCCTGAGCCTCTACGACCAGAGCCGGGGGGTGCTCCATGACGACGACGGCCCTGGCCGCCAGCTGCTCTGGGCGGCCGCCCAGCTGCACACCTGCGGCAAGTGCATCAACATCTCCGCCTACCACAAACACACCTGGTATCTGATCCGCCACGGTGAGCTGCTCGGCTACTCCCAGGCCGAGCACCTGATGGTGGCTGCCATCGCCCGCTACCACCGGCGCAGCCTGCCCAAGAAGCGCCACGAGTCGTGGCTGCTGATCGACAGCCGCGAGCAGCGGCGCACCGTGGGCGCCATGGCCCTGCTGCTGCGGCTGGCCGCGGCCCTCGACCGGCGCCCCGCTCCGGTGATCGAGGGGATCCGGGTGGCGCCGCTGCCCCCCGGCGACGACCGGGGCGTGGCGATCGAACTGCTGCCACCGGCGCCGGCCCCTGGGGAGGTCCCGGTGGATCTGAGCCTGGAGCGCTGGAGCCTGCGCTCCTGCGCCGAGGTGGTGATGGAGGCCTGCGGCCTGGTGCTCAGGGTGCGGGAGCCGGATCAGCGCTGAAGCGCCGCCAGCGCACATCCTCGATCGCTCCCATCGCCTCAGCTGGTGCCTCGCCCAGGCTCACCTGTACCAGATCCGGCCGGCCGGCCAGCACCTCCAGGCGGGTGGCCAGGGGAAAGCGCTGCTCCTGCTCCAGGCTGCCGCGAAACAGGGTGGTGCCATCGGCGCCGCGCACCTCCACCCAGCTCGGCTGGATAGGTTGCAGCACCAGCTCGCCGGGTCCCGGCCCCTGATCGGCCCCTGGATCGGCAGAGGCGCTGGGGCGGGCGGCGTCAGCCACCGGTTCCAGGACCGTGCCGGCCGCCTCGCGGTCGGGAGGGTTGGCGGGGCGGCGCGCCACCTGGCGCAGGGCGAGCAGCGCTGACGCCGCCACCAGCAGGGTGATCAGGGCCATCAGGGGCAGTGGCCATGCCGTGGGCCGCTGCTGGGCCGGTGCCGAGCGGGGGGCTGACGGGGGCGTCTCTGACGTTGCTGCTGCGTCCTGCTGCGAACGCTCGGCAGGAGCGCGGGTGGCCCGCGGGGTCTGGAATCCGTCGCTGCTGCGCAGGGCGGCGATCTCCTCGTCGATCTGGATGCCCAGGCTGGTGGCCACGCGACGGGCCTGGGCGATCACGAACACGGGCTCGGGCAGCCCCTCGCGGTCGCCGGCCTCCAGGGCCTGCAACTGTTCCCGGCCCATATTCAGCCGGTCGGCGTGCTGCTCAAGGGTGATACCGCAGGCCTGGCGGGCCTCGCTGAGGCGCTGGCCCAGTTGCTGCAGTGCTGGATTGGCGTCAGCGCTCACGCAGAAGATCTCCCCGATGGAACGGACATCGGCCGGGATCGACCGTGCACCCGAACGCCGTCAGGGTCGCCCGGATACCTGGGCATTCTGCCTGCAATCTGGTAGCAAGCCAGGGCACAGGTCATGAGCCGGGTCGACAGAAGCGCGTAGCAAACAAATTCATGGGCGATACTGGATTCGAACCAGTGACCCCTTCCGTGTGAAGGAAGTGCGCTACCGCTGTGCTAATCGCCCGGTGCCGCAGGACTCTGAAGGATGACCTGCAGGCTGAGTGGTCGGAAGACCTGAATCCTGGACTCACCCACCGATGGAATGCCCATCGATGGATGGATTTGCCAGGCCGCTCAACACTGTCTACTTTACGCCACTGCCGGCCTGGTCCTGGCGCCTGCCGCCCCGGCTCAACCAGCGCCAGTTCTGTCGTGACCGGTCTGCCGGTGATCGCCGTCCGCCGGTGATCCGTCAGCATGGCCTCCGTTCCCCGCCTGCCCCGCCCGGTGATCGACAGCCCGCCCGATGCCGTTTCGCTGGACGTGCTGATCGTGGGTGGCGGCGTTTGCGGCACGGCGCTGCTGTTCGAGCTGGCCCGCTACACCGACCTGGGGCACATCGCCCTGGTGGAGCGCTACGACCAGCTGGCGCGTGTGAACTCCAGGGCCACCAATAACAGCCAAACGATCCACTGCGGCGACATCGAGACCAACTACACCCTGGAGAAGGCGCTCGCGGTGAAGCGCACGGCTGAGATGATCGTTCGCTACGCCGAACTGCTGGAGCCCGCCCAGCGGCGGCGCTGTGTGTTCCAAACCCCGAAGATGGTGCTGGCTGTGGGCGAGGCGGAATGCGCGCTGCTGCGCGAGCGCTTCGAGCGCTTCTCGCCCCACTTCCCGGCCATGGAGCTGCTGGAGAAGGAGCAGATCGCTGCGTGGGAACCGGCTGTGGCCCTGGTGGATGGCCAGTTGCGCCCGGAGGAGCTGGTGGCGATCGGCATCTGCAACACAGCCACGGCCGTCGACTACGAGGAGCTGGCGGCTTCGTTCGTGCAGCAGGCCCAGGAGGTGGTGACTGCGAGCCGGGGTCCCGGCGGTGGGGCTCGCCGGCTCGATCTGCACATGGGCACCAGCGTGGCGCAGATCACGCCCGAGGGTGAGCGCTTCCGGGTGAGCCTGGCCCCCACCCCTGGCCAGCAGCAGGGAGTCAACGCCGACGGCACCCCGGTCGCTCCCCGCGCCATCCTGGCCCGCCACGTGGTGGTGAACGCCGGCGCCCACAGCCTGCTTATGGCCCAGCGGATGGGCTTCGGTCAGCAGTACTCCTGCCTGCCGGTGGCCGGCAGCTTCTACTTCACACCCGATCTGCTGCGCGGCAAGGTCTATACGGTGCAGAACGACAAGCTGCCCTTCGCGGCCATCCACGGCGACCCGGATGTGCGCGCCGCGGGCAAGACCCGCTTCGGCCCCACGGCTCTGCTGCTGCCCCTGCTGGAGCGCTACAGGCCGGCCTCCTTCTGGGAGTTCCTGCAGGTGCTGCGGCTGGATTGGGCAGTCCTGGGGGTGTTCTGGCAGCTGCTGCGCGTGGCCGACATCCGCAATTACATCCTCAAGAACCTGCTGTTCGAGGTGCCCTGGCTGCGCCGGCGTCTGTTCCTGGCCGATGCCCGCAAGATCGTGCCGGGCATGCGGCTGGAGGATCTGCGCTTCGCCGAGGGCTACGGCGGCGTGCGCCCGCAGCTGATCGACAAGGCCAACCGCCGGCTGATGCTCGGTGAAGCCAGCATTCCAGCCTTGCCGGGGCTGGTGTTCAACGTCACCCCCTCACCAGGGGGCACCTGCTGCCTGGGCAATGCCGCCCGGGACCTGGCGGCCATCGTCGAGCGCCTGGGCTGCGCCTTTGATCGGCAGCGGCTGGCTCGGGAGCTCTACGGCGAAGACTCTGCAGGGTCTGCCCTGGCTGATGGGGGCATCGCTCAGGCTGTGGCCGCCGAGGCCGAACCGGCCGCCTGATCGTCTTCGGGGGCTCCGCCACGGAACAGGTGCCGGTGGCTGGCGGAGTAGAGCCGGGAGCGGGCCTGTCCGGGCGCCGCCAGGGCAGGGGTCACCACATAGAGGGTGGTGCGGATCAGGCCGCGGGCCCGGCTTTCGCTGGCCATCTCCATCAGGGGCACCACCGTGAGCCACTGGTCGGGCCAGCTCACCCGGTAGCCGATCGCCACCGGCGTGTCGGCGGGGTAGTGGTGCAGCAACTCGGCCTGCACCTGCTCCACGTGGCGGGCCGAGAGGTAGAGGCAGAGGGAGGCCCGCAGGGCCGCCAGCCGCTCCAGAGACTCGGAGGCGGGCACGCCGGTGCGACCACCCGTGCGGCTGAGCACGATCGTCTGCACCAGCCCCGGGATGGTGAGCTCGGCGCCCAGGGCGGCGGCGGTGGCCTGGTAGGCGCTGATGCCCGGCACCACCTCCACGGCGATGGCGGCATCGGCCAGCCGGCAGATCTGCTCCGCCAGGGCGCCGTAGAGGCACGGGTCGCCATCGTGCAGCCGCACCACACGGCGGCCGGCCCGGGCCCGCTCCAGCACCAGCTCCAGCACCTGCTCGAGGGTGAGGGTGCTGGTGCGGATGCGCTCGCAGCCGGCCGGCGCCAGGGCGGCGATCTGGGGATTGACCAGCGAATCGGTCCACACCAGCACCTCGGCCTGCTCGATCAGCCGGGCGGCCCGCAGGGTGAGCAGGTCGGGGGCGCCTGGCCCGGCCCCCACGATCCACACCGGGTACACTCGGTTCATGCCCCGGCTCCAGAACTCACTCCGGAGGGATCGGGCAGTGGCCTGCCACGGCCCAACAGCCACCACAGCCCCAGGCCACCCAGGCTGATCAGCACCAGACTCATCAGCTGGGCCATGCGGATGCCGCCCTCACAGAAGGGAGGCTCGGCGAACAGGCAGAGCGGGTCGATCCGCAGGCCCTCGATCCACACCCGGCCGCTGCTGTAGGCCATCAGGTAGATGCAGCTGAGGGCACCGGCCGGCAGCTGGATCCGCCCCCGGCTGGCCTGGCGGAACAGCACCAGCAGCAGAGCGGCCACGCCGAGGTTCCAGAGGGATTCGTAGAGAAAGGTGGGATGGAAATAGAGCTCCTCGAGAAACTCTGGGGTGCGGTTGGCGGCCGGGATCTTCAGCTTCCAGGGAAGATCGGTGGGCAGGCCGTAGGCCTCGGAGTTGAAGAAGTTGCCCCAGCGGCCGATCGCCTGGCCCAGGGCCACCGAGGGCACCAGCACATCCAGCAGCGGCCAGAAGGACTGGCGGCGCCAGCGGCAGAACAGGATGGCGGTGAGCACACCACCGATCAGGGCACCGTGGATGGCGATGCCACCGCGCCAGATCGACAGCACATCCACCCAGTTGGTGGCGTACTGCCGCCATTCCAGGGCCACGTAGTAGAGGCGGGCTCCGATCACCGCGCCGAGCACAAGCAGGGGCAGCAGGTCGGCGATCAGGGCCGGATCGATGCCGCGGACCTTCGCCAGGCGGCTGGAGAGCAGCAGGCCCACCAGCACCGCCAGGGCGATCAGCAGGCCATACCAGCGCAGAGCAACGGGGCCCCACTGGAACACCAGGGGGCCCGGGGAGGTGAAGACGGCGAGAACGGACAAGGGAAGGGTGCGCTCAGACGATGCCTTCGGCGGCCTGAACCTTCTCCACCTGGCGCTTCTTGAGCACCAGCAAGATCTGGGCAACGGCAGTGGCGGCGAAGAAGGCCAGTAGGCCGATGATGCGCTGTGGGTTCTGGAGCACCACCTCGGCGTCGAGCTGGCCGAAGCCGCCCACGTTCGGGTCGGTGGTGATCGGAGCGCCGGCGGCCACCACATCACCGGCCGCCACAATCAATGCCGGCCCGGCAGGGATGGTCTCGCTGACGCTGCCCCCGTCGTCGGTGCTGATCTCAACCACGGTGGCGCCGTTGTCGCCGGGGGTGAGGGCGGCAATGGTGCCGGGGGCCGGAGCCGTGAACACGGTGTTGTTGCTCTTCTCACCGGTGGGATACACCTGACCCCGGCCCCGGTTGCCGCCCACATGCAGCTGGTACTTGCCGAAGTGGATGCTGCTGTCGGTGGCGGGATCGGGAGAGAGCACCGGGAAGACGATCTCGCGGTGGTCGTCCCCCGGCAGCGGCCCGACCAGCAGGATGTTGGGCTGGTCGTCGGAGTACTGGCTGTAGTAGATGCCGGCGGTCTCCTCCTTCAGCTCCTCGCTGAGGCGGTCCTGGGGAGCGAGGGTGAAGCCGTCGGGGAGCATCACCACCGCTCCCACGTTCAGACCGGTGGGGCTGCCGTCTCCGGCCACCTGCTGCACGGAGGTGTCGTAGGGGATCTCCACCACCGCCTTGAAAACGGTGTCGGGGAACACCGCCTGGGGAACCTCCACGCGGGTGGCCATCTTGGCCAGGTGACAGTTGGCGCAGACGAGCTTGCCGGTGGCTTCACGGGGGCTGTCGTAGTTCTGCTGCGCCCAGAAGGGGTAGGCCCAGGTTGGGGTGGCTGCGGCGAGCAGCACAGCGACGGCCAGGGCGGCACCGGCCAGGGGCCGCAGCAGGGGAAGGAGGAACGACATCCGGAAGGACGAAATGGTGGCGCGCATCGGGAGGGGGGCAGTGGAGGGGCGGATCAGCAGGGGGAGATCAGGCCCACCAGGGCTTGTCGCCGGTGCGGAAATCGGTTTCGGTCCACTGGCTGAGGAACACGTTGTCGTCCTCCACAGTTACGTGGGCCAGGGCCAGGGAGAGTGGGGCGGGGCCACGCACCACCTTGCCGGTGGCGTCGTACTGGGAGCCGTGGCAGGGGCAGATGAACTTGTTGGCGCCGCTGCTCCAGGGCACCACACAGCCCAGGTGGGTGCAGATGGCGTTGATGCCGTAGCTGCCGATGGCGTCACTGCCTTCCACGATCAGATAGGTGGGATCGCCCTTGAGGCCCTGCACCAGGCTGCGGTCGCCCTCGGGATGGCCGCTCAGCCAGCCGCTGGCGGTGACGGGATTGCCCAGCTCGTCCTTGGCGGTGGTGCCGCCGCCGGAGCCAGCGGCCCGGGGCGGAATGAAGTAGTTCACCACCGGGTAGAGGGCGCCGAGGGCGACACCGGTGACGGACCCGAAGGTGAGCAGATTCATGAACTGCCGACGACCCATCCCGGGCACATCACCACTTGAGGCGCTCGCTGGAATCTGGGTCATGCGGAGCTGCTCCTTGGAGCCACGGCAAGGTGCGTGCCACCTTAAGACCCGCCCCGCCCCCGCCCGTGGCCAGCAATCGCCGCGATGACCCGCCCGCCGAGGCCGCCGTTCCCCTCAGTGGCTCGGAGCTGATCGCCGTGCTGCGGGAGCGCTGGCAGGCCTCCTACGACCTCCAGCTGGTGCAGCGCCGGGGGCGGCTCTACCTGCAGGTGATGTGGGCCTATCTGGAGCAGCAGTCGTTTCCGCTCAGCCCGGACGACTACGCCAGGCGGCTGGAGGAGGTGGCCACCCTGCTCAACGGCATGGGCACGGCTGCCCAGGTGCGCCACTGGCTGCGCACCACCAGCGGCAAGCCGCGGCTGGGCCGCGCCCTCACCCTGGCCCTGGAGCTGCCACCCGGCCGCTCCGCTGAATTTCTGCTCTAGGGCTCGGGCTAGGGCGACGGCTGCGGCTGAGGCCGGAGGCGCTCCACCAGGGCCACCAGGGCAACCCCCACCAGGAACAGGCCGGTGATCGCTCCGCTCAGCAGCAGCATTGTCACCGGGTCGGTGGAGGGGGTGAGCACGGCGCCGGAGACGGCGGAGAGCAGCACCACCCAGCGCCAGCCGGCCAGCATCGCCCGGGCCCGGATCAGGCCCAGGGCGCCGAGGATCAGTTGCAGCACGGGCAGCTGGAAGGCCAGCGCCGTGGCCACCATCAGCAGCAGCACGAAGTCGAGGTAGCGCTCGATCGACCAGCTCGGCTCCACCACATCGGCGCCGTAGCTCACCAGGAAGCGCAGGGCGGCCGGCACCAGCGCCCACCAGGCGAAGGCCAGGCCGGCCGCGAACAGCAGTGCCGAGCCCGCCACCGCCGGGGCCACCAGGCGGCGCTCGCGCCGGTTGAGGCCGGGAAGCACGAAGGCGAGGATCTCGTAGAGCACCCAGGGCAGGGCCAGGGTGAGGCCGCTGTAGCCGGCCACCTTGAACGACACGAACAGAAACTCGCCCGGCGCCAGCTGCAAAAAGCGAATGCCCTCCGCCGGCATCTCCAGCAGCCGCACCAGGGGCTTCACCACCACCAGACAGGCCGCCGCGGCCACCACCACCGCCAGCAGACTGCGCAGCACGCGGCGGCGCAGTTCCTCGAGGTGATCCACCAGGCTCATCTCCACCTCGCCGGGAAACTCCTCCGATGGCGCCACCCGGATCGGGGCTGGCGCCGGCAGGGGGGTGGCGGCGGCCGTGGTGCTGCCGCCGGGATCGGCGGGGATTGGGGGAGGGTTGGTCATGGCTGCCGCGGGGGGAGCAGGCGGAGGGCGCGCTCGGGTTCACCCCAGAGCACCTCGCCGCCACGGTGGCGCACCGTGCCCGGCGCTGCGCCGGGGATGCGCTGCAGCTGCTCCACCGGCACCATCACCACCGGCACCCGGCCGCTGCCTCGGCCCCGGCTGAAATGGGCCGCCAAGTCGGCGGCGCTCTGCAGATCGCTGTCGCCGGCGGGGGCGGCGGAACTCTTGAGCACCACGTGGCTGCCGGGCAGTTCCTGGGCATGGAACCAGAGATCGCCGCGGCGGGCCTGGCGGAAGGCGATCCACTCGTTCTGGCGGTGGTTGCGGCCCACCTGCAGGGGCAGGCCCGAGGCCGTGTGCAGCTCCAGGGGCTGGGGCCCGGTAGATGGCTTGCCGCCTGCCGGCGGCCGCCGCTGCCCGCCGCCGGCCGCCGTCTCACCCAGCAGCTGGTGGAATTCCGCGGCGATCAGGTCCAGATGCTCCAGGGAGTCAGCCTGCTCCAGAAAGGTGAGGCTGGCCGCGATCGCTTCCTGGCGCTGGCGGTGCACCTCCAGCCGGGCCTCGATCGCCGCCTGGGAGCGGCGCAGCTTGCGGGCCTTGCGGTAGAGCTTCTGGGCTTCGTCGATGCAGCTGCGCTCGGGCTGGCGCTGGCTGAGCAGGGCATCGGCCCGGCGCTGGAGCCCCTCGCTGGCGGGAATGGCGGCCAGCAGGGCCTCCTGCTCCTGCCGCTGGCGCTGGTTGCGCTGTTGCAGGCGCTCCAGCTGCTGGAGCAGCTGCAGGCGGCGTTGCTGCAGCGCAGCCGCCGTCAGGTGGTCGCCGTAGTAGGCCGCCAGGGCTCTGTTGATCGGCAGCGCGGTGGCGGGCGTGCCGGCCGGCTCGCCGCCAGCGGGGTCGCCCGGCTCCCAGCAGGCATAGCCGTCGCCCCGGTGCTGCCAGCGGAAGCGCTCGCGGGCCAGGGCCTCCAGCCAGGCGCACCAGTGCCGCCAGAGCTGCTGCCACTGGCGGTCGCTGAGCTCAGTCACCGGCTGTTCCAGCCACTCCGCCGGTGCCAGCTGCCCGGCCAGGGCCGGACTGATGCCCTGGTAGGCCTCGCGCAGGGCCCGCGCCAGCGGCACGGGCAGCAGCCGCAGGCGGCGCTGCCAGCTCTCGAAGCTCTCGTGGCGGCTGGGGGGATCGCCGGCCAGGGGGGGCGGCGGCAGGTAGGGGTCGCCGGTGCCGATCGGCCGCAGCCGCGACTGGCTGGCTTTCACCTGCCGTGCCAGGGCCACCACCTGCCGCTGCTCGTCGAGCAGAAACAGATTGCTGTGGCGGCCCATCAGCTCCACCACCAGCCAGCGCTGCACGGCTTCCCCCGGGCGGCGGGCAAAGCCCAGCTCCACCACCCGCTCCCAGCCGCTCTGGAGGAGCTGGATCAGGGCCAGACCGCGCAGCCCGTGCTGCAGCTGCTGGGCCAGGGTGCTGCCGTCACCCTGACGCGGCGGCGGTTCGATGGCGTGCACCCGGGCCGCCTCGGCCTGCCAGCTCAGTTCCAGCCAGGTGATCCCCTGCAGGTGACGCAGGCCGATCTGCAGGCTGCAGGGGCTGGCCTGCTGGGCCTTCTCGAAGCGGCTGGGCAGCAGCAGAGGACGCCATTCCGCCAGCACGGCCCGCAGGCTGGTGAGATCCATCGGCTGCAGCCTGGCCATGTCCTGCGCCGGTCGCCGTGCCGGCAATCCCCACACCGGCCCCTACTCTGCAGCCCAGCCTTGCAGGAGCGATGGCCCGTCTCACCGTGATCACCGGCCCCAGCGGTGTGGGTAAGGGCACCCTGGTGCGCCAGCTGCTCCACCGTTATCCCGCGATCTGGCTGTCGGTCTCGGCCACCACGCGGGCACCGCGGGCGGGGGAGGTGGAGGGAGAGAGCTATTTCTTCCTCAGCCGGGAGGACTTCGAGCGCCAGGTCCGCGACGGCGGTTTTCTGGAGTGGGCCGAGTTCGCCGGCAACCTCTACGGCACTCCCCGCCAGCCGGTGGAGCGCCAGCTTGCCCTGGGCCGGCCGGTGCTGCTGGAGATCGAGCTGGAGGGGGCCCGGCAGGTGCGGCGCACGTTTCCGGCCGGCCGTCAGCTGCTCATCAAGCCCCCCAGCCTGGAGGAACTGGAGCGCCGGATCCGCTGGCGTGGCAGCGACAGCGAGGAGGCCATCCGCTGCCGGCTGGAGCGGGCCCGGGTTGAACTGGCGGCTGAGGCGGAATTCGATGCGGTGCTGGTGAACGCCGATCTGGGGGAGGCCTGCGAGCAGCTGGAGCGGCTGATGGACCTGGGCAGCAAAAAGCCCCCCGGAGGAGGGCTTTCAGCCACCGGCCCGCTGGACTGACTCAGAGCGGGCGCAGGATCAGGTCGGGGAAGAAGCGGAACACCTCAATGGTGATCCCGGCCGTGAGGGTGAACCAGATGGCGGCGACAACGGGCGCAGTGGTGAGAAATTTCTTCATGATTTCAGGGATCAGCGGGGAGACACGGTGATTTTGGATTCGGCTTCAATCATCTTTCCGCCGGTGAACTCCTTGAAGGCGGCCAGAGGCCAGACGGCGGCGGAGAGGGTGGATTTGAACGCCAGGGGCATGTCGATCTGGATCTCCTTCATGGTGGCGTCCTTGCCACCGCGCACGCCGATCAGGTAGCTGCGGCCGGCCCAGCCGATCGTGCCGGCGATGTACAGGAAGAGGAGGCCAGGAATCAGGAAATCACCGGCATGGCTCCAGCGGCCGTCCACGATCAGGCGGGGCAGGCCGTCGTCGCCGCAGAGGGCCTGGCTGTACACGTTGAAGCGGGCCTTGGCCTGGTCGTTCCGGGCGGCGGCGGCCCGCTGCTGGAAGCGGGGGCTCTCGGCGCAGGGGGTGAGACCGGCAACGGATGCATCAGCATGGGCAACCGGTGCCAGGCCGAACAGGAGGAAGGCGGAGAGCAGAACCGCGCACAGGCGGGACATGCACAGGCGGGAAAAGATGTGGCGCATCGCGATGCAGGATGTCACTCGCAGAAGGTAAGAGCGCAGCAGCAGCCCCATGCCAACGGTTCTGGCCCTCGAAACAAGTTGTGACGAGTCGGCCGCCGCCATCGTGCGCGATCGCCAGGTGCTGGCCAGCGCGGTGGCCTCCCAGGTGGAGGAGCATGCCCGCTGGGGCGGGGTGGTGCCGGAGATCGCCTCGCGCCGCCATGTGGAGGCCCTGCCCCAGCTGATCGCGCAGGTGTGCCGGGAGAGTGGCCTGTCCCTGGCTGAGGTGGATGCCGTGGCCGCGACGGTGGCCCCGGGATTGGTGGGCGCGCTGCTGGTGGCCTCGATCACCGGCCGCACCCTGGCCCGTCTGCACGCCAAGCCGTTTCTGGGCATCCATCACCTCGAGGGGCATCTGGCCTCGGTGCACCTGGGCGAGGCCATGCCCCCCGGTTCCCACCTGGTGCTGCTGGTGAGCGGCGGCCACACTGAGCTGGTGCGGGTGGAGGGGCCGGGTGATGTGCGGCGCCTGGGGCGCAGCCACGACGATGCCGCCGGCGAGGCATTCGACAAGGTGGCGCGCCTGCTGGGGCTGGGCTACCCCGGCGGGCCGGCGATTCAGGAGGCGGCCCGCGGCGGCGACCCCCAGCGCTTCCGGCTGCCCCGGGGCCGGGTGTCACGGCCGGAGGGGGGCTTTCACCCCTACGACTTCAGCTTCAGTGGCCTCAAGACCGCCATGTTGCGGCTCGTGCGCAGCCTGGAGGCCGAGGGATCAACGCCCCTGCCCGTGGCGGATCTGGCGGCCAGCTTCGAGCAGGCGGTGGTGGAGGTGCTGGTGGAGCGCAGCTGCCGCTGTGCCCTCGATCAGGGCCTTACAACGCTGGTGCTGGTGGGCGGCGTGGCGGCCAACCAGCGGCTGCGCACGCAGCTGGCCGAGCGCTGCCGCCGGGATGGGTTGCAGTGGCGGGTGGCGCCGTTGGCCTATTGCACCGACAACGCCGCCATGGTGGGGGTGGCGGCCTGCGAGCGTCTGGCCACGGGGTGCCGGAGCGCCATCGACCTGGGGGTGGCGGCGCGCCTGCCCCTGGCCCAGGCCGACAGCCTGTACAGCACCCCGCCACCGTTCTGAGCCTTTAAGTTGTGGCTGTAAGCCTCTGCCTCCATGGCCGCTGCCGACCAGGACGGGTCCCTTGGGCCGGCCACTGTTGCCGCCCAGGCAGGCGAGGGTGGGGTGATCGACCAGGAGAGGGCGATCGACGAGCCCTCAGGTTCCGGTGTGCACGCTGACGCGGAACCCGTCAGCCGCACCGAACTCAACGCCTGGCGCCGCGGCTTTACGCCCCAGGCCGAAATCTGGAATGGCCGTCTGGCCATGCTCGGCCTCTCGGTGGGCCTCACGGTGCTGCTGATCGCACGGCTGGCGGCCCGCTAGCTGGTGCGGCCCCGGAAGGCCTGGAGCATTTCGCTGGGCCTCAGGCTCTGGGCCAGGGCCTCTCCCTGCTCCACCCTGCCGGATTCCACCAGCTCCAGGAGCGACTGGTTGGCGGTCACCATGCCATCGAAACGGCTGCGGCGCATGATCTCCTCGATTTCATCGAGTTCGCCGCGCTGGATGTAGTCCCTGCAGGCATCGGTGTTGATCAGGATGTCCTGATAGACGGTGCGTTTGCCATCGCTTGTTTTGATCAGGCCCTGGGCGATCACCGCCAGCAGCGACTCCGAAACGGCCTGGCGCACGCTGTCCTGCTCATTGGGGGGGTGCATGCCCAGCACCCGCTCCACCGTTTTGACCGCCGAGTTGGTGTGCAGCGTGCCGAACACCAGCTGGCCTGTCTGGGAGGCCTCGATGGCGGTGGCCAGGGTGAGGCGGTCGCGGATCTCGCCGATCAGGATCACGTCGGGGTCTTCGCGCATCGAGGCGCGCAGCGCGTTGTGGAATTCCAGCGTGTGCTGGCCCACCTGGCGCTGGCGGATCAGCGACTCGGCGCTGGTGTGCACGTATTCGATCGGATCCTCGATCGTGACCACATGCCGGTACATGTTGCGGTTGATCCAGTCGATCATCGCCGCCAGGGTGGTGGTTTTTCCGCAGCCGGTGGGGCCGGTCACCAGCACCATCCCCTTGGGCCGTGTGCAGAGCTCCCTGAGTACGGCCGGCATCCCCAGCTCGTCGAGGGTGGGAACGTGGTGTGGGATCAGGCGCAGCACCATGGCCGGTCCACTGAGGGTGTCGAGCAGGTTGATCCGCACCCGCGCGAACGGAAAGCTGTGGGAGCCATCGAATTCCTTCTGCCGGTAGAACGCCTCGATCTCGTCCGGGCTGAGGATCTCGCGCAGCCAGCGGTGGAATAGGTCAGCGTCGGTGAGGGGCCAGCCGGTGCGCACCATGGTGCCCCGGGAGCGGTAGCGGGGTTCCTCGCCCACGCCCAGATGCACGTCGGAGTACTCCCGCTCGTGGGCCAGGCGCACGAGCGCTTCCAACGTGGCGGGCTGCTCGGGAAAGGTCGCCGTCATGGTCGGCAGCGGCGGCGGCGGCAGGGGGGAGTGGGGAAGCGGCGAGGGGGGCGGCAGCGGCGCGGTGGTCATCGGGCGTCACCGAAGATGGATCCAGCTTCGCCAGTCAGGTCTGTTCTGTCAGCGTGGGGTGCCGCGGTTCCGACGTGCTCCGTAAGCGAGCTCTGCAAGTGTGCTCTGCAAGCGTGCTCCGTAGGATCCGCCGACCCGCTGCCGCTTGCTCACGGTGCCTGAGCCCCTGGTCACAATCGTGCTCGGCACCCGGCCGGAGGCGATCAAGCTGGCGCCCGTGATCCGGGCCTTCCAGGCGGCGAGCGATTTCCGCACCCGGGTGGTGCTCACCGGCCAGCACCGCGAGATGGTGAGCCAGGTGATGCAGCTGTTCGACCTGGCGGCCGACCATGACCTGGCGCTCATGGCGCCGAAGCAGACCCTCACCCACATCACCTGTGCCGCCCTGCAGGGTCTGAAGGACGAGTTCAGCCTTCACCGGCCCGATCTGGTGCTGGTGCAGGGCGACACCAGCACCGCCTTCGCTTCAGCCCTGGCCGCCTTCTACGAGCAGATCCCCGTGGGCCACGTGGAGGCGGGTCTGCGCACCGACAACCTGCACGACCCCTTTCCGGAGGAGGCCAACCGGCGGTTGATCTCCCAGCTGGCCCAGCTGCACTTCGCCCCCACCGAGCGCTCGGCGGCCAACTGCCGCGCCTCCGGCGTGGTGGGTGAGGTGCTGGTCACCGGCAACACGGTGATCGACGCCCTGCTGCAGATGGCTGAGCGGGCCCCGGCCTACGACCTCCCAGGCCTCGACTGGCAGGTCCAGCGCGTGGTGTTGGCCACGGTGCACCGCCGGGAGAACTGGGGCGAGCGGCTGGCGGAGATCGGCCAGGGATTTCTGCAGCTGCTGGAGCGCTTTCCCGACACGGCCCTGCTGCTGCCCCTGCACCGCAACCCCACCGTGCGCGAGCCCCTCCAGGCCCTGCTCGGCAGCCATCCCCGCGCCTTCCTCACCGAGCCCCTCGACTACGACCAGCTGGTGGCGGCGATGCGCGGCGCCACCCTGGTGCTCACCGATTCCGGTGGTCTGCAGGAGGAGGCCCCGGCCCTGGGCAAGCCGGTGCTGGTGCTGCGCCGCACCACCGAGCGCCCCGAGGCGGTGGAGGCGGGCACGGCGAGGCTGATCGGCACCGCCACCGCCGACATCTACACCGAGGCCAGCCGCCTGCTCAGCGAGCCCGAGGCCTACGAGGCCATGGCCCGCGCCCACAACCCATTCGGCGACGGCCAGGCCAGCGGCCGCATTGTGGCCGCGGCCCGGCGCTTCCTGGCCCTCTCCTGAAACCCGCCCTGAGCCCCCAGGGCAAGGTTCAGCGTTGCCGCCGCGACCAGGGCGGCAGATCGATGAACACCCGCGTGCCCTCCTCAAGACCCGAGAGGATCTGGGTGTCGCGGCCGCTGCTGATGCCCAGCTCCACCGGCTGGAAGCGCGGTTGGCGGTCGGCATCCACCAGCAGCACGCCGGGCCGGCCGTCTTCGGTGACGATCGCCACGGTGGGCACCAGCGTCTGGGCCTGCACGGCCCCGGTCTGGAAGCCCACATCGGCCGTCATGCCGATGCGCAGCTCCGGGGGCCGCTGCGGGAAATCGAGGTAGACATCAAAGGAGGTGACGTTGTTCAGCTTCACGGCCCGCGGTGTGATCCGCTTGACCCGGGCGGGGAAGCTGCGTTCGGGAAAGGCATCCACGCGCACCTGGGCCTCCTGCCCCACCGCGATCCGGGCGATGTCGCTTTCGGGCACCTTGGCCACCACTTCCAGGCCCTGGGAGAGCTCCACGATCGAGGAGCTGGTGGCGCCGGCCACGGCGGCGGCGGTGGTGGTGGGGGTGACGAAGGAACCGGGATCGGCGAAGCGCTGGGTGATCACCCCGTCAAAGGGGGCGCGCACCACCAGATCGGCCTGCTCCACCTGGAGGGCTTCGATCCGCTGGCGGGCCGCCTGCATCGCCGCCAGGTCCACCTCGAAGCTGCTGCGCACGGCGTTGAAGTCGCTGAGGCTGATGGCGCCCTGACGAAACAGCCCCTCATTGCGTTCCACCTCGCTGCGGCTGCGGATCAGCTGGGCTTCGGTGGACCGGAGCTGGGCCTGCAGCTCGCTGAGGCGCTGGTCCAGATCGCCGGAATCCATCCGGGCCAGGGGCTGGCCGCTGCGCACCAGGTCACCCTCCTCCACGAACAGTTCCTCCAGCACCCCCTGGCGCCTGGGACTGACATTCACCCGCTGCTCGGCCTCCAGCTCCCCCGAGGCGTTCACAACGCCAGGCAGCTCGCCGGAGCTGGCCAGCACGGTGAAGGGGGCGAGGTCACCCTGGCGGCTGCCGCGCTGGCGTTGCCACAGCCCCACCCCGGCCACCACCACCAGCACAGCGGCAAGAGCCGCCCACAGGCGCCGCTGACGCCAGGGTGGCGGCGGCTGGGGCGGCCGCAGGGGCGCTTCGCCCGCACGCGGGCGGGCGCCGGGGCTGGCGGGCGGGGCGCTGGGGGTGGGGCTGGGCGCCACCTCGGGCAGGGGGGTGCGGGAGGGAATCGGGCTGGTTGAGGCTGATCCCAGTTTCGCGGTTGCGTTCCCGCGGCGGCGAGCTGCGCCCCCGCCGGTTCGGCACTCCGTAGATTCCAACGATGCTCAAAGCCGGAATCGTCGGGTTGCCCAACGTGGGCAAATCCACCCTGTTCAATGCCCTGGTGGCCAACGCCCAGGCGGAGGCCGCCAACTATCCCTTCTGCACCATCGAGCCCAACTCGGGTGTGGTGGCCGTGCCCGATCCCCGCCTGGAGCAGCTGGCGGCCCTCAGCTCCAGCAGGGAGATCATCCCCACCCGGGTGGAGTTCGTGGACATCGCCGGCCTGGTGAAGGGGGCCAGCCAGGGGGAGGGGCTGGGCAACAAGTTCCTGGCCACCATCCGCGAGGTGGACGCGATCGTGCATGTGGTGCGCTGCTTCGAGAACGACGACGTGATCCATGTGGCCGGGTCGGTGGATCCGGTGCGCGACGCCGAGGTGATCAACCTGGAGCTGGCTCTGGCCGATCTGGCCCAGGTGGAGAAGCGGCGCGAGCGGCTCAGAAAGCAAGTGCGCACCAGCAAGGAGGCCCAGGCCGAGGATGCCGCCCTGGAGCGGATTCAGGCGGTGCTGGAGGCCGGTGGTGCGGCCCGCACGGTGACCCTGAGCGCCGAGGAAGCGGCGATGGTGAAGCCC
Organism: Cyanobium sp. PLM2.Bin73; assembly: GCA_007694915.1. Taxonomy (GTDB): domain Bacteria; phylum Cyanobacteriota; class Cyanobacteriia; order PCC-6307; family Cyanobiaceae; genus NIES-981. The sequence goes on along the minus strand of REEV01000051.1, from coordinate 69,742 downwards.
CTCGGGCTGCTCACCGCCAAGCCGATCATCTACGCCACCAACGTGAGCGAAGACGACCTCGCTTCCGGCAATACCCACTGTGAGCAGGTGGCGGCCCTGGCTGAAAAGGAAGGGGCCGGCACGGTGCGGATCTCGGCCCAGGTGGAGGCCGAACTGATCGAGCTGCCCGAGGAGGAGCGTGCTGAATTCCTGGCCGGCCTGGGGGTGGAGGAGGGCGGACTGCAGAGCCTGATCCGCGCCACCTACAGTCTGCTCGGCCTGCGCACCTACTTCACCACCGGTGAGAAGGAAACCCGCGCCTGGACGATCAGGGCCGGCATGACCGCCCCCCAGGCCGCCGGCGTGATCCACACCGACTTCGAGCGGGGCTTCATTCGCGCCCAGACGATCGGCACCGAGCAGCTGCTGGAGGCGGGCTCTCTGGCTGAAGCGCGCAACCGGGGTTGGCTGCGGGCCGAGGGCAAGGAGTATGTGGTGGGCGAGGGGGACGTGATGGAGTTCCTGTTCAACGTGTGATGCTGGAGGCAGCAGCCACCGCCGGGATGACCTCACCGCAGCCCGCCCAGCAGCCTCCCCACGCCCCCGAAGCCGCCACCGGCCCCAGCCATCCCGAGCACGGCCACGACTTCGACGTGCAGAAGGAGCTGCACCGCCGCATCCGCAACGATCCCGACTACGACGACTGGGAGTACGGCACCGAGCCGCTGCCCCATGAGGCCTGGGTCCAGCGGTCCGGCGGCGATCAGCCTCCTGGCGATTCAGGGGCGTGATCGGCGCGGCTTGATCCGCCGCACCAGCAGCAGCCCGGCAACACAGAGCCCGGCCATCACCAGCCAGAGGCCGGCGCCATGCCCCTGGCTATCCAGCGCCAGGCCCGCCAGCAGCGGAGCAGTGAGCGCACTGATGGCGAAACACTGGGAGAAGAGGGCCATCGCCACTCCCTGATGCTCCTGTGGGGAGATCTCGATCACCGCCTCGGTGGCGATGGGCAGGAAGGCGGCCTGGCCCACGGCCAGGGGCACCTGGGCCAGCACCACCACCCACACCCCGCCCGCCAGCAGCGCCGACAACGACAGCAGGGCTGTGCCTAGGGCAAAGCTCACCAGGCTGAGACCCAGGCCCGCGGCCACCGGCCGGCGCGCCAGGGCCTGGCCCAGCGGCCATTGGATCAGCACCAGCAGCGCCAGCTGCAGGCCGATTAGCAGCGCCCCCAGGCTCTCGGGCAGGGCCCCGCGGCGCAGGCCGCCGCGCACCAGATCCAGCGGCAGGGCGCTCTGCATCAGGGCCGGCAGGGAGGTGGCCAGCAGCGCGATGGCCAGCACCGGCAGCAGCGCCCGCAGCCAGGCCCCCCAGCGGCGGGCCTCGGAGCTGGCCTGCCGGCGGTGGGGATCGGGCAGGGGGCGCAGCAGCAGCAGCACCACCATGGCGATCAGGCAGAGGATGTCCAGCAGGTACACGCCCCGCAGGCGTCCCAGGGCGGCCAGAGCCGCCCCCAGCAGCGCCCCGGTGGCGATTCCGGTGGCGTCGGCGCTGCGCACCAGTGCAAAGCCCCGGGCCGAGGGGATTGGAGAAGGGCCGCGGGCGCAGCTCAGGGGAACCGCCAGCTCGATCGCCGGCCAGTAGAAGCCCATGGCGATCCCCAGCATCAGCTGGCCGAGCAGGTAGCCGGGGAACTCCCGGGCCGCGAACAGGGTGGCATCGGCACCCAGGGAGAGCAGGGCCGCCAGCAGCACCGGCAGCGAGCAGTTCAGCCCCCTGTCCAGCAGCAGGCCGCAGAGGAAGCGCCCCACCGTGCCCGCCAAAGCCGCCAGGGCCAGCCCCTGGGTGACGCTGGTGGCGCTGAAGGCCTCCCGGTGAAACACCATGGGCGTGAGATAGAGCACACCGCCGGCCCCCACCGAGCCCACCAGCCTCAGCACGGCCACCTCGCGCAGGGCGGGGGGAAACTGGGTGCACCAGGTCCAGATCCCCGCTGCCCAGGCCAGCCCACCGCGTTCCCGCTCACACGCCCTTGTCAAACTGCCGTCGCCTGTCCGGGTTGATCGCCAGTCTGCTGGTGCTGCTGTGCGCTTGGAGGCCGTCACCGGCCCCGGCGGCGGAGGAGCTGGTGGTGCGCTTCGATGGCCTGGAGCTGCCCATCGACCTCGACGCGCTGGAGGCCTGGAGCCGGGACCCGGCCCGGCCCCGGGGCGACCAGGCCACCTGGCTGAACCTGCTCGATGACCGCTCCCGCACCGGTCTGATCCGCCTGTTGCAGGCTCCACTGCTCCAGGACCGCAGCTTTGCCACGGAGTTGCTCGGCAGCTGGAGTGGGGAACAGGTGCTGCGGCAGGTGGGGGGCCTGCTCACCGGACCACAGGGCGAGAGCACGGGCCCCCTTTTGCTGGTCAGCCTGCAGCGGCTGTTCGAGCGGCAGGCGTCGGTGACGGCCCTGGATCTCCTGCGTGAGCTGCCGGTCCAGCAGGTGACCCTGGAGGTGGATGGGCTGCTGGCCCTGGCGCAGCACTGGCGCGGGCAGTTGCAGCACCAGAAGCGGGCCATGGCGGAGCTCCGCCGCCTGCCCCTGCCCGTGCGTCAGTCCCAACCCCTGCTGGTGGGGCGGCCGCGCAGCAGCCAGCCAGCGATGCCCCGGCGGCTGGAACTCCCGGTGGCCCATCGCTCCGCGCCGCTGCCGATCGATCTCTGGGCGTCGCGGGGGTCCCCCCGCGCTGAGCCCGAGCCCTGGCTGCTGCTGATGCCGGGGCTGGGGGGCAGCAGCAGTCAGCTCAACTGGCTGGCCTCAGCCCTGGCCGAGCAGGGATGGCCGGTGCTGGTGCTCGAGCACCCCGGCAGTGATGAACGGGCCGTGCAGGCCTCGCTGAGCGGCCAGGGACCGCCGCCGGGGGCGGAATCGGTGCCCCAGCGGCTGGCCGACGTGCAGGCCGTGCTCAATGCCCGCGCCGAAGGCCGCCTGCCGGCACTCGGCCCTCCCGGAGCCGGCGATGCCGGCGTGGTGCTGATGGGCCATTCCCTCGGTGGGCTGGTGGCCCTGATGGCGGCTGGGCTGGTGCCGGAGCAGGGGCTCGCCGCGCGCTGCCGGCAGGCCCTGGCTTCGCTGCCGCTCACCAATGTCTCGCGGCTCCTGCAGTGCCAGCTGGGGGCCATCACCGGCGACGGCTCCCCCCGCCAGGCGCGCGCCGTTCTCCAGCAGCCCCTGCTGATGGTCGGCACACCGCTGCTGGCCGTGGTGAGTTTCAACGGGTTCGGAAGCCTGCTCTGGAGCGAGCGGGGGCTGGCCGATCTGCCCGTGCCGGTGCTGATGGCCGGCGGCAGCCTGGACCTGATCACGCCACCGGTGCAGGAGCAGCTCAGCCTGCTGAGCAGCAGTCGCCATCCCCGCAGCCGGCTGGTGATGGTGGAGGGGGGCAGCCACTTCTCCCCGGTGCGCGTGGAGGGCGACAGCGAGGCCCTGTTCCGGCTGGGGCAGGAGTTTGTGGGTGAAGACCCGCGGCTGGTGCAGGAGCTGTTGCTGCGCCTCACCAGTGAATTTCTCGACTCCGCCCGCCATGACGGCCTGCTCAGTCCGCAGCGCCGCCGCCATGGCGGCGTGGAGGCCAGCGTGCTCGATGCCGACGCTGCCCGCGTCTGGCAGAGCCGGCTGGCACCCCCGCCGGCCCCCCTGGGCGTGGGCAGAGGGCCAGCGCTCCGGGGCGAACCGGCACTCCGAGGCGAACCCGGGCTCAGAAGCGGATCCTGGGATCCAGCAGGGCCACGAGCAGATCCACCACCACCGTGACCAGCACCACCAGGGCCGCCACCACCACCACGATCCCCTGCACCAGCGGGTAGTCGCGCTGGGCGATCGCCTCCTGCAGGCGGGCGGCGATGCCGGGCCAGGAGTAGGTGACCTCGATCAGCAGGGCACCGCCGATCAGCGAGGCCACCGTGATGCCGGTGATCGTGAGCACCGGCAGCAGGGCATTGGGCAGGGCATGGCGCAGCACCACCCGGGCTTCTCCCAGGCCGCGGCTGCGGGCCGCCTCCACGTAGTCGGAGCCCAGGGCGCGGCGCAGGTTGAGGCGCAGGGCGTTGGTGAAGATGCCGCTCAGCAGCAGCGCCAGGGTGCCGGCCGGCAGCAGCAGATGGCGGATCGTGCCGCCGAGCTGCTGCCACTGCCCAGATCTCAGGCCGCTCTGGAGGCTGTCGAGCAGGTAGAAGCCGCTGCCCTGGGGCGGCAGCAGGGTGGGCGGAAAGCGGCCCCCCACCGGCAGCCAGCCCAGCCACACCGCGAAGATCAGCTGCACCACCATCGCCGCCCAGAACGGGGGCAGGGCATAGGTGCCGATGCCGTAGAGCCGCCCACTGAGATCGAGCTTGCCCTCGGGCCTGGCGATGCCGGAAAAGCCCACGGCCAGCCCCAGCAGGGCGGCCAGCAGCAGGGCCGTGAGCCCCAGTTCCATGCTCGCCGGCAGGCTCTGGCCGATGATCCGGCCCACCGGTTCCTGGCTGTTGAGCGATTCGCCCAGATCGCCCCGCAGCAGATCCACCAGGAACTGGCCGTACTGCTGGGGCAGGGGCTGATCCAGCCCCAGCTGGCTGCGCAGGGCCGCCCGGGTGGCCTCCGGCGCGCGGGTGCCCAGCACCGCATCCACCGGATCGCCGGGGGCCACCCGCAGCAGCAGAAACACCAGGCTGGCGATCAGCCACAGCATCACCGGCACCAGGGCCAGGCGGGCCGCCAGGTAGCGGGCCAGGGCGCGGCGGCGGCTCATGGCAGGCGCTGCAGATCCTGCAGCAGCAGCCGGCCGTTGCCGTCGAAGCGGGGCGTGGCCAGGCCGGGCTGGGCCCAGGCCCGCGGCGTCACCAGCCAGAGGGGCAGGTAGGGCGCTGCCGCGGCGGTGCGCTCCTCGATGCGCTGCAGCAGCGCCAGGCGCTCAGCGCCGGCCAGCGCCTCGCTGCGCAGCAGCTCCTCCTGCAGCCCGGGGGCGGTCCAGAAGCTGCCGCTCAGGGCGCTTTCACCCCTGAGGCAGTGCTCGCCCTCGGCTTCGCTGCAGCTGAGCAGGGGAAACAGGTAGGCCTCCGGATCGCGTACCGCGCCGCGCCAGTCGAGCATGACGGCCGCGAAGGCCCCCTCGCCCAGCTGCCGGTACACGGTGGTGGATTCCATGCCGTTGGGCTGCAGCACGATGCAGTCGCCGAGATCGCGGGCCAGCTGGGCCTGCCAGGTGAGCACCATGAGGCGGTCGGAGGGGATGTTGGAACGGAAGGTGAGCGGCAACTCCAGCACCGTGCCGTCGCAATAGCCCGCCTGGCGGAACAGTTTGCGGGCCGTGTCGGGGCTGTAGGCGGGCCAGATCTGCCGTGTTGTGCCGCTCACCGCCGGAGGCACCAGGTCGCGCAGGGGGCTGCGCAGGCCCTGGCTGACCCGTTCGCTGATCAGCTGGCGATCGAGGCTGTGGGCCAGGGCCTGGCGCAGGGCGGGATCGCGGAAGGGCGGTTGCTGGGTGTGCAGGGTGATGTAGCCGATCTCCAGGGCCGGACCCTGGCCCTCCCGCAGATCCCCCTGTTCGGCGCGGCGCTCCAGGGCCTGCTGGTGGTCTTCGTGTAGGCCGGTGGAGAGCAGCACATCCACCTCTCCGCTGCCCATGGCGCCGAACAGGGCGGTGGAGTTGCCAAGGCTCACCAGCACGATGCCCGCGTTCCGGGGCCGCTCGCCCCAGTAGCGCTCGAAGGGCTCCAGGCGCTGCTGCTGGTCGCTGAAGAAGCTCAACCGGTAGGGCCCGGTGCCCACGAAGCGGTCACTGAGGGCGCGATCGCTGTGGTCTCGGTAGGCCTTGGGCGAGACGGGGGTGAGGTTGATGGTGCTGAGCAGCTGGGGCAGCACCGTGGTGGGGCGCCTGAGCCGCAACTCCAGCTCGTGGGAGCCGCTGGCCCGCACGGCCTCGATGCGCTCGTCGAGCAGGTAGCTGAGGGTGCCGATCGCCAGGAAGCGCTCCAGGCTGAACACCATGGCGTCGGCATCGAAGCGGGTGCCGTCGTGGAACAGCACATCGCGGCGCAGGGGGATGGTCACCGTCAGGCCGTCCGAACTGACGCGAGGAACGTCGGCGGCAAGGGCCGGCTGCACGCTGCCGTCATCACCCAGGCGGTAGAGGGGATCGCCGAGGGCGCTGAGCAGCTGGGTCGCTCCGAAGGTGGACGCCCGCACCGGGTCCACCGAGCCCACCCTGGCGCTGGTGGCCACCACCAGATCGCTACCCGGCCTGCTGCGGGAGGGTTGGGGAGGCGCGGCTGCACCCGGGCCGTCCGCCCCGCGGCAGCCGGCAAGCACCAGGGCGGCGGCCAGGAGCGGGAGCCAATGGGTGCACATCAGCCGTGGCGGCAGCCGCAACGGTGGAGTCAGCCGCAACGACCGGAGCAAGGGCGAGGGGTCAGCAGAGCGCCGCCATTCAAGAGTGGTGGGGCCTGAGAGGCCGCACCTGCTGCAGGGAAATTTCAAAGACTTGGGAGCCGTGGCGGGCCAGGGGCCAGCGGCGCAACCAGCAGCGGTTGTGGCGATCGTCGATGCCGATCACCTGGTACAGCTGATCATCGGCCTGAATCCGCACACAGTCGCCCTGGCTGAGGGCGGTGTGGGGATGGCTGCAGGAAAGGCTGGTCATGAACGTCTCATGAAGTGCTTCATGAAGCGGAGGGACGGCATGGGGGACAGGCCGGGTTGGTTCTGTCCTAGCGATGCGGGCGTTGGCGGCGCGACCCGGCTGGAGGAGACGCGGCTTAAGGATTCCTTTTGAATCGAACTGAAGGCATGGTGCCGCTTCCCGGTGGACGCGCATCCCCCTGATGCCGGTTTGCGCACCAAGCGGCAGCCCGGCCCTGCTCCTGCTCAGAGCGTGCGCAGGCAGGCGGCCACCCCCTGCACCTCGGCCAGGGCGGCGATGGCATCGAGGGCCTGCCGGAACCGCTCCTCCAGCACCTCGTGCGTGATCACCACGATCTCGGCGGCGTCGCTGTGGGCTTCGAACTGCACGATCGACTGGATCGACACCCCCGCCTCCCCGAAGCAGGTGCCGATGCGCCCGATCACCCCAGCTTCGTCGCTGGTGCGCAGGCGCACGTAGTTGCGGTGGGTGGTGAGGGCGCCGTCGATGAGGCGGCACCGGCGCCAGCTGCCGGCCGCCAGCAGGGGGTCGAGGCCCACCGGCCCCCCGGCTGAGCCCGCAGGGAGGGTGGCCTGCCGTATGCCGGCGATGTTGAGGATGTCGGCCACCACCGCTGAGGCCGTGGGCCCCGCCCCGGCTCCCGGGCCGTAGAACATCACCTGGCCCACCGGATCGCCCTCCACCAAGATGGCGTTGAACACCCCGTTCACCCCCGCCAGCGGGTGACTGCGGGGCAGCAGGGTGGGATGCACCCGCACATCGAGCAGCACCGCGTCCGGATCGCCGCTGGCCTTGTCACCACCGCCGGGCTGGCTGTCGATGCGCTGAGCCACGGCGAGCAGCTTCACCACGTAGCCGAGCTTGTCGGCATAGGCCACATCGCGGGCGTCGAGCCGGTCGATGCCCTCGGTGGGGATCGCCTGCCGCGGCACCGAGCCTCCGTAGGCCAGGCCCGTGAGGATGGCGATCTTGTCGGCGGCGTCGGCGCCCTGCACATCGGCGGCCGGATCGGCTTCGGCGTAGCCAAGGCGCTGGGCGTCGGCAAGCACAGCCCCGTAGTCGGCACCCTCAGCGGCCATGCGGCTGAGGATGTAGTTGGTGGTGCCGTTGATGATGCCGCTCACCCGGTCGATGCGGTTGGCTCCGAGCGACTGCTTCAGCGGTTCGATGATCGGGATGCCGCCGCCCACCGCCGCCTCCAGCAGCACGTACACCCCGGCGGCGGCGGCGGCGGCGGCGATCTCCTCCCCGTGGCGGGCGATCACCGCCTTGTTGGCCGTGACCACGGGCTTGCCGGCGGCGATGGCCCGCAGGATCAGGGAGCGGGCGGGCTCCAGCCCCCCGAGAACCTCCACCACGATGTCCACCGCCGGATCGTCCACCACCGCCTCCGCCTGGGTGGTGAGCAGCTCAGCGGCCACCGGCACCGCCCGCGGCCGCGCCAGGTCGCGCACCGCCACCCGTCGCAGTGCCAGCTCCGCCACCAGCGGATGGCGTCCTTCCGGGTTGGCGAGGATCTCGGCAACCCCTGCTCCCACCGTGCCGAGGCCGAGCAGGCCGATGCCGATCGTCATGGGCTGGAAGCGCGCAGAAGGCCGATCCTAGAAATCAGACCGCCAGAGCCCTGGCCTGCCCCTGCATCATCCGCAGGATGTTCAGGAAACCATTAGCCCGCGACGGGGTGAGGCTGGCCTGCAGGCCGGTGGCGGCGATGAATCCGGGATCGATGGTGCTGGCCTGCTCGGGGGTGAGCCCTTCGAGCCCTTCGATCAGCAGGGCCAGCAGGCCCTTGGTGATGGCGGCGTCGGAATCGCCCCGCCAGTGCAGGGTGCCGTTCTGCAGCTCCCCCACCACGTACACCTGGGACACGCAGCCCTTCACCTTGAAGGCGTCGTTGCGGAACTCCTCAGGCAGGGGCTCCAGTTTCTTGGCCAGCCAGAGCACGTATTCGTAGCGGCGGCGCGGGTCGGTGCTGCCGGCCAGGCGCTCGACGATGCGATCGAGGGCTTCGCTGCCCGTGGCGATGGGGCGGGGGGCAGCCATTCAGTGCCGGCGGCGGCGGGCCAGCAGCAGGGCGCCGGCGGCGCCGAGCCCCACCATCACCCCACCCTTGGCCAGGCTTCCCAGCAGTGGCTGTTGCACGCCACCGGGCCGGTGGGCCAGCAGCCGCCCGAGGGCTGTGCGCCGCCAGGCCGCCGGTGGCGTGGGGCTTGCCGCCAGGGCCGGCGCGGCGCCCGCCTCCGCCAGTTCCAGGTAGTCGCGGTGGCCGGGTCCCGCGTCCACCTGCAGCTCCCAATCAGCAGCAGCGGCATCGGGCAGGGTAAAGCGCAGGCGCCCCTCGGCATCGGTGCGCCCCAGTTCGATCCCCGGCCCCTCGGGGGGGAGCAGCCGCACGGTGGCCGCATCGACGGGTTCGCCTGTGCTGAAGCGGCTGTTCAGTTCCAGCTCGGCGGCGAAGCTCTCAGTCTGCTGGCTGAGGTGTTCCAGGCTGCTTTCGATCGCGTGGGCCCGGGCTGGGGGGGAGGTGCTCCACCCCAGGAGAACGGTCCCCAGCGCCAGAGGGGCCGAGGCCATCAGCACCTTGATCAGGGCCTTGATCGGCAGCCATGGCCGCTGCCGGGCGGTGGATGCGGTCATCGGGAGAGGGTTGATCAGCTGTCCTTCCAGCGACTGTCGCGCGTCTTGCCCGCCTGCACCATGCGCGCCATCGAGGTCACCATCATCGAGAGGGCGTCGTGGGCCTCCTCGCGGGCCTGCAGCTCGGCGGCCAGCACCCGTTCGGCGGCGGTGGGGGCAGAGAAGGAGCTGCTGGAGGCGGAGAAGGAGCTGGTGGGGGCGACGCTGAGGGAGATGTCCGAACGGTGAGGGGACAGATTCACGGCGACCGCCTGTGCACTGGGCGCGATCCTCGCAAAGGTGCACCGGGGCCGAGGGGATCAGGCCCGGTTTGTGAACAAGATTGTGATGGAGGGCTCTGGGCTGGACCGGATTGGGATGGCGATGGGGGCTCGCCCAGGCCCAGCTCGCTGATCCAGCCGTCGAGGGGCACATCCCAGGGATCCGCCGGCAGCCGCTCCAGCAGGCAGCCGGAGGGCAGCACAGCCAGGGCCGGCACCCGGCGCCATTCGGAGCCGCTGCGCAGGCGGTCGTACCAGCCGCCGCCGTAGCCGAGCCGCAGTCCCCGGCGATCGATCGCCAGGGCCGGCACCAGCAGCACGGCCAGGTCTCCGGCCGCCAGCTCGCCCGCCGCCGGCGGTGGGGCGGGGATGTCGCAGGCGTCGCCCTGCAGGGCCTGGGCCGGCTGCCAGGGGCGGTAGTGCAGGCGTTCGCCGGCAATGGCGGGCAAGGCCAGCCGGCCGGCCAGGGCGGGCTGATCGGCCAGGGGGCGCAGGTCGATCTCGCCGGCCAGGGGCCAGTAGAGGCCCACCCGGCCCGGCCCGTCCAGGTGCCTCTCCAGCACCCGCTGCACCTGGGCGCGGATCGCCGGCTCGAGGTCCGGCAGCAGCTGCTCGCGCAACGCCCGCAACCGCCGCCGCAGGGCCTGCTTGGTGGCGGCGCCGGCGTTGTCAGGAGGGGTGTGGGGTCCGTCCATGGCGCTCAGCGCTGGAACCAGCCGGTGAGGGCGGCGGCCAGGGCGTCGGCGGCATCGTCGGGCCGTGGCGGGCATGCCAGCTGCAGCTCGCGCATCACCGCCTCCAGCACCTCCTGCTTGTCGGCGTGGCCGTTGCCGGTGAGGGCCTGCTTGATCTGCATGGGCGGGAACTCCACCACCGGCACCTGCAGGCGGGCCAGGGTCATCAGCAGCACGCCCCGGGCCTGCACCACGGCAATGGTGGTGCTGGAGCGGTAGAAGAAGAACTTCTCCACCACCGCCAGCCGGGGCCGCCAGCTGCGCACCAGCTGGCGCAGATCGCGGCTGATCTCCACCATCCGCTCCCCCTCACTGCGGCCCGGGTCGGTGCGCAGGATGCCGCAGTCGAGCAGGCTCTGGCGGCCCTGCCGGGGATCGATCTCGATCACGCCGTAGCCCACCCGCGCCAGGCCGGGGTCAATGCCGAGGATGCGCATCAGGGGCTCCCCATCAGCCCCCGGGGCCCTCAGGCGGCGAGGGCCAGCTCGAAGTCTCTGCGGTCGGCTGCTTCGGGCCGCTCGAACACCTTGCAGAACACCTTCACCACCCGGTCGCCGGAGTCGATCTGCTCCAGCGGATCCTTGCGCAGGCGGTGGCGCAGGCAGCAGGCCACCACCCGGGCCACGTCGACTTCGCTCACCTCACTGCGGCCCTCGAAGGCCGCCAGGGCGCGGGCGGCCCGGTTGGTGACGATGTCGCCGCGCAGGCCGTCCACATCCAGTTCGCCGCAGATCGCGGAGATGCGGATGCGCAGGTCGTCGTCGATCTGCACCTTGCCCAGCCGCTCCTGGGCCTCCACCACCCGGGCCTGGAGGGCGTCCTGGTTGGGCTGCACGGAACTGTTGAAGCTGTCGGGGTCGTTGTCGAAGGCGGTGCGTTGATCCACCACCTGCACGCGCAGCTCGGGGTCGCGCACGGTGCGCACCTCCACGCTCATGCCGAAGCGATCGAGCAGCTGGGGGCGCAGCTCGCCTTCCTCAGGGTTGCCGGAGCCGATCAGCACGAAGCGGGCCGGGTGACGTACGCTAACGCCCTCCCGCTCCACAGTGTTCCAGCCCGAGGCGGCCGAATCCAGCAGCACGTCCACCAGGTGGTCGTCGAGCAGGTTCACCTCGTCCACGTAGAGCAGGCCGCGGTTGGCCTTGGCCAGCAGGCCCGGCTCAAAGGCCCGCACGCCCTCGCTGAGGGCCTTTTCGATATCGATCGTGCCGCAGAGGCGATCTTCCGTGGCCCCCAGGGGCAGGTCCACCATCGGCACCTGGCGCTGCTCCGCCACCAGCTCCTCCCCCCGCTCCAGGCGCTGACGCACCTCCTCGCTCTGGAGGTCGGGATCGCTGGGGGAGCTGTTGTAGGGATCACCGCTCACCACCTCGATCTGGGGCAGCAGATCGGCCAGGGCGCGGATCGCGGTGCTCTTGCCCGTTCCCCGGTCGCCCATGATCATCACGCCGCCGATGCGGGGATCGATCACGTTGAGCAGGAGAGCCAGCTTCATCTCCTCCTGACCCACAATTGCGGTGAAGGGGAAGACCCGGCGCTGGCGGACTGGCGTCACGGCGTGCTGCTGGCTGGCTGAGGGGCCGATTGTTTCACAGCTGCGCTGGCGCTCACGGGCAGCAGGCTCAGCACCTGGGGCGGGGTGGCGTCGGCCGGATAGATCAGCCGCACCCGCAGGTTGCGGGTGGCCCCCGGGGCCAAGCTCACCGTCCCCAGGGGCTCGCTCTGGTCCCCGGCCCGCTGCACCAGGTGGAAGCGGCGCCGTCCCGCCGGCCGGCCGCCGATGGCATCCAGCCCGGCCACTTCGATCGGCCCGCGGAACATCACCGATCGCACCGGGGTGGTGTTGAAGCGCAGGCCGCCGAGGGGCGGATCGGTCTTGATCGGCGACTCGAACGCCAGCTGCAGCTGCACCGGTTCCGCTCCGGTGTTGCGCAGGGGAATGGTGACGTCGTACTCCACCCCGTAGTTGCCGTGGGCGGCCCAGGCGGTGCCGGGGTAGAAGGCCTTCAGTTCGGCGGTCTGCACCTGTTCGGTGCCCAGCCGGCCGCGCTCAAGCGAGGCGATCGGCCAGGAGATCGGGGCGGCGTCGGCACGCAGCCAGGCCTGGCCGGGGCTGGTGATGGTGCCGCGCCAGACGCTGCCCACCTGCACCCCGCTCACCCGCGAATAGATCATCCGCCCCGGGGCACCGCGGGGGGTGGGCTCGTGCTCCTTGGGGCTGAGGCCGCCGTCGAGCAGCGCTGCCCAGGTGTCGGCCGCTGGTGGCTGATCGAGCGGACCGAAGGCGGCCAGGGTGGCCAGGCTCACGGGGCCGTCGCTGTGCAGGCGCAGCTGCAGGTTGCGGCCGTTGAGCAGCGGGTCGAGCCCCCGCACCGGCAGGGGCAGCACCACCAGGGTGCTGGGCTGGCCTGGCTCCAGGGTCCAGGCCTGGGGGATTTCGGGGCTGCGGTGACGACGCAGGAGTTCGCTGGCCACGCGACTGCCCGGCCCGGCCCAGGCCGGTGTGGTGCTTTCCGCCAGCAAGGGGGGCAGGGGCAGGAAGGGGGCCCCGGCCATGGCCGGATCCAGTGACTGGGAGAGGGCCGTGGAGCCCTCCAGCAGGCGCAGCTGCACGGGACGGTCGCCGCGGGGCTGGGCGACCACCGCCAGCCACAGGGTGGAGTTGAGGGTTTCCGGCCTGCCGGCGTAGACGTGGTGGCTGAACAGGTCGAAGCGGCCATCGAGGGCCACATCGAGATGGGCCGCCGGCACGCCGCGGCCGGCGGACGGGAAGGTGGAGATCAGGATGCCCGGCCCGCTGATCAGCTCGGGGTTGTTGTCGTTGACCATCAGCACCTGATCCAGAGCGCCGGGCAGGGGGGCCACGGTCTGGCGGCGCAGCAGCGGTTCGCTGCCCTGGCTGCCCTGCTGCTGGGCGGCCGCCGGGGCGGGGGCCAGAGCCGGGCTCAGGGCTGGGAACAGCAGCAGGCTGCCGGCTGCCAGCAGTAGGGACAGCCGGACTCGGCGGCGGAGCGGGTGTGGAGTCATGGGGCGCGACAGCATCGGCGGTTGGGTCATGGCTGCCCCACTAGGGTCTGGCTCACGGCCGCGGCCATGGCGCGGATCAGTTCGGCGGAACGGGGATCATTGAAGGGGCCGGTGACCATGAAGGCGGCCACGGCCCGCTGGCCAGTGGGCAGCTGGATCAGGGCGGCATCGGCGTAGGCGGTGCCGATGTCGCCGGTCTTGTTGAGAGCGCTGACGCCCAGGCTGAGCAGCTCGGGGTCGGGCTCCTCGGCGTTCTTCCCCAGGCCCCGCAGCAAACCCTGAGGGATCATCGTATCGGTGCGGGAGCTGGCCATGATCTCCCGGAAATGGTCGCGGGCGCGGGGGCTGAGGGTCTCGCCGGTGTCCACCAGGGCAATGGAGCGGGCCAGGTCGCGGGCACTGCTGGTGTTGGTGCCATCGAGGTCCGGCAGCCAGTTGTTGAGCTGGGTGGCCGGCAGGTCCATGGCCTGGAAACGGGTGTTGACGGCGGTCTGGCCGCCCAGCTTCTGTATCACCAGGTTGGTGGCGCTGTTGTCGCTGATCCGGATCATCTCGGTGGCCGCCTCGAAGAAGGGGAAGCGGGTGCCGATCGGACGGGTGGCCATCCAGCCGGCCCCGCCGCCCACCAGCTCCTGGGTGAGCGTCAGCGGGTCGTTCCAGCTGAGCTTGCCCGCGTCCAGATCCTCCAGGGCCACCACTAGGATCTGTGTCTTGATTGAGCTCGCCGCCGGCATCGGCTGCTCGGGGTTCAGCTGGGCGAAGCGGCCGTCATCGAGCACCAGCAGGAAGCCGCTGGCCTCGAGGTCCTTCTGGGCGGCGGCCAGCTGCTGCCAGCGCTGGCTGAGTTGGGTGAGCTCCTGTCTGGGCTGGAAGCGGCCCGGGGCCAGGCCCTGCTGGCCCGTGGCTTCGGCCAGCTGACCGAGGCCGGGCAGGCTGCCCCCGGCCAGTCGCGGTGCAAGCAGCCGCAGCCCGGTGGCGGTGAGCACCCCCAGGCCCACGCCCATCACGGCCAGCCGCAGCAGCAGCAGCAGGGTGTGCCGCCAACGGCTGCGAGGACTCCTGGGGGATTGAGCGGCGCTCAAGGCAGCTGGACCTGTGTCGGCTGAAGTTAAGGGGTGGAGGCGGGATCGGCGCCCGCCGTGGTGCCAGTGTCGCCGCGGGTCGCGGCCCAGCGCAGTTGGCGCACCATGCCCCGCAGCAGGGCCACCTCCTCGGTGTTCACCTGGGCGCGCTGGAGCAGGCTGCGCAACTTGGCCATCCGGGCCGCGGCCGTGTGGGGGTAGAGGAATCCCACCTCCAGCAGCAGCCCTTCGGCGTCGCTGAGCATCGCCTCGAGCACCCCCCGCTGGCATGGGGCCGCCTCCGCTGCCGGCGTCGCTGCCCCCGGGCCGGCGACGGCCGATGGCTGGCCCCTGCTCTGCAGGCGGTGCCAGTGGTGCAGCACCACGGCAGCGGCCTGGGCCAGGTTGAGGGAGCCGTAGCTGCCCGCCGTATGGATGTGCAGCAGGCGGCCGGCCTGGAGCAGTTCGGCCTTGCTCAGGCCCCGGTCCTCGCGGCCGAACACCAGGGCGCGCGCGGCTGCCAGTTTCGGGTCTCCCGGGTCTGCCGCCAGCCAGCCCAGGGCGCCGTCGAGGTCTAGCGGTGGCAGGGGTTCGCCGCAGCCTCGCCCGCTGGTGGCCACCACCCGGCGGCAATCGGCCAGGGCCGCCTCCAGGGTCGGGAAGACCCGCGCCTCCTCCAGCACCGCCCCAGCGTGCACGGCCATGCGCCGGGCCTCCTCCCCGGTGTGGGAGCAGCGCGGCGCCACCAGTCGCAGGTCGCTGATCCCGAAGTTGGCGCAGAGACGGGCGACGCTGCCCACGTTGAGCGGGCCGGCCGGCTCCACCAGCACCAGCGCCAGGGATTCGGCGGGCCGGAATCCGGTGGCCACGGGCGGGCCCTGGCTCACACCAGTCCGTTGAGGTAGGCGAGCAGGTCGGCCATGGCCTGGGGTTCGGGCTGGAAGCTCGGCATCGGCGGCGTGCGGCCGCTCACCACCTGGCTGATCAGCTGGCGCTGGTTCTTGCGTTCCGCCACGCCATGCAGGTTGGGTCCCACCAGGCCCTGGGCGGCGATGCCATGGCAGCCGGCGCAGTTGAGGCGAAAGAGCAGGGCGCCATGCTCCGCGGAGCCCTTGAGCGCCAGGGTCTGGCGGGTGTACGGGTCGCTGCCGACCCCAGGCAGCACCAGCAGCGCCAGCAGCACACAGGCCGCGGCCGCTGCCCCCACCAGGGCGGTGACCAGCCCACGACCGATCCCAGCGCGGGGGGCGATCTGGGCGGCGGAATCGGCTGCTGACGACGGGGGAGGGCTCGATCGCACGGGGCTGATCACGCGGGGAGGGATGGAGCTGGTGCTGGCTGAGGCGGCGTCGATCGCTGCGCTGTCACCAGCCTGACGGGCGGCAGGCCTGCGCCGTGAGCAACGGTTGGGGTCTCGCCATCACCCCGGCATGGAACACCGGCATGGAACAATTGTCACCTGATCGCACCACCGGTTTCGCCATGATCGAACCTCTGCTCTGCGGGATCGTGCTGGGGCTGATCCCCGTGACGCTGCTTGGCCTGTTCGTGGCGGCATGGAGCCAGTACCGCCGCGGTTCCATGCTCGACAGCTGAGGGCCGCTGGACGGCCGGCCCTTCAACTCTGAGTCTTCACCCCTGCTGCAGCAGCACCACGCTGGTCGATCCATAGCGGCGACGGTCCCGTAGCCGCCATCCGGGCGGCGGTTCGGCCACAGCGCCGCTGCCGCACTCCCAGATCATGGTTCCCCTCTCCGCAAGCCAGTGGTCGCCGGCCACCGCTTCGGCAATCGGTCCGTAGAGCCCTGCGGCGTAGGGCGGGTCGGCATAAATCAGATCGAAGCCGCCCTGGTCGTCGTCGTCCGCCCTGCCGCCCGCACCACTGCTGCCCGCAGCATTGCCGCCCGCATCTCTGCCGCGCCGCAGCCAGCGCAGCACATCGGTGGCGTGCACCTGCACCTGGCTGGGGCGTCCCAGGCCCTGCTGCACGGCCTCGAGGTTGCTGCGGGTCACGGCGGCCAGGCGCCTATCGCGCTCCACCGCCACCACCCGGCCGGCGCCTCGCTGCAGGGCTTCGCAGGCCATGGCGCCGCTGCCGGAGCAGAGATCAAGCCAACGGCAGCCGGGAAGCTCAGCCGCCAGCAGGTTGATCACCGCCAGCCGCACCCGGGCGGGGGTGGGGCGTGCCAGGTCGCCGGGAGGGCTCTGCAGCCGGCGGCCGCCGCTCAGGCGCAGGCTCATGGCCGCCCCGCGCTCATGCCGGCAACCACTGCAGCCAGCGCTGCAGGATCGCGGCACCGGCCCGGCCCGATTTCTCGGGGTGAAACTGGCAGGCGCCGATGGAGCCGTGCCACACCGCCGCCGTCACGGTGTCGCCGGCGAAGGCGACGCCGGCGGTGCTGACGGCCGGATCGGTGGGTTCGGCGGCGAAGGAGTGCACGAAGTACACCCAGGCCTGCGGCGCTCCCGCCGGCAGCAGGGGACTGGGGGTGAGCGGGATCAGGGGTTCCCAGCCCATGTGCGGAATCGGGTGGCCGCGGCGCCGTGGCAGCGCCCGCACCCGCCCTGGCAGCAGGGCCAGTCCCCGGCTCTCGCCCTCGTCGCTGGCTTCAAACAGGAGCTGCAACCCCAGGCAGATCCCGAGCAGCGGCCGCTCCGACGCGCACCAGGCGCGCAGCATGGCGTCCAGTCCGCTGGCCCGCAGCCGCTCCATGGCCGGATCGAAGGCGCCCACACCTGGCAGCAGCAGCCCCTGGCAGCTGTCGATCAGGGCGGCATCGGTTGCCGGATCGGCCACGGTCACAACCTCCGAGCCCAGCCGCTCGAAGGCCCGCCGCACCGAGTGCAGGTTACCCATGCCGTAGTCGATCAGACCCAGTCGCCTCATGACGGCTCGCCACTGCGCTGCTCAGGTTGCTCCAGGGCCGGGCCAGCGGGCAGATTGAGACCGTTGAGCACATCGATCAGCTGGTACAGCCTGCCCATGCGGCGCATGTTGAAGCGGAAGCGCAGGCAGGGCCGAAGAAAGCCATCTTCGTCACTGGTTTCGGCGGCGTGGATGACCCCCTCCTCCACCAGGTCGTCGAACTCCCGGTTGATCTGCACCAGGGCCTGGGGCGGGATCGGCGCGTTGAGCTGCAGTTCCAGCCGATCACTGAGCAGTTCGGCGGCGTGGAACACCCGGTAGAAGCGGCAGATGTGGGCAATCGCCTCGCTGGCGCTGTCGGTTTGGCACACCAGGGAGCGATCCTCCGGGGAGATCAGGCCCCGCTTGGTCATCAGCCGCTGCACCTCCACCTGCCAGCTGCTCCAGAACGGATCCCCGGGCGGCGCCAGCAGCACCAGGGGGATGGGCTGGGTGCGGCCGGTCTGGATCAGGGTGAGGGCCTCGAACAGCTCATCGAGGGTGCCGAAGCCGCCGGGCAGCACCACCACAGCGTCGCTCTCGCGCAGGAAGAACAGCTTGCGGGTGAAGAAGTAGCGGAAGCCGAGCAGCCTGGCTTCCGAGCTGCTCACGATCGGATTGGGATGCTGCTCGAACGGCAGGTCGACGTTGAGGCCGAAGCTGGCCTGGCTGCCCGCCCCGCGGTTGGCGGCCTCCATGATCCCCCCACCCGCGCCGGTGATCACCTCGAAGCCGGCTTTCACCGACTGCACGGCCAGCTGCTCCGCCATCGCAAAGGCGGGATCGTCACTGGTGGTGCGGGCGGAGCCGAACACCGCCACCTTGCGCACCTTGCGGTGGGGGCGGAAAACCTCGAGGGCCTCACTGATGTCGGCCAGGGTGCCGCTGATGATCCGCCAGGCGTCGGGATCGGTTTCGTTCCTGCAGATGTCCAGCAAGGACACCAGGGCGCGTTGAATGATGCGCCGCTGGGGGTGGTGCTGAATGGCGCTGGCAATGGCCTGCAGCGGGCTGATCCCGCCGTTGCGCTGGGCCGGTGAGAAGCTGGACCGGAGGTCTGTCAGGGGGCTGTCAGAGGTACTTGCTGATCGTGCCCGAGAGGGTGGTCTTGGGCACGGCACCGACCACGGTGTCCACCTTCTGACCGCCCTTGAACACCATCAGGGTGGGGATGCTGCGGATGCCGTACTGGCTGGCCACGTTGGGGTTTTCGTCGGTGTTCAGCTTGAACACCTTGATCTGACCCTCGAATTCCTTGGCGATCTCATCGACGATCGGCGCCACCATCCGGCAGGGGCCGCACCAGGGGGCCCAGAAGTCGACAAGCACAGGCACATCACTCTTGAGCACGTCCTGCTCGAAGGAGGCGTCGGTGACAGCTGCTGCGCTGGACATCCTTGTTGGGATCGGGATTTGAGGAATGTAGCAAGGGGCCCAGGCTGCTCCCCCTGCCCCACATCAAGCGTTGCAGGGTGGCCCCCACCGAAGCGAAAAGGCCCGGACGAGCCGGGCCGGAGGGTGTGAGGAGTGTGCGAGCTGTGAAGCCCCCACAGTTTCAAGATAGACCTCCCGGGCTGGCCCCCTCTCGGCTTGCTGAGGGGGTTTCCCGCTGCCCTACTTGCCCATGCCCAGCTGTTGTGCCTTCTGATACACCTTGCCCTCGGTGAGCAGCGACGGGGCCACGACCACCTCCACCTGCTGCATCTCCCGGAGGGTGCGGGCCCCCAGGGTGCCCATGGAGGTGCGGATGCAACCCAGCAGGTTCTGGGTGCCGTCGTCGAGACCGGCGGGGCCGCGCAGGATGCGTTCGAGGCTGCCGGTGGTGCCCACCTTGATGCGGGTACCGCGGGGCAGCACCGGGCTGGGGGTGGCCATGCCCCAGTGGAAGCCGCGGCCGGGGGCCTCGGCGGCGCGGGCGATCGGTGAACCGATCATCACGGCGTCAGCGCCGCAGGCCAGGCACTTGCAGATGTCGCCGCCGGTGACGATGCCGCCATCGGCGATCACGGGCACGCGGCGGCCGCTCTCGGCGGCGTAGTCGTCACGGGCGGCGGCACAGTCGGCCACGGCGGTGGCCTGGGGGATGCCGACGCCCAGCACGCCGCGGCTGGTGCAGGCGGCACCGGGGCCGATGCCCACTAGCACACCGGCGGCACCGGCACGCATCAGCTTCAGGGCCACCTCGTAGGTGACGCAGTTGCCGATCACCACCGGCACGCCGAAGTCGCGGCAGAGGGCCTCGAGATCAAGGCTCTCCTGCCCTTCCGGGCCGATGTGCTCGGTGCTCACCACCGTGGCCTGCACGAAGAAGAGGTCGGCGCCGGCCTCGGCGATGGCGCGACCGAAGCGGATCGCCGCCACCGGCGTGGCGCTCACCGCGGCGATGCCGCCCTTCTGCTTGATTTCGGCGATGCGGGCGCGGATCAGGTCTTCGCGCACCGGCTGGCTGTAAAGCTCCTGCATCAGCGGCACGAACTCATCCCTGCCCACGGCGGCGATGCGGTCGAGGACAGGATTGGGGTCGTCGTAGCGGCACTGAACCCCCTCCAGATTCAGCACTCCCAAGGCACCCTGGCGGCTGAGCTCCACGGCCATGCCAACGTCCACCACGCCGTCCATGGCGCTGGCGATGATGGGGATCTCCCGCTCGATGCCCCCCAGGGTCCAGCGGCTGTCGGTGACGGCCGGATCCACCGTGCGGCCGCCCGGCACCAGGGCAATTTCGTCGATGCCATAGGCACGGCGGACGGTGCGGGAACGGCCGAGCTGGATATCCACAGAGGGGGGGCGGATTCGGGCCACCGTATCAACCGATGCGGCAGCCACCTTTGGGGTGTCAGCTTCTGCCGCGAAAGCTGCTCCAGCGCTTCTGCAGGCCACCCAGCAGCTGCTCCCGCTCGCTGCGGCGCAGCAGCCTGGGCAGGCCATAGCGCACGGCCCAGATCAGGCCCACCAGCTCCAGCAGCCCCGGCACCAGCGGCAGGCTGTTGATGGCCCCCAGCAGGCCGGCATACACCTGCAGCACCAGCAGCACGGCGAACAGGGCCAGGCCGAGGGTGAGGGGTGTGCGGCTCTGCTGCCAGAGCTTCTGCAGCTCGCCACTGCTCCACCAGGCCTGCACCTTCTCCACCAGCAGGGCCCATTCGCCCCCTTCGCCGTCACCATCGCTGGCCGGGGTGGCGTCGCCTGTGGGGCCGGCGCCAATGGGAGGCACGGTGGTGCTGGTTTCCACGCTGGGTTCGGTGGCTGGCGTCTGGCCTACGGCCACCTCGCTCGCAGCCACCTCGCTTGCGGGCACCTCGCCTGCAGCTGCCGTGCTGGCGCTGGCTTCGCTCGCAGCGACCTCGCTTGCGGCGGCCTCAGTGGTGGGATAGTCGGGCTGGGTGTCGGCCATGGCAGGGATGGGCGAAGAGAACAACAACAAATGGGCGTCGTGCTGGAGCTTAAGGGTGGTTGCCGAACCGCCTCACCTCTGGATCAGGAGGGTTGATGCCGGCGCCCTTCGCGCAGAAATGTGGAGGGCGTCACCCCGTAGCGGCTGTGGAAGTCGCGGCTGAACACCGCCGGGCTGCTGAAGCTGTAGCGCGCAGCGATGCTGCTCACCGTGTCGGCAGGGACGGGGCTCAGCAGATCGAGGCGTGCCTGCTCCAGCCGCTGCTGGCGAATCCACTGGATCGGGCCGCAGCCGAAGCGTTGGCTGAACACCAGTTGCAGGGTGCGGCGTGAATAGCCGCTGCGCTGCTCCAGCTGGGTGAGGGTGATCGGGGTGTGCAGATGGGCGCGAATCCACTCCAGCAGCTCCTCGAAGATCCGTTCCTTGCCGCCAATTGCTGCAGGCTCTTGAGCCGCGGGCTGCTCCAGCCCAGGGCACAGCACCAGCGCCAGGGTGCGATAGATCAGATCGTCGATCTGCAGCACCTGCAGATCACCGTTGATCTCCTGGCCAGTGTGATCCAGCAGGCGAATGGCGCCGCGCAGGATCTCAAGCAGCCGTTTACGGCGAAGGTCAACGCTGTACACCACCCTGGTGAAGGAGAGGTCGCTGGCGAAGCGCCGCTCGGAAATTCCCAGCCCGCCGATGGCGGCTGCAGTGCGCGCGAGCCGATCCATGTTGATGTGAAAGACCACACCGTTGTAATGGTTGATGGCGAAGTGATACTCCTGGCCGGGTGAGAAGAACAGGGGCCGGCTTGAGTTGAGCCCCATCTTCAGCCCGTCGGCCTCGTAGTCACCGCTGCCATTGAAGATGAGGTTGATCGAGCCGATCCCGGCCTGCTCACCGATGGTGCCGCTGATCGGGGTGGTGTAGCCGCCGGAGAGCAGCAGCTCACCGGCCATGCAGCTGCGGGAGCAATGCAGGAAATTGGCCTCGAAGCCCGCCCGGGGGCCGAAATCCAGAATGGAATAGTGCTGTGCCAGGCGTGCGGCAAGGGTCTGGGGATCCCGGTCCACATGGCAGATGTGGCTGGGGAAGGCCAGGGGCTGGGTATCGGTGCCCATCAGCGTGCAGGATGGCTCGGCTGTGCCGGAAGCCGGGCGGAATCTAGGGCATGGAGTTCTCCGTTTTTGTGCTGTGAGCGCGCAAGCCACCGTGGCCCTGTTGGTGCCACTCACACTCTTCACCGTGATGCTGGCGCTGGGGGTGAACCTGCCGCTCCAGGCCTTTCAACAGTGGCGCCGCCACTGGCCCCTGATCCTGCGGGCTGAACTGGCCACCTGCCTGCTGGTGCCCCTGGCGGGCTGGCTGCTGCTCAGCCTGCCCCCAGCCCAGGCCCTCTCCATTGAGGCGCGCCATGCCATTGCCCTGATGGCCGCCTGTCCCAGCGCCCCGCTGATTCTGCGCAAGGCCGGCAAAAGTGGTGGTGATGCGTCGCTGGCCGGCCTGCTTCAGGTGTGCGCCGCGGTGCTGGCGATCGTCACGTTGCCCCTGCTCGCCGACCTCAGCGGGCCGGTGTTCGCCGTGCAGGGCTGGGATCTGCTGCTGCCACGCCAGGTGGCACTGCAGGTGGGCCAGGTGCAGCTGCTGCCCCTGCTGCTGGGGCTGGCCCTCGCCCGCCTGCTGCCCGAGCGCAGACCGAGGCTGCGGCTGGTGCTCGATCGGCTCGCCAATGGCCTGCTGGTGCTGCTGGTGCTGGCGGTGCTGGTGCGCACGGCACCACTGTTGCTCCAGTTCTCCAGCGCCAACCTCGGGGCGATTGGCGTGATGGTGCTGCTGGTGCTGTTCAGCCTGATGCTCGGCTATCTGCTGGCCGGCGATCAGGTGGCCCAATCCGGTCAGCGCATCACCGTGGCCCTGGTGACGTCGATGCGCAACCCGGGACTGGCCCTGCTCCTGGCCAGCACCTATGCCCCGGAGATGCCAGGGGTGAAATTGGGCATCCTGGTGTACGTGCTGGTCACGGTGCTGGTGTCTCTGCCGGTGCTGCGCTGGCAGCGCCGTGGGCTCCAGCTGCGCGGCGACCGGGTGCGCTGACGTTTGGATGCGCTGAAGTTTGCAGAAAGCGCGCAATACGCTCGCCAACCATGGCGGCGGATTGCGCGCGGGCCGCCTGGTCCTTCACCCTGAAGCTTGCTTTGCTCCCTCCATGCCCAACGGCAAGCCCAACATCCTGATCCTCTGGGGCGATGACATCGGCCAGAGCAACCTCAGCTGCTACAGCGATGGCCTGATGGGGTATCGGACCCCCAACATCGACCGCGTGGCCAAGGAGGGCGGCAAGTTCATCCACTACTACGCCGAGCAGAGCTGCACCGCCGGCCGCGCCGCCTTCATCAGTGGCCAGAGCGTGTTCCGCACCGGCCTCAGCAAGGTTGGGCTGCCAGGGGCTGAGGTGGGCTACCGCGCCGAGGATCCCACCATCGCCGAGTTGCTCAAGCCCCACGGCTACCGCACCGGCCAGTTCGGCAAGAACCACTTCGGCGACCGCGACGAACACCTGCCCACCATGCACGGGTTCGATGAGTTCCTCGGCAACCTCTACCACCTCAACGCGGAAGAAGAGCCCGAACTTCGCGACTACCCCAAGGAAGACGACCCCGAGTTTCCCAACTTCCGCAAGCGCTTCGCCCCCCGCGGCGTGCTGCACTGCTGGGCCAACGGCGACGGCACCCAGCGGATCGAGAACACTGGCCCGCTCACCCGTCAGCGCATGCAAACGGCCGACGATGAATTCATGGCCGAGGCCAAGCGCTTCATCCGTGATGCGGTGGCCTCCGGTGAGCCCTTCTTCGTGTGGTTCAACACCACCCACATGCACTTCCGCACCTATGCCCGACCCCAGGATGTGGGCCGCAGTGGGCGCTGGCAATCGGAATACCATGACGTGATGATCTATCACGACGAGTGCATCGGTGAGATGCTCAACCTGATGGATGAGCTGGGCGTCACCGACGACACGATCGTGATGTACAGCACCGACAACGGGCCGCACATGAACAGCTGGCCCGATGCCGGCATGACCCCCTTCCGCAACGAGAAGAACAGCAACTGGGAAGGGGCCTATCGGGTGCCGGCCGTGGTGCGCTGGCCCGGCAAGATTGCCCCTGGCACCACCTTCACCGGCATCGTCAGCCACCTCGACTGGCTTCCCACCCTGGTGGCGGCCGCCGGTGAACCAGATGTGAAGGAGAAGCTCAAGGCCGGCCACCAGGTGGGTGACAAGACCTTCAAGGTGCACCTCGACGGCTACAACATGCTCGACTACTGGACGGGCAAGAGCGAGGTGAGCCCGCGGCGGGAGTTCTTCTACTTCTCCGACGACGGCGATCTCACCGGTCTGCGCTACGACAACTGGAAGTTCGTGTTCGCCGAGCAGCGGGTGCAGGGCACCTGCCAGATCTGGGCCGAACCCTTCATCCAGCTGCGGGTGCCGAAGATCTTCAACCTGCTCACCGATCCCTACGAGCGGGCCGACATCACCTCCAACACCTACTGGGACTGGATGTTCGATCACGTCTTTCTGCTGGTGCCGGCCCAGACCTACGTTGGCCAGTTCCTGCAGACCTTCGTGGAGTTCCCGCCGCGCCAGAAAGCCGCCAGCTTCTCGGTGCAGCAGGTGCTCGAGAAGATGGAAGCCACCCTGGGGCAGTCGTAGGCCGGTGCGGGCATACAACCCAGAGCAGAGGCTGAACCCGTGGGGAGGGTGATCGGGTGCTGAACGTTGCCGAGCTGGGGCGCCCGCCGGGGCGCCCGCCGGCCACCGGCATGGCCTGGGTGCCGGGTGGTGAGTTCGTGATGGGCTCTGATCACCACTACCCCGAGGAGGCGCCCGCCCATCGGGTTTCGGTGCTGGGGTTCTGGATCGATCGCACGCCGGTCACCAACGCCCAGTTCCTCAAGTTTATGAAGGCCACGGGCTATCGCACCCAGGCTGAGTTGCCTGCCGATCCCCGGCTCTATCCCGGTGCCCATCCGCAGCGCCTGCAACCCGCCTCGATCGTGTTTGTGCCTCCCGCCGGCCCGGTGGGCCATCAGAATCACTACGGTTGGTGGCAGTACCTGCCCGGTGCCGACTGGCGCCATCCCGAAGGCCCCGGCAGCTCGATCAAGGGCCGCGATCAGCATCCGGTGGTGCACATCACTCACGCCGACGCCCAGGCCTACGCCCGCTGGTGCGGCAAACGGCTGCCCACAGAAATCGAGTGGGAGCGGGCCGCCTGGGGCGGGCGCGAGGGCTGTGAGTTTGCCTGGGGGGATGAGCTCCATCCCGGCGGGATTCCGGTGGCGAACACCTTTCAGGGCGACTTCCCCCACCACAACAGCCGCCTCGACGGCTACGAGCGCACCTCACCGGTGGGCTCCTATCCCAGCAATGGCTACGGCCTGGTGGACATGATCGGCAACGTGTGGGAATGGACCGACAGCTGGTACGGCCCCCATCACACGGATCCATCGGGGTGTTGTGCCACCGCGGCGGCCAGCATTGATCCCCGCTCCCAGCATGGGGAGAGGCCGCGCAAGGTGGTGAAGGGGGGCTCGTTTCTGTGCGCCCCCAGCTACTGCCACCGCTACCGGCCGGCGGCGCGCCTGGCCCAGGGCATCGACACCTCCACCTGCCACATGGGCTTCCGCTGCGTGGTGCCGGTGGTCCCGTGAAGCGGATGCTGCAGCGCAATCGCCTGCTCTCCAGCCTGATCGGCGTGGCTCTCGGCTACGCCGTTGTGCATCGCCTCCCCCTGGTGCCCGCCACCCTGGCGAGTGCCCTGGTGCTGGCGGCAGGGGCGGGCTTCTGCACCCGCCTCCGCCAGCCAGGATCGTGGTGGGGGGTGATCGGGCTGGCCTGTGGCGCCCTGGTGGGCACCGGCACCGTGCTGGCTGACAAGCTGAAAACCGCCAACCCCGCCGACCATGTCAGTGAGCGGGGTCTCGTGGTGCTGGCGCTGATGGTGGCCGGCGCCGTGATGGGCCAGCTCTTCGGCAATGCCACCAACATCAACCCCGATCAGCAACCGCGCGATCTGATTCGCTCCGCCAGCGCGCTCACCACCGGTGTCTTCGCCGCCATCGTGACCCTCACCTACGTGTATTCCGGCCTGGATGTGGCGCGCACCTTCTCCAGCCGGCTCAGCACCGCCCTCACGATTCTTGTGGTTTCCCTGGCGGCACCGGCCTGGGCCAGCCATGTGCTGCGGGCCGACCGACGCCGCAAACACGACGAGAACGGTCAGGCCGGCCCCTGAGGCAGGGCCGGCGGGTTGCATTTGCAGTGAGGCTCAGAGCTTACGGCGGTCGAGAGCGTCGACCAGGCGTGTGACGGCCGAGGCCAGCTGGGCCTGGGGATCCGGGGCCGCTTCGGCTTCTTCGCGGCGACGCAGGCGCTCGATCGCGCGCACGATCAGGAACACCACAAAGGCGATCACCAGAAAGTTGATCAGCGCCACCAGCACTGTGCCCGCAGGCCACTGCTGGATGGAGTCAACGTTGGCGGCCTTCAGGGCGGGCTCCAGCAGCGCGCCCATCACCAGGCTCACCACGGCATCAACAACCTGGCCGAAGGCTCCACCGATCACAACGGCAACGGCCAGATCAACAACATTGCCTTTGTTGACGAAATCCTTGAAATCGGAGATCAGAGAGGGTTTGGAGCGAGCCATGGCAGACAAGAAAAGATCAACAGGTGGTGGCCGAATGGGCCGAAATTCAGAAGAAGAATTTCAGCCCCACTTCGATGCCATTCTCATAATTGCTGAAGCCGCTGCTGGGGTTGCGATCGTTGCGATACTTCACCCCCAGATAGCGCCAGGAGAGATTCAGGTTGGTGTTGTTGCCGATGGCATAACCCAGTCCCACCTGGGCATTGCCGGAGAGGTCCTGATCGCCGCTGAGGCCGAAACCGCCGATGTCGGCCCTGGCGAAGGCGCGTAGACGGGGGGAGAGAAACACGCTGCCCTGAAGCCCCACCAGAGGCTGCGCCCAGGTGCGTCCGAAATTGCCCTGGCGCTCCAGCGATAACCCCAGTGGCCCGGTGCCCTGCACCTGCACGTCCACATCCAGATCCACATCAATCACCCGCACCCCCGCATAGGGGATGAGCGTGAAGGAGCCTTTCTCGCCGATGGCGGCCTCCGGCTCGCCGAAGCGGTAGCGCAACGCCAGGTCGTAGATGCCCAGGGAATCGCTCACCTCGGCCTTGCCCGTGAGGCGGCCGGCAGGCCCCGTTGTGGCTCCGGAGCCACCGAGCCTCACGTAACTGAGATCGGTGAGCAGCCCCCAGCGCTCGCGTTCAACACTGCCGCGCACATAGGTGGCCCACTCCAGGGCCGACAGCACATCCCCCAGATCCAGATCGACATCCGCTTCGAAGCCCCGCAACCGGGCGGTGCCGGTGGTTCGCAGGGGAGCGAACCCATAGAGCTCCACTGTGCCGCGCCAGGAGGGCGAACTGGCTGCGTTCACCCCAGGAGAATCAACCTCAAGCTCAAGCGGCTCCACCTCAAGCGGTTCGATGCCAGCTGTTTCGCCGCCAGCTGTTTCAATCGCCAGGCTTTCGGCCGCCAGCGTTTCGGCGCGCCCCGAGGGTTGCACCAGCAGCAGGCCACCAAGGGCGATGGTCAGATGGGGGATCCGGGTCACCAGAGCACTCCAGAAGATTGTTTTCACGCGGTGACGTGTGGGGAGTTTCGGTGATGGGTTGCGGGGTTCAAACTGGGGTTCAAACGCTGCCAAAGGCCACCTGGCAGGCCGCATTCATCAACTCCGCCTCCCCAATGGTGTTGGGGGTGCTGCCGTTGAGGGTGCCCCGGCGGCAGTCGGCCCGCATGGTGATGGGTGTTTCTCCCATGTAGACCTCGAAACTCACCACTTCCGTGCCCACCGGTGCGATTGTTCCGTACATCAGGTCGTAGTTGCTGTTGGGAACCACGATGTAGCTCACGTGGTCGTTCACGGCATCATTCACCGCAGCATTAATCACCGCGGCCGTGGTGAGGGAGGCCACGCCCCAGGCTGCGGCCCGGGGCCCCCACCAGCCCCAGCTGGGGCTGGACCAGCCGCCGTACCAGCCGGAGTTCCAGGGCCGGGCGTAGCCCCAGCCGGGTCGAGCCCAGCCGGGATAGGTGTCCCAGTAGTTGCGCCCACGGTTGTCCACGCGGTCACGGCGCACCTTGGAGCGGTCGTGCACCCGATCCGTGCGGTTTTCGATGCGGGTTGTGCGCACGTCACCCCGTTGGTCGATGCGCTCCATGCGCACATCGGAGCGCTGGCCGAGGTTGTCGCTGCGCACGCCCTGGCGATCGCCGCTGCGTTGGTTGCGATTGATGTCGCGGTTGCCCAGGCCACTGCTGCTGCCGTGAGGTTGGGCCACCGCTTTGGGCCGCTCTAGCGACGGACCACTGCTGCCCTTCGACTTGCTGCTCCAGCCGCCACTGGGCTTGTTGGAGCCGCTGCTGAGGCCCGGGCCGGCGTTCCTGAAGCCACTGCTGCCGCCACCGCTGCCCAGTCGGCTGCCGCCTCCCCCGCTGCCCATGCGTCCGCTGCCCATGCCGCCGCCGCCGCCGCGGGCGAGCAGAGGGGCTGTTGCCGATGGCCTGCCGGCGCCAGAGAGGGCGAGGGCCGGCGTGACCGAGCTGGGCAGCGCCAGAACGCCGGTGAGCAGCAGGCTGACGCGTTGTGCCGTGCGGTTCATCAGCGCACCTCCTTGCAGCCGTCGTCGTAGCAGGTGAGGTCCACGCGACCGCTGTCATCGAAGCGCACCTGCACCAGGTCGCGGCCGGCGGTGGCGTCGGGACGCTCCTCGCGCACGCTGTTGAGGTAGTTGGCATTCACCACACACAGATCGCGACCGTTGAAGCAGATCGTGTTGGTGGAAAAACGCGCTGCGGCGCTGTTCAGGGGGTTCCAGGTGTTCTTGCTGGGGTCCCAGACACTCATCCGCACCGGTGCATCGCTGATGCGCACGGTTTCAACGCGCTCCCCGATCGTGTGCCGATAGGTGGTGCCCTCCGCATCCTTTGTGGCCTCCACCACGCAGGGCTCGGGCTCGCCACCGGCCACCGAGCAGCGCGTTTCTAGGCTGTACAGGGTTTCTGTGGGTTCTGCGCGGGCCTCGGCGGAGGGCAGCACAAGGCCCAGGGCCATGGCTGCGAGCAGCAGGGGCATGGACATCGACGGGGACATCGACATGGACAGGAAATCCTCCGCAGAGGTGATGATCGAAAGATCCTAATTGATGGTGAGTCACCGCAATCAGGCGCCACTCCCAAAATGCTTGACCTGGAGCGAAATCATTGTTGATTCGCGCAGTCTTCTGCCGCCGGAAAGACACCAGCTGGTTCATCTCCGGCGCGAGCCTTCCCATCGACCCGGCTGCAACCACGTTCAGCTGTCGATCGGCAGCAGGCTGGGCCGCTCCGAGAGTGGCAGCACCGGCAGCCGGATCGGGAAGCGGTTCTGCTCCAGCCGGCTCACCAGCTCGGCGCTGATCTCGCTCGCCAGGCGGGGGCTGTGGGCAGGGGCGCAGCGCAGCTCCCGTTCGCCCAGCACGAAGCGGCCGCTGGCCAGCTGGGCATAGTTCACCGAGCCCAGGGCCGGCTTGATCCGCCGTGGGATGGCCACATCCAGCACCGGAGCCTCCAGTGTCTCGGGGCCCGCCGCCGCCTGCCGGGCCACCTCCAGATCCAGCAGCGGCACAGGGGCGGCGATCGCCACCAGCAGGGCGCAGCCGTGGCCGGCCATGAAACAGGGCCGCAGCCAGCGGCCGTCGAGGCCGTGCAGATCCACGCTCACCGCCACCGTGACCCCGGGGGTGAGGGCATGGCCACTGGGCTGGCGCCGGGGGGCGGGCTGGTGGCCGCTGCCGGCTCCCAACACCCAGCCGATGCCGCCGCCCACCAGCACCGGGGAGCCGGGCCCCAGCAAGCTGAGACCCGGCATGGTGAGGCCGATGCTGCCGGCGCCCCCGCAGCTCCACAGGGCCGTGCCGCAGGGGCCCAGCAGGGGGCCCCAGGGGCTGGCGCAGAGCCCGGCGGCGCTGCTCACCGCCACCACGCCGTTTTCGCCGATGGCCCGGTGCAACAGCAGCCGGCCGCCGCCGATCCGCTCCCGGCTGAGTTCGGTGTGCAGGTCGCGGCGGGGATGGGCTGCCGTGGCCTCGCCGCTGGCGTCGAAGGCCAGCGCCTCGCCGGCCAGCAGGGCCCCGAGCAGCTGGGCACCGCTGCGGCGGCCCGGTTCCACCAGCCCGCCGCCCACCGGCAGCACCAGTTCGCCGGGGCCGCCCGTGGCCAGCCCCGTCACGCCACCGAGCTGGGCCTCCCGCAGCCGGATCGGTGGATCGCTGGGGCCCAGGGAGAGGTGCAGACTGGCCTGGTCGGTGAAGCCTGCGTCGGCGGCCACCACCACATCCGTGGCCGCGTAGGCCTGCTCCAACCCCCGTTCGCTCACCAGGACCCGGAACGCGGCAGCCGAGCGCACCCGGAGCTCGCCCCGCCGCTGGCGCTCCCGCAGCCGACGTTCGCTGCGGGAAAGCCCGGCGCCGGCCTCGATAGAATCGTTCGATTGAGGTTGGTTGTGCATGGCGGATCCCACGGGACCGATCAACCCGGGCGATTCCGGGTCGGACGGGGATTCACGGGTCATCCAGACCGACCTCCGCAACGAGATGTCGCGCTCCTACCTGGAGTATGCGATGAGCGTGATTGTGGGCCGGGCCCTGCCCGATGCCCGCGACGGCCTCAAGCCCGTGCATCGCCGCATCCTCTATGCGATGTACGAGCTCGGTCTCACCAGCGACCGGCCTTACCGCAAGTGCGCCCGCGTGGTGGGCGAGGTGCTCGGTAAGTACCACCCCCACGGCGACACGGCCGTGTACGACGCTTTGGTGCGGATGGCGCAGGACTTCTCCCTGCGAATGCCGCTGATCGATGGCCACGGCAACTTCGGCTCGGTGGACAACGACCCGCCGGCGGCCATGCGCTACACCGAATCCCGGCTGCAGGCGCTCACCACCGATGCCCTGCTGGAGGACATCGAGTGCGAGACGGTTGATTTCGTCGACAACTTCGACGGCAGCCAGCAGGAGCCCACGGTGATGCCGGCGCGCATCCCCCAGCTGCTGCTCAACGGCTCCTCCGGCATCGCCGTGGGCATGGCCACCAACATCCCGCCCCACAACCTGGGCGAGCTGTTGGATGGCCTCCAGGCCCTGATCGCCAATCCGGAGATCAGCGACCGGGAGCTGCAGGCCCTGATACACGGGCCCGACTTCCCCACCGGCGGGCAGATCCTCGGTCGCCGCGGCATCCGCGAGATCTACGCCACCGGCCGCGGCTCGGTGACCATGCGCGGCGTTGCCGGCATCGAGACGATCGAGGCCAAGGGCCGGCCCGACCGCGACGCGGTGATCATCACCGAGCTGCCCTATCAGACCAACAAGGCGGCGCTGATCGAGCGCATCGCCGAGCTGGTGAACGATAAGAAACTCGAGGGCATCAGCGACATCCGCGACGAATCCGATCGCGACGGCATGCGGATCGTGATCGAGCTGCGCCGCGATGCCTACCCCCAGGTGGTGCTGAACAACCTGTTCAAGCTCACGCCGCTGCAGAGCAACTTCAACGCCTACATGCTGGCGCTGGTGGGCAATGAGCCGATCCTGCTCAACCTGCGGCGGATGTTGCAGGTGTTTCTCGACTACCGGATTGAGACGATCGAGCGGCGCACCCGCTTCCTGCTTCGCAAGGCCGAGGAGCGCGACCACATCCTGCTCGGTCTGCTGATCGCCCTCGACAACCTCGACGCGATCATCGCCCTGATCCGCGCCGCCGCCGACACCGCCACGGCCCGCAGCGGACTGATCGAGCAGTTTGGTCTCACCGAGGTCCAGGCCGACGCCATCCTGCAGATGCAGCTGCGCCGGCTCACGGCTCTGGAGGCCGACAAGATCCGGCTGGAGCACGAGGATCTGCTCGCCAAGATCACCGACTACAAGGACATCCTGGCTCGCCGCGAGCGGGTGCTGGAGATCATCCAGAGCGAGCTGGCCACGATCCGCAGCCGCTATCACTCCCCGCGCCGCACCGAAATTCTCGATGTGGAGGGCGGCCTCGATGACATCGACCTGATCGCCAACGAGCGCTCGGTGGTGCTGCTCACCGAAACCGGCTACCTCAAACGCATGCCGGTGAGCGAGTTCGAGGCCACCAGCCGCGGCACCCGCGGCAAGGCAGGCACCCGCAGCCAGGGCGAGGAGGCCGTGAAGCTGTTCATCAGCTGCAACGACCACGACCACCTGCTGCTGTTCAGCGATCGCGGCGTGGTGTACACCGTGCCCACCTACCGCGTACCGGTGGGCAGCCGCGCCGCCAAGGGCACGCCGATCGTGCAGTTGCTGCCGATCCCGCGCGAGGAGCAGATCACCTCGCTGCTGGCGGTGAGCGAATTCACTGACGACGGCGTGCTGGTGATGCTCACCAGTGGCGGCACGGTCAAGCGCACCCGGCTGTCGGCCTTCGCCAACATCCGCTCCAACGGCCTGATCGCCATCGATCTGGTGGAGGGCGATTCCCTGCGCTGGGTGCGGCTGGCCCTCCCCGGCGACAGCGTGCTGATCGGCTCCCGCCAGGGGATGACGATCCATTTCCGGCTCAGCGACGAGGAACTGCGTCCCCTGGGCCGCACGGCCCGGGGCGTGCGGGCCATGAACCTGCGCTCCGGCGACCAGCTTGTGAGCATGGACGTGCTGCCGGCCGAACTGGCCGACCGGGTCGCCCAGGTGTCCGCCGCCGACGACGAGCAGGCTGAGGGCGAGGCGGACGCTGACGCCGAGGTCGATGGCGATGCCGTCGATGGTGATGCCGCTGAAGCCGCCGCTGAGGCGGTGAGCGAGGGGCCCTGGGTGCTGGTGACCACCGCCAGTGGCCTGGGCAAACGGGTGCCGGTGGACCAGTTCCGGCTGCAGAAACGCGCCGGCATGGGCCTGCGGGCGATCAAGTTCCGCCAGGCCGACGACACCCTGGTGGGCCTGCGGGTGCTGGGCTCCGGTGAGGAGCTGCTGCTGGTGAGCGAGCGGGGCGTGATCGTGCGCACCCAGGCCGATGCAGTGCCCCAGCAGTCGCGGGCGGCCACGGGGGTGCGCCTGCAGCGCCTCGATGCCGGCGACCGCCTGGCCGAGGTGGTGCTGGTGCCGCCGGCTCTCGAGGAGGAGGACGAGGAGCAGGACGCTGTTCCCGACGCCGGGCCCGACACCGGAGCCGTGGCCGAGACCGTTGAGGGCGCGGGCACGGCTGAGGGTGGCGCTGAAGACGGTGCTGCTGAGGAGAGCGGCAGCTGAGCGATCCCCGCGCTGTCGTGGATGGCCCCGTGGTGGACGTGCTGGTGGTGGGCGGCGGCCCGGCGGCCCTGTGCATCGCCGCGGCCCTCGCCAGCGAGCAGGTGCAGGTGATGGTGCTCAGTGCCAGCGACCCGGCGGCGCCCTGGCCCAACACCTACGGCATCTGGGGCGAGGAGGTGGACGCGCTGGGGCTCTCCCATTTGCTGGAGCACCGCTGGAGCCGCACCTGCAGCTATTTCGGGCCGGGCGGTGGCCCTGCGGCCGATGCCCCCACCCCCCACGGCCGCGACTATGGCCTCTTCGACAAGACCCTGCTGCAGCGCCACTGGCTCGATCAGTGCGTCGCCGGCGGGGTGCGCTGGGAGCGGGGGGAGGCGCTGTCGCTGACCGCCAGTGGCGTGCGCTGCGCTGATGGCCGGGAGCTGCGGGCCCGGCTGGTGGTGGACGCCTCCGGGCACCGGGCGGCCCTGGTGCGGCGGCCCGACCGGGGGCCGGTGGCGGGCCAGGCCGCCTATGGGGTGGTGGGGAGGTTCAGTGCGCCACCGGTGGAGCCAGGCCAGTTCGTGCTGATGGACTTCCGCTGCGACCACCTCAGCTCCGCCGAGCGCCGGGAGCCGCCCACCTTCCTCTACGCCATGGATCTGGGGGAGGGCCGCTTCTTCG
Source organism: Cyanobium sp. PLM2.Bin73 (assembly GCA_007694915.1). Classification (GTDB taxonomy): domain Bacteria; phylum Cyanobacteriota; class Cyanobacteriia; order PCC-6307; family Cyanobiaceae; genus NIES-981. The sequence continues at coordinate 36,050 of REEV01000051.1, read as the reverse complement.
TGGAGGAAACCTCCCTGGCTCTGGCGCCGCCGCTGCCCTACGACACCCTGCGGCAACGGCTGGAGCGGCGTCTGGCCCACCGGGGTGTGGCGATCGAGGCGGTGGAGCACGAGGAGTTGTGCCTGTTCCCGATGAACCTGCCGCTGCCAGACCTGGATCAGCCCCTGCTGGCCTTCGGCGGCGCGGCGGCGATGGTGCATCCGGCCTCCGGTTATCTGGTGGGGGCCCTGCTGCGCCGGGGGCCGGCGCTGGCGGCGGCGCTGGCGGCGGCCCTGGCCGACCCGCGGGCCTCCCCGGCCCAGCTGGCTACCGCCGGCTGGCTGGCCCTGTGGCCGCAGGAGCTGCGCCGCCGCCATGCCCTTTACCAGTTTGGCCTGGAGAAGCTGATGCGCTTTTCCGAGGCCCAGCTGCGGGCCCACTTCGCCACCTTCTTCGCCCTGCCGCCCCGGCAGTGGACCGGCTTTCTCACCAACACCCTGACCATGCCGGAGCTGGTGGCTGCCATGGTGCGCCTGTTCGCCACGGCGCCCTGGAGCGTCAAGATCGGCCTGATGGGGATGCAGGGCCGTGAGCCGGCGCTGCTGGCCCAGTTGCTCTGGCCCCGGGGCTGATGGGCTGGGCCTCACGGGCGGGCCTCAGCCGGTGTGCGTCACCCAGTCGGCGGCGTTGAGGCTGGGGAACAGGCGGTCTTCGCGCCGCACCGCCTGCAGCCAGTCGTCGGGGAGCTGACGGTTGTGGTCGATGGCATCGAGCAGCCGCCAGAAGCGATCGAGGTGGCGTTGGATGCGCTCGCGGGCCAGTTCAGTGGTGGTGCCGGCCCTGAGGATGAAGCTCCAGTCGGAGCTCTGGGCCAGCAGCAGCTCCCGCCCCGCCTGGGTGAGCAGCTCGCGCTGCTGCTGGGTGGCCACGCCGCGGTTCACCCGCCGCACCATGGCCCGCGACGCCCGCTGCCACTCCGGCACCACCCAGGCGTTGCTGTCGTTGAGCCAGTAGTCGTGGTAGCCGCCCTGCCCCCAGCTGCTGGGCGAGGGCCGGCACACCTGCAGGCTGGGCCGCTGCTGCAGGGCCTCGCGCAGGGTCACCAGACGCACGCCGGCCTGGCTGCAGCGGCGGAACACAGCCGCCAGGAACTGGGGCCCCTCAAACCACCAGTGCCCGAACAGCTCGGCGTCGAAGGGTGCCACCAGGAGGGGGATGGGCTCCATCGATCCGGCCAGAGCGGCCAGCTCGGCGGCCCGGCCCTGCAGGTAGGCGCTGGCGTGCTGCTCCACCCGCTCGGCGGCGGCCGCCGGCTCGTAGGGCTGCTTGTGCTCCAGGGGGCAGCCCTGGGCCGTGACCCGGTGCAGCTTCAGCCCCAGGGGGCGTCGGCTGCCGATGCCCGCCTCTTGGAGCTGCTGCTCGGGCAGATCCCAGCCCAGATCGCGGTGGAACTCCCGGTAGACGCCGTCGCCTGGGTAGCCCTCCCGGGCGCTCCACACCGGCAGGGTGGCGTTGCCGTCACGCCCGAAGAAGGCCACCCCCGCCGGTGAGCAGACGGGCGCGAACACCCCGTAGCGGGGGCGCGGCAGGGCGTGCAGCAGGCCGTGGCCGTCGAGCACCGAATAGCGCAGCCCGGTGGCCACCAGCTGCTGATCCAGCCCTTCGTAGTAGGCGCATTCCGGCAGCCAGATCCCCAACGGCCGCTCGCCCAGCTGGCGCTCGTGCTCGCGCACGGCATTCACCAGCTGGGCCTGCACTGCCTCCGGCACCTGGCGCAGCAGGGGCAGGTAGCCGTGGGTGGCGCCGCAGGTGATCAGGTCGAGCACGCCATGCTGCTGCAGCTGCTGGAAGCGCCGCACCACCTGGCCCTCATGGGCGAGCCACTGGCTCTCCACCGCCGCCAGCTGTTCGGCCAGGTGCCGGGCGGCCTGCTGGTGTGCGGCGGGGGCCTGCTCCAGCAACAGCTGGCGCTGCAGCAGCCAGGGCAGGAAACGGGCGTTCAGTTCCCGATCGCCCAGCAGGCTGAGCAGGGTGGGCGAGAGCCCGAGGGTGAGCCGGGGCTGCGTACGGCGATCGCCGGCCGCGGCCTCAAGCACCGCCAGCAGGGGCAGGTAGCACTCCTGCAGGGCCTGGAAGTACCAGTCCTCCTCCAGGGATCCAGCCTGCGCGCTGCGCACGTAGGGCAGGTGGGCATGGAGGACGAGGGCCAGATCTCCGGAGCTTCGATCACCGCTGGCCGGATCGCCGTTGCCCATGGCCCCGTCCCACTGGACCCAATGTACGGGCGCGGTACGGTCGAGTCCGCGACCGCGCCGGTGTGACCCCCTCCCAGCCACCACCCGGATCCGCGGCCGTTTCAGAGCCGCTGCCCCAGGGGGCCGCCCCGCGGCGGCGGCTGGTGCTGGCGGTGGACGGCCACAGCATGTTCTACGCCCAGCAGAAGCTGGGCTGGTTCTTCGATCCCCGCCGCCTGCTGGCCTACGCCGAGGGCCAGCCTGAGCTGGAGCTGGCCAGTGCCTTCTGGTATGCCGGCCTGCGCGATCCCGGCGACCAGCGGCCCTTCCGGGACGTGCTCACCAGCCTGGGTTTCACGGTGCGCACCCGCCCGCTGCGGGAACTGGGGGGCGGGGGGACAGGCGGATCGGGTGGTGGCGAGGGCGAGGGGCGGCCCCAGTACGTGCGCGCCAATCTCGATGTGGAGATCGCCGTGGATCTGATGGCGGTGGCCGGCCGCACCGAGGTGGTGTGGCTGCTGAGCGGCAGCCGCGATCTGGAGCGGCTGGTGGAGGTGCTGCGGGCCCGGGGGTTGCAGGTGGTGCTGATGAGCACCGAGGGGATGGTGGCGCGGGAGCTGCGCAACGCCGCCGACCGCTTCGTGGACCTGGCCAGCCTGCGGCCGCAGCTGGAGAAGGCCGAGGCCCTGCAGCCGCCGGTGTTCTCGCGCTGAGGTCTGCCGCTGAGGGCAGCTGAGGGCAGGGCTTCTGCCGCGGGGAGCGGGCCAGCTGTGCGCCTAATATGGACCTAACTCATAATCGATCCGTATAGGGAGCCCTGTGATGGCCCGCGACCCCGGCCGGGTGCTGATCTTCGACACCACCCTGCGCGACGGCGAACAGTCGCCCGGTGCCAGCCTCAACCTGGAGGAGAAGCTCGCCATCGCCCAGCAGCTCTCCCGCCTGGGAGTCGACGTGATCGAGGCCGGCTTTCCCTTCGCCAGCCCCGGCGACTTCAACGCCGTGCAGCGCATCGCGGCCAGCGTGGGCACGCCCGAGGGTCCGATCATCTGTGGCCTCGCCCGCGCCGCCGCCGGCGACATCAAGGCCTGCGCCGATGCCGTGGCCCCCGCCGCCCGCCGCCGTATCCACACCTTCATCGCCACCAGCGACATCCACCTGGAGCACAAGCTGCGCAAGAGCCGCGCCGAGGTGCTGGCGATCACCGCCGAGATGGTGGATTACGCCCGCTCTCTGGTGGACGACGTGGAGTTCTCCTGCGAGGACGCCGGCCGCTCCGATCCTGACTTCATGTATCAGGTGATCGAGGCGGCGATCACTGCCGGGGCCACCACGATCAACATCCCCGACACGGTGGGCTACGCCACGCCGGCCGAATTCGGCGCCCTGATCGCCGGCATCAACGCCCAGGTGCCGAACATCGATCAGGCGGTGATCTCCGTGCATGGCCACAACGACCTGGGTCTGGCGGTGGCCAACTTCCTGGAAGCGGTGAAGAACGGTGCCCGCCAGCTGGAGTGCACGATCAACGGCATCGGCGAGCGGGCCGGCAACGCCTCGCTGGAGGAACTGGTGATGGCGCTGCACGTGCGCCGCCGCTACTTCAATCCCTTCCTGGGCCGTCCGGCCGAGTCCAGCGAGCCGCTCACCGGCGTGCGTACCGAGGAGATCACCAAGACCTCACGGCTGGTGAGCAACCTCACCGGCATGGCGGTGCAGCCCAACAAGGCGATCGTGGGTGCCAACGCCTTCGCCCATGAATCGGGCATCCACCAGGACGGCGTGCTCAAGCACCGCCTCACCTACGAGATCATCGATGCCCGCACCGTGGGCCTGAGCGACAACCGCATCTCCCTGGGCAAGCTCAGTGGCCGCAGTGCCTTCCGCGCCCGGCTGGAGGAGCTCGGCTACGAGCTCAGCCGCGAGGATCTCGACGACGCCTTCGCCCGCTTCAAGGAGCTGGCCGACCGCAAGCGCGAGATCAGCGACCGCGACCTGGAGGCGATCGTGAGCGAGCAGGTGCAGCAGAACGACCAGGCGCAGTTCACGCTCAAGAGCGTGCAGGTGAGCTGCGGCACGGGCGTGCAGCCCACCGCCACCGTGACCCTGATCAATGCCGACGGGGCCGAGCTCAGCGAGGCGGCGATCGGCACCGGGCCCGTGGATGCGGTGTGCCAGGCCCTCAACAACCTGGCCCAGGTGCCCAACGAGCTGGTGGAATTCTCGGTGAAGAGCGTCACCGAGGGCATCGACGCCATGGGTGAGGTGACCATCCGCCTGCGCCATCAGGGGGCGCTGTATTCGGGCCACGCGGCCGACACCGACGTGGTGGTGGCGGCGGCCCAGGCCTTCGTGAATGCGCTCAACCGGCTGCTGGCCGGCAGCCACACCCTGGCCCTGCACCCCCAGCGGGCCCCCCTGCCGGCCCTGGGTGACCTGCCCCTGGCCGAGAGGCCGCGGGTGTGATGGCACGGTCGTCCGCCGGGAGTCGCCGCACGGCCCTGCCAGCAGCCCTGCAGCTGGCAGGGCTGCTGCTGGTGGCGCTGGCGATGCTGGTGCCTCTGCTGTGGCTGGTGAGCACCTCACTGAAAGGACCGGCCGAGAACATTTTCACCAGCCCGCCGGCGCTGCTGCCGGCCGAGCCCAGCCTGGAGGCCTACCGGCGCCTGTTCGCCGACAGCCCGATGGCCACCTACCTGCGCAACAGCGCCATCGTCAGTGCCCTGGCGGTGCTGGCCAACCTCACCTTCTGCTCCCTGGCGGCCTATCCCCTGGCACGGATGCGCTTCGCCGGCCGGGGGCTGGTGCTGGCGCTGGTGGTGGCCACGATCCTGATCCCCTTCCAGGTGGTGATGATCCCCCTGTATCTGCTGATGGTGCAGATCGGCCTACGCAACACGCTGTGGGCCCTGATCATTCCCCAGGCCGCCACGGCCTTCGGCATCTTTCTGCTGCGCCAGAGCTTTCTGGGTGTGCCGGTGGAGCTGGAGGAGGCGGCCCGCAGCGACGGCTGCACGCCCATCGGCGAGTGGTGGAACGTGATGATCCCCGCCGCCCGGGCCGATCTGATCACCCTGGCGATGTTCGTGTTCATCGGCACCTGGAGTGACTTCCTCTGGCCCCTGGTGATTCTCGATGAACCGGAGCTCTACACCCTGCCCCTGGGGCTGCAGCAGCTGGCCAGCAGCTTCTCCCTCGACTGGCGCCTGGTGGCGGCGGGATCGGTGATCTCGATCCTGCCGGTGCTGGCGCTGTTCATCGGCCTGCAGCGCTACATCCTCCCCAGTGCCAGCGGCGACGCTGTGAAGGGCTGACCTGTTGCTGCCCCCGGGCTCAGGGCTCTCTGGCGCCGCCCGGCTGAATCAGCGGAGCAGGCTCAGCGGGGGCCGGCGTTGAACCCGGCCAGCTCCCTTCAGACCCTCCCCGTTCAGGGCCAGGGCCGCTGCCAGGGGGTGGCGGCGCGGCCGGAGGACGGGCGAGCTGGCGCAGCTGGGCGCTGAGGGCGTCGGTTTCGGCCTGCAGCACATCAAGACGGCTGCTGTCGCGCTCCAGGGTCTGCAGCCGCTCCACGGCGTTGCGCAGCTGATCCTCCAGGCCGGTGGTGCGCTCCAGGGCGCGGCTGTTCTCCAGACCCTGGAGCCGCTGCTGGAGTTCCTGGATGCGGCTGGTCTGCTGGCGGGACTGCACCAGCAGGGCCACGAACAGCACGGCCACCAGGGCGGTGAACCCGGCCTGCAGCCAGAGCACCCAGTCGGGCAGGGGCGGCAGGGGACCGGAGCCAGAGCCGCCGCCGGTGGAGCCTGGAGCCAGGGGGCTGGGGTCCATCGCTTCGCCTCGGCTGTGCCAATCCTGCCCGATCACCACTGCTGCGTGATCACTCAGCCTGCGGCACAGTGGCCCGCACCTGGACAGCTTTGATGACGATTCTGGTGACCGGTGGCGCCGGCTATATCGGCAGCCACACGGTGCGGGCCCTGCAGCGCGCCGGCCAGTCCGTGCTGGTGCTCGACAACCTGGTGTACGGCCACCGCGACATCGCCGAGGCGGTGCTGCAGGTGCCGCTGGTGGAGGGTCAGCTGGGCGATCGGGTCCTGCTCGACCAGCTGCTCCAGGGTCGCCATCCCCTGCTGCCCGCAGGGCCGGTGCAGGCGGTGCTGCACTTCGCCGCCTATGCCTACGTTGGCGAGAGCGTGACCGACCCGGCCCTCTACTACCGCAACAATCTGGGCGACACCCTGGTTCTGCTGGAGGCGCTGCGGGCCGAGAGCGAGCGGCGCGGCGCCCAGATCCCCCTGGTGTTCAGCTCCACCTGCGCCACCTACGGCATCCCCGAGCCGGATCAGATCCCGATCCGCGAGTCCACGCCCCAGCGGCCGATCAACCCCTACGGACGCAGCAAGTGGATGGTGGAGCAGCTGCTGGCTGACTTCGCCGCCGCCTACGGCCAGCCCAGCGTGATCTTCCGCTACTTCAACGCCGCCGGCGCCGATCCGGCCGGCGACCTGGGAGAAGACCACAATCCCGAAACCCACCTCATTCCCCTGGTGCTGGAGGCCCTGGCCGGCCGCCGGGCGGCGATCCAGGTGTACGGCCGTGACTACCCCACTGCCGATGGCACCTGCATCCGCGACTACATCCACGTGAGCGACCTGGCCGCCGCCCATGTGCTCGGGCTGGATCGCCTGCTGGCCGGGGGGGCGGCTGTTGGGGAATCAGGGGCCGCGGCACCGCTGATCTACAACCTCGGCACCGGCCGGGGCTATTCCGTGCAGGAGGTGATCGCGGCCGCCCGCCGCGTCACCGGGGCCTCGCTCAGCGTCCACGATGCCCCCCGCCGGCCTGGGGATCCGGCCGAGCTGGTGGCCGACGCCGCCCGGGCCCGCACCGAGCTCGGCTGGCAGCCCCTGCGCTCAGACCTCGAAACGATCCTGGCCGACGCCTGGGCCTGGCATCAGCGGCGCTGGAGCTGACCCCGGCTGGCGGCGGCCTGCAGCAGCTGGCCGGCCGTGGCCGCAAACACCGCCTCGGCCTCGGACTCACTGCGGCCGATGCAGGTCATGCCCAGCTTGCCGAACTCCGAGAGGCAGCCCAGCAGGTGAAAGACGCTGCCGCGCAGCTGGGCCGGGTCGTAGTGCAGTCCCGCCTCGGCCACGATGTCGATCAGGTCGGTGGGCAGCAGCCCGCGCAGGCGCGGGTCACAGAGGTTGTCGGTGGCGCGGTAGTAGAGCGGCGAGCCGGTGGGGGAGCGGAACAGGCCGCTGGCCGGATCCATGCGGCCGCTGGTGATGGCGTTGAGGGTCATGAACGTGTGGGTCGTGCCCCCCTGGCGCAGGTTCACCTCGATCGCCTGCAGGTCCCAGTGACGGCCGCGGCGCCGGGCGATGAAGTCCACCGCGTAGCGCTCCAGGGCCCCCTCCGCCGCCAGCGCCTCTCCCACCGCCTGGCCATAGGCCATCAGCTCGGCCCGGTAGGCCGCCGCCGCCGGAAACAGGCAGCCCAGGTAGGTCTGCCCGTTGGCGCCGCCCAGCACCTGCTCATGGCTGGAGATCACCTCCACCTGGGGCGATCGCCCCGCGCCGCCTGGGTGGATCATCCCCTGCACGCTGGGGGAGCGGATCGCCCCGGCGCCGGTCTCCCAGGGCTCCAACCAGGCCTCCACCACCGCTCCCTGCGCTGCCAGCAGCTCCATCCAGTTGGCGGCCGGCATCGGCAACTGCTCCAGGGCCGTCCGTAGCCGCTGCCGCCGCCGGTGCGCCGGCAGCCCCGCCAGCTGCAGGGGCTCCAGCGCCAGGCAGGCGTTGCCCTCGCCGCTGAAGCCCTGGTTGAGCTTCACCACGCAGCGGTGCAGCGCGGGCTGGCCTTCCCAGAGCTCGGCGGTGGCCTCCGCCAGGTCGGGCAGGGAGTGCACCAGGCCGCTGCCCGGGGGGTGGGGAACCCCCTGGCGGGCGAACAGGGCCCGGCTGCCGGCCTTGCTGCCCCAGTGGGCCAGGGCCGGATCGGTGCCCAGCAGGGGCACCTGCAGGCACTCCGAGAGCTGGCGCTCCAGATCGCTCACCACGAAGCAGCTGATGAAGCTGCGGCCGGGGCGCAGCAGCTCGGCGATGCGCTGCAGCAGGGCTGGGCGTTCCAGCAACTTGGCCGCCAGCGGCCGGTTGGAGGCGTCATCGGTGTCCACCAGGTGCAGGCGCCGCCGGGCATGGGAGGCGGGCACCCCGGGCAGGAGCTCCAGCACGGCGTCCACAACCAGGTCGGCCAGGGGTTTGCTGCTGGCGTACACCATGCGCACGCCGGGATGCCGCAGGCCGATCAGGGCGAACAGCTGGCGCTCCTCGTAGTGGTGGGCTCCCGTCACCAGCCCCATCTGCTGCTGTTCCAGCGACAGCGAGGGCACCATCAGCACATCCACACCGGGGCCGTGGCCGGCGCTCACCCGGCCCCAGGAGGGTTGGAGCTGGGCCTGGAGCTGCCGGAAACTCAGGGCCATCAGGCGCTGAAGGCCTTGCGGGCCGGGATCGGGTAGGGGATGCGGCGGTGGCGCATGCGTTTCCACACCCGCACGAAGGCCCGGATCAGCAGCTCCAGCTCGGTCCTGCTGATGCCGCTCGCCAACAGCTGGCCGTCGCGCTGGCGCGCCTCCAGGATGCGGCGCACCATCTCCCTGGCCTGGTCTTCGGTGGTGGTGGGCGGCAGGGAGCGCAGGGCGGCCTCGCAGCCGTCGGCGAGCATCAGAATCGCGGTTTCGCGGCTGCGAGGGGCGGGGCCGCGGTAGCGGAAGCGTTCCTCCGGCACCGCTGGGTTGCGCTCGCGGGCCTGGTGCAGGAAATAACCCATCTTGAGGGTGCCCTGGTGCTCGGGGATGAAGTCGGCCAGGGGCCTGGGCAGCCGGTAGCGGCGTGCCAGCCGCAGCCCCTCGTCCACGTGGGCTTGCAGGATGGCGGCGCTGGCGTAGGGGTCATCGAGCTGGTCGTGGGGATTGTTTCCCCCCTCCTGGTTCTCGATGAACCACTGCGGGCCATGCAGTTTGCCCACGTCGTGATAGAGCGCGCCGGTGCGCACCAGGTCCACGTCGGCGCCGATGCTGCGGGCTCCCTCCTCCGCCAGGCCGGTGATCATCAGGGTGTGCTCGAAGGTGCCCGGCGCCTCGCAGGAGAGCTTGCGCAGCAGCGGCCGCTCCAGGTCGGCCAGCTCCAGCAGCCGGGTGCGGGTGAGCAACCCGAAGGAGGTTTCCACCAGCGGCGCCAGCAGCAGGCCCAGCATCAGCAGGCCCGCCAGCGTCAGCCCCTCCCCCAGCAGGTCGATCTGGCCCGGCTGGCCCCGGCCCTGCAGGAGCAGCCACTGCAGCAGCACCGCGATGGCCGGCAGCAGCACCGCCAGCTGCAGCAGTCCGGCCCGGCTGCGCTGGCGGTCGGCGGCCATCGCCGCGGCGGTGCCGGTGGCCGCCGCCACCAGCAGCCGCACCCCCAGCACACCACTGAGCGGCAGGGGCCAGAGCAGGGTGGCCGCCGCCAGCCAGGCCAGGCCGCAGCCGCTGCCCAGCCCCTGGGCCAGCAGCAGGGTGGGGGGCACCAGCAGCAGCATCGGACTGGACAGGGGGCCCAGCCACAGGTTGACTCCCTGTACCGCCAGCAGGGTGGCCAGGGAGAGCATGGCCTGGCGGGGCTCCAGGCTCGGCCGCCAGCGCCGCTGCAGCAGCACCAGCAGGCCGCAGGCCGCCAGGGCTTCCACCAGGTGCTGCAGCCAGGTGAGGGGCCGAGGCTGCCGGTTCACCAGCCCGAAGTAATCGAGTACATCGAAGGCCTGGGCGCTGATGCGCTCGCCCTGCTGCACCACCAGATCGCCCGTCTCCACCGCGATGGTGGGAATGCCCTCCTGGTTGATCAGCGCCTCGATGCGCCGCTGGCTGAGGGCTGGATCACTGCGCAGGTTGGACTGGCCCTGGAGCACGTGCACCAGCAGCCGCGCCCCCACATCCCGGGCGGGGCTGGACAGACCCTCGAGCTGCAGGCTGGCCGCCTGCAGCAGTTGCTCCTCGGCCAGGCCGGCCGCCAGGCCCTGGCTGAGCATGCGCAGCTGGGCCTGGCGCAGCCGCTGCTCCCAGGCGCTGCGCTGCCCCCTGTCCAGCCCTTGCAGCCACTGGCGTTCGACCTCGCTGAGCGACACCGGTTTGACCAGGGTCTCGGCACTGCCGGCCTGGGCCTCGATCGCCTGCAGGCTCTCATCGAGGCGCTGCAGCAGCAGGGTGCTGGCGGTCTCATCCACCACCTGAACGGTGGTGCGCGGCAGCATCTGCTCGCGGCGCTGCTCCAGGGCCGTGCTGTCCACCACCCGGGCCGCCTGGGGAGCCCGCACCGTGAACGGCGCCACCATGCCGGCCCGCAGGTTGGGCTCCACCAGCCATGGCCAGCTGGACACCAGCGCCACCAGCAGGCACACCATCAGCACGGCGGCGGCGTCCTGGCCTCGCCAGCAGGCGGGGCTCTGCACGGGACGCTCGACCCGCAGCAGTCTCCGCCAGAGGGTTCGCAGCCGCGGCCATCCCATCGATCAAAACTAGCCGCCGGGGCCGGTGCAAGCTGGGGCCAGCCGCCCCCTCGCCATGGCCCTCATCCTCGACGGCCGCCAGCTTGCCGCCGAACTCGAAGCGCGGTTGCGGGCCACCATCGCCGAGCGCCAGGGCACCATCGGCCGGCCGCCTGGGCTGGCGGTGCTGCGGGTGGGCGACGATCCCGCCAGCGGGGTGTACGTGGCCAACAAGCAGAAGGCCTGCGGCCGGGTGGGCATCACCAGCCTGGGCGAGCACCTGGGCGCCGATGCCTGCCCCGCCGCGGTGCTGGCGGCGGTGCAGCGCCTCAACGCCGATCCCGCCTGCGACGGCATCCTGCTGCAGCTGCCCCTGCCCGCCGGGCTGGAGGAGTGGCCGTTGCTGGCGGCGATCGATCCGGAGAAGGACGCCGACGGCCTGCACACCCTCAACCTGGGCCGGCTGCTGAAGGGCGAACCGGGCCCGCGCAGCTGCACGCCGGCGGGGGTCATGGCGCTGCTGGCCCGCCACCAGCTGCCGCTGGCCGGCCGGCGGGCCGTGGTGGTGGGGCGCAGCATCCTGGTGGGCAAGCCGATGGCGCTGATGCTCCAGGCCGCCGACGCCACCGTGACCGTGGCCCATTCCCGCAGCGCCGATCTGGCTGGACTCTGCCGCCAGGCCGAGGTGTTGGTGGTGGCTGCCGGCCGGCCTGAGATCGTGGGCGCTGAGCATGTGCGGCCCGGGGCCGTGGTGGTGGATGTGGGCATCCACCGGCGGCCCGAGGGGGGCCTGTGCGGCGACGTGCGTGCCGCCGAGGTGGAGCCGCTGTCCGCAGCCCTCACGCCGGTGCCGGGGGGCGTGGGGCCGATGACGGTGACCATGCTGCTGGTGAACACGGTGCTGGCCTGGTGCCGCAGCCATGGCCTGGCCCATGGCCTCGACGATCTGGTGGTCTGAGCCGCCTGGGGGACTCCGGCGTTGCCTGATCACGCCTGCCTGAGAGAATCACCGGCAGCAACGCCTTTCCCCATGGCAGCGGTGGCGACGACCACGGGCAAGGGATTCGATTTCTCGGCCTATCTCGAGGACGCCCGCCAGCGGGTGGAGACGGCGCTGGACGCTGCGCTGCCGCCGGAGCGGCCCGAGTCGCTGCGCGAGGCGATGCGCTACTCGCTGCTGGCCGGCGGCAAGCGGCTGCGGCCGATCCTCTGTCTGGCCGCCTGCGAGCTGGCCGGTGGCGACGCCGCGCTGGCTCTGCCCACGGCGGTGGCCCTGGAGATGGTGCACACCATGTCGTTGATCCACGACGACCTGCCGGCGATGGACAACGACGACCTGCGCCGCGGCCGGCCCACCAATCACAAGGTGTATGGCGAAGCCAACGCCATCCTGGCCGGCGACGCCCTGCTCACCCGTGCCTTCGAGATGGTGGCGCTGCGCAGTCCGGGGGTGGCGGCCGAGCGCTTGCTGGCGGTGGTGGGGGAGCTGTCGCTGGCTTCCGGGGCTCCTGGCCTGGTGGGCGGCCAGGTGGTGGATCTGGACTGCGAGGGCAAAAGCGTGGACCTCGACACCCTCGAGTACATCCACCTGCACAAGACCGGCGCCCTGCTGCGGGCCTGTGTACTCTGCGGCGCCCACATCGCGGGTGCCTCCGCGGCGCTGCTCGAGGCCCTCGGCACCTACGCCCGCGGCATCGGCCTGGCCTTCCAGATCATCGACGACATCCTCGATGTGACGGCCAGCAGCGAGGTGCTGGGCAAGACGGCGGGCAAGGACCTCACCGCTGACAAGACCACCTATCCCAAGCTGCTGGGCCTGGAGGCGTCGCGTCAGCGGGCCGATGCCCTGGTGGGCGAGGCCAAGGCCGCCCTGGCCCCGTTCGCCGAGGGGGAACTGGGCGGTCTGAAGGCGGCGCCGCTGCTGGCCCTGGCCGACTACATCACCAGTCGCGATCGATGAGTGCTGAGCCGCTCGCCGCCGCCCTGTCTCCCCTTCAGGCCCTGTTCGACAACGGCGTGCTCTGGTGGGGACTGGCCGCATGCGGCAGCGCCCAGCTCTCCAAGTTGCTGATCGAGCTGGTGCTGCACCGTCGCTGGAATCCCCGCGTGCTGGTGGAAACCGGGGGCATGCCCTCCAGCCACTCCGCTCTGCTCACCGGCACGGCGGCGGCCCTGGGCTGGCGGCTTGGCTTCGCCGATCCCCTGTTCGCCCTGGCGGCCACCATGTGTTTCGTGGTGCTCTACGACGCCTCCGGCGTGCGCCGGGCCGCCGGTCTCACCGCCGCCCGGGTGAACAGCCTGCCCATCGCTGTGGACGCCGCGGCCCCTGACCCCTCCAGCGGCACTGAGCCCCCGCCGCCCATCCCCCTGACGCCCCTGAAGGAAAACCTCGGTCACACCCGCCTGGAGGTGCTGGTGGGAGCGCTGATGGGTCCGGCTGTGGCCTTGCCGGGTCTGGTTCTGGTGGGCTCGCCCCTGCACCTGGCCCAGCAGTGGGGCCTGCTGGCCAGCCTTGGCTGACGACACCCTCACCGCCGACCAGCAGGCCGCCTGCGCCGCCTTCGCCACCTGGCTGGCGGCACCCCAGAGCGATCGGCCGTTTGTGCTCAGCGGCTACGCCGGCACCGGCAAGACCTTTCTGTCGATGCGCTTCCTGGCCCAGGCTGAAGCCGCTGGCCTGTGCTGGACCGTGGTGGCCCCCACCCACAAGGCGGTGGGCGTGCTGCGCAGCCACCTGCGGGCTGCCGGCCTGACGCCCACCTGGTATCCCTCCACTATCCACCGGCTGCTGCGGCTGCGGCTGAAACGGCAGGGGGATCTGGAGCGCTGCGAGGAGAGCGAGCAGACGTCCGCGGCCCTGGAGCACCTGGCTCTGGTGCTGATCGATGAGGCCTCGATGCTCGACAGCCAGCTGCTGGAGATCAGCCTGCGCTGCGCCCATCCCTTCCGCACCCGGCTGGTGTTCGTGGGCGATCCGGCCCAGCTGCCGCCGGTGGGTGAGCCCGAGAGCGCGGTGTTCGGCCTCGCCCGCGCCCACAGTGCGGCCCTGCGCCAGGTGGTGCGCCACCAGGGGCCGGTGCTGCGGCTGGCCCAGGGGATTCGCGAGCAGGCCCTGCCCTGCCGCCGGCCGCCGCCGCTGCCGCCGGTCTGCAGTGCCGAGGGGCGGGTGGCCCTGCTCGATCGCCAGGAGTGGCTGCTGGAGGCCCAGGCTGCCCTGCGCCGCAGCGCCGAAACCGACAATCCCGACCTGGCCCGCATCCTCTGCTACACCAACCGCTCCCTGGAGCAGCTGGTGCCGATCGCCCGCCGTGCCCTGCACGGGGCCATGGCCGACCAGCTGCCGGTGCTCCCTGGGGAGGTGCTGATCAGCCGCAGCGCCGTCATGGCCCCTGCCTGCCGGGAGGGGGAGGAGGCCGGCGAGGAGCCCGACATGGTGCTTGGCTCCAACCGCGAGCTGGTGGTGCGCGATGTCACCCCCGAGCGCTGCGACCTGGCCGACTTCGGCGTCGCTGACGCGCCCCTGATCGACACCCTCACGGCATCGGTGCAGGCGGGCGACAGCGACCTCAACCTGCGCCTGCTGCCCCCGGCCGGCAGCCTCCCCCGCCAGAGCCTCGAGGCCGTGTTGGAGCGGCTGCGAGCCGCGGCCCGGGCCACAGCCCGGGAGCAGGGCAAGGCCGCGGCCCGGGGGATGTGGCGCCAGTTCTTTCTGGTGCGCGATGCCTTCGCCGCCCTCGGTCCGGCCGCCGTGCTCACCGTGCACCGCAGCCAGGGCAGCACCTTCGGCCAGGTGTTCGTGGATGCCGATGTGTTCTGGCCCCGCGACGAGCTGCTGCGCCGCCAGCTGGTGTATGTGGCGGTGAGCCGGGCCAGTCAGGCGGTGGCCCTGGTGGCCGGTCCGGGCAGCCGGGCCGATCAGCGGCTTTGGGCGTGCTGGTTGCGGGAAGAGACGCCTTAGAGGTAGCTCACATCTCCCATGGCATTGATGAGCAGAGTGCCGTTTTTCAGATCAACCTCCTTGAGCGAAAGAGCACTGCCGATGCTTTCGAAGCTGTTGACAATCATCGATGTGCCGCTCAAATCTTTGATTGCTTTACCATAGGTGTAACCCCATTCATCGACGTTGTCGGTGATCTTGTAGGTGCCTTGCTTCAGAAAGAGGGAATCGCGATCGCCTCCGCCATCGATAGTTTGGGGGCCGAAGCCGAACACCTTGTCAAAGCCCGAGCCCATATTCAAGTACCCGCTCCCTTCAAAGCCTCCCTGCAGTACATCCACGACATCAGCTCCATTGCCCATGTCGATGTAGCCATCATTGCGAAGGCCTGCCAGAACTCCTTTGCCGCGAAGGGTGTCATTACCGCCGCCCATGTTGATATAGCCGCTGTTGGTAATGCCTTCTTGGCTCTTGCTCCTGCCGGTGATCAGGTCATTGCCGTCACCGGTGTAAATGTTTCCTTGATTCTCCAGCCCTCTTGAATTTGTCGACCGGCCAATGATTCTGTCATTTTCGCGTCCCGTGTTGATGGTCCCTTCATTGTAAATTCCTGCCTGCTTCTGCGAGACTCCGCGGACCCTGTCGTTGCCAGCCTCGGTCTGGAGGCTGCCGCTGATGCTGAGGCCGCTTTGACGCACGGCGGCCCCATCAATGAGGTCGTCACCCGCGCCGGTGCGGGGCCTGAAACGGGAGGCAAGCTCAATCCCTTTCCGTCGATCGCGAACCTTGTCGCTGCGCTTGCTCCAAGTGCCTGTTGTGCCATTGGACCATCCTGAGTTGGTGAGTTGGGTTGTCATGTCAGCGCTCCCCTGATGGCTTTACTCTGAGTCTTTCGTCGGGTAAATTCTGGAGGTAAGCAATTATTCTTTATCGCTGATCTGTGCTTCAAGTGCCATTACTATTGCTTCTGATTCGCGATCTCAGCTGGGTCGGCTCTGCCCAGTCTCATGAAGGTTGATCAAGCCGTGATGCCTGCTGTCCAGCGCCTGGTTGCACAGGTGTTTCAGGCCGCCAGGCCCAGCTGTAGGCCCTCGATCCCCTGCCAGCCCAGGTAGCCGGCCAGAGCCAGGCTCACCAGAGCCACCACCAGATCGCCGCGGCTGAACAGCCAGCCCTTGCCCGCCTCCAGCAGGGGCAGCACCCGATCGCTGCCCGCCACGGGGAGGGCGAGCAGCGGCAGCATCAGCAGTGAGGCGCTCAGCAGACAGAACAGGGCCGCACCGACCACCTCCTGGCCTGTGCCCAGCCCCGCCGCCAGCAGCCCGCCGGCGGCCTTGGCCAACAGAAACAGATTGTCGGGGCTGGCCAGCTCCAGAGCGGCGCTCACCACCAGCAGCAACGGCAGCGGCAGGGCACCGGCCGCCAGCAGGTCGAGCCCAGTGCGGTGGCCGCTGCCCTTCTCCATCGTGAGCAGCAGACCGTGACCCACGCTCAGCAGCAGCACCACCGCCAGGGCGGTGGTGAGCAGCCAGCCGGCCACAAACCAGCCGCCGCGGTGCAGTGGGCGGGGGCCGAGCAGGAGCAGCAGAAGCAGGGCGATGTGCAGAGGAGAGATGCCCACCGCCAGGGCGAAGGCCGCCAGTTCGCCGAGCAGGTGGGTCAACGGCGGGTCGCTGCGCTCAGAGACAGCCCACGCTGACGGGCCGCCGCCGCCAGGCGCCGGGGAATCTGGAGGCAGCCCGCCCAGTGCAGGTGCAACCAGCTGGCGTGCAGGTGTGCCGTGCCCCATCCCTCCGCCCGGGCCGGGACACCCCAGCCCTCGAGTCGCCACAGCGTCTGCCCCTCCGGCGGCAGCTCGCCGCCGGGCTTCTGCAGCTGCCAGCGGTGGAATTCATGGCCCAGCAGCGCCTCTCCCCGGCGCACCAGCAGACCGTCGGCGCTGGCCTGGGCCTGGCGGTAGCCGAGGCTGAGGGTGGCCCGCCGGGCACGGAAGGGCAGTAGGCCTGCCATGGCGTGGGGCTGGCCGAGGGGATCGCAGAGCTCGCGCCCCAGCAGCAGCAGGCCGCCGCATTCGGCCACGATCGGCAACCCGGCCGCGTGGGCCTGGCGCAGCGCGGTCAGGCTGCGCCGGGCGGCCGCCAGCTGGGCGGCATGGAGCTCGGGGAACCCCCCCGGCAGCAGCACGGCGGCGCTGCCGGGGGGCAGGGGCACATCGGCCAGAGGACTCCAGGGCACCAGATCCACCCCCAGGGCCTCGAGCAGTTCTCCGGCCTCCGGATAGCGGAAGTGGAAGGCGG
Source organism: Cyanobium sp. PLM2.Bin73 (assembly GCA_007694915.1). Classification (GTDB taxonomy): domain Bacteria; phylum Cyanobacteriota; class Cyanobacteriia; order PCC-6307; family Cyanobiaceae; genus NIES-981. Next base: position 19,083 of record REEV01000051.1, on the reverse strand, counting down.
CGTCGCTGGCCACCGCCACCCGGGGCCTGGTCTCCACGGCCGGGGGGCCTGAGCTGGGGCCGGCGCGGTGGCTGTCCGTCTGGCCTGCGAGCAGTGCCTGGACCGGCGCTAGCGTCGCGGCGGTGCCGGGCCCCGGGGCCATGGCCGGGGCCAGCAGGGGCCAGAGCCGCTCCAGATCCAGGTGCCGCTCGGCCAGATCCGCCCAGCTGGCGCTGCGGCTTTCCAGGTCGGCCAGCTCATGGGCGGGCAGCAGTCCCAGGTGCCGGCTGGGCACCTCCAGGGCGGGACTGGAGGGCAGCACCCCCAGCAGCGGCACGGCGATCGCCGCCAGGGCCTCGGCCAGCAGGGTCCGGTGGCGCTCCGAGCCCACCCGGTTGAGCACCACCCCGGCCAGCTGAACCCGCGGTGGCCCGTGATCGCGGAAGCCGCGCACCAGGGCGGCGATCGATCCGGCCTGGCGGGAGGCCTCCACCACCAGCACCACCGGCAGCCCCAGTTGGGCCGCCACCGCCGCTGAGCTGCCCTCGCTGCCGGATCCACGGCCATCGAACAGCCCCATCACCCCCTCCACCAGAGCCAGATCGGCCCGGCTGCCGTACCAGTGGAAGCAGCGCCGCACCCAGTCCTCACCGCAGAGCAGGGGATCGAGGTTGCGGCAGGCCAGCCCGCTCGCCCGGCTCAGCAGCTGGGGATCGAGGTAGTCGGGCCCCACCTTGAACGGCTGCAGCCGCAGGCCGCGCCGGCGGGCCAGGGCCGCCAGCGACAGGCTGAGCAGGGTTTTGCCACTGCCACTGGCGGGCGCGGCGATCAGGCAGGCCATGGCGGGGAAGGGAGGCGGAGCGCGGGCGCTCAGGCCGGCAGCAGCCGGGCCGCAATCGAGGCGGCGGCAGCCAGCAGCGGGTTGGTGCTGTCGTGGCCGCCCGCCAGCAGTCGGGCCAGCTCCATCTCCTCGCTCTCGTTGGGCAGGGGCACGACGTCTTCAGCCAGCTCCATCGAGGCCATGCCTCCCGCCTCCAGGCGCATGCAGCCACCCGATTCCGAGCACAGGATCACGCACAGGGGCGGACGGCCCTGGGGCGCGCAGATCAGCCGCAGACCCACCAGGGCGCCAGGGTGGATCTTGGGACTGCCCACCGGCACCGGCATCAGCCGCAACTGCACGGCGGCCCCATCGGTGCGCTCGAGGGCGGCGCCGATGCCATCGCCATCCCCGTTGCCCGGGATGGTGTACGACTCCACCAGGTGCCAGCCCAGCCGGTCGGCGATCCAGGCCGCCAGCAGCAGCCCCTTGAGGGGGTGGTCGCCCTCCACGTCGATGTCCAGCTGCACCACATGCTCCAGGGCGGTGCGGCGCGAGGGGGGATCGAACACCATCGCCAGCGATTCCCGCCAGGTGCGCAGCCGCAGCCAGTTGAGGTCGTTCACCGCCTGGCCGGCTTCGATGCAGCGCACCAGAAGGTCGACGCAGCGTCGGGGATGGCCCAGGGAGCTGTCCACCACCAGCCGCCGGGACGGGGGTGCCAGGGCCTCCAGCAGCTCGGGGGCTTCGTCAAGGCTGCTGTTCCACCACACCCAGCAGGGCAGATCGGGGCAGATCAGGGGATGGACGAGATCGAGCGACTGCTGCAGCGACCCGCGCCCGCCCCGCAACACCACCACGTCACCGCAGGCGGTGCCGCCGGCTCCCTCGTCCGGCAGGGGGCAGTAGGCGGCCACCAGGGTTTCCAGGGGCTGGCCCTCGTCGAGGGTGGGGGCCAGGGTGATCAGCCGCCGGGGTTTGTGGGCACTGATGGCGCCCTCCACGAACTGGCCACGCAGGTCCTGGGCCTCGTGGTGGCCAGGCTGCTGGCCCAGCTCCCAGGCCAGGCGCTGATCCATCACGGCCGTGCTCAGGGGCAGCCCGAGTTCGCTCACCGCCTGTTTGGCCGCTTCGATCAGCTCGCGCTCGAGCAGGCCGGTGAGGGGGCCGTCGGCCCGGCCGGTGCGGATCAGATGCTGCTGCAGCCAGGAGGCTTCGTACACCACCAGGGTGAAGGTGGTGGCGCCATCGGAGCCCTGCAGCCCCTCCCCCCAGAGCGTCTGCAGGTAGTTGGGAACCTCTTCGGGTGGCAGGGCCGTGGGGGCCTGGAGGGTGAGCTGGGTGGGCATGGCGGGTCGGGGCGGAGGTGCGGTGCTCAGGGACGACGCCACACCAGCCCGTCATCGGCCAGCAGAACATCGGCCGCGGCAGGTCCCCAGGTGCGGGCCTCGTAGGGCTGCACCGGCAATTGCCAGGGGGCGTCTTCGATCAGTTCCAGCAGTGGCGTGTACAGCCGCCAGGCGGCCTCCACCTCATCGCTGCGGGTGAACAGGGTGGGATCGCCGAGCATGGCGTCGGCGAGCAGGCGCACGTAGCCCTCATCGCTCGGCTCACCGAAGCTCTCGTCGTAGCTGAAGGCCATGTCCACCGGGCGGCTGCGCATGCCGGAGCCGGGGGCCTTGACCTCGAAGCGGATGTCAGCGCCCTCATCCGGCTGGATGCGCAGGATCAGCTGGTTGGGGGTGGGGGCACCGCCGGCGGCATCGAACAGGTGCACCGGAGCCTCGCGGAAGGTGAGCACCACCTCGCTGAGGCGTTTAGGCAGTCGCTTGCCGGTGCGCACGTAGAAGGGCACCCCCTGCCAGCGCCAGTTGTCGATGAACAGCTTCATCGCCACGTAGGTTTCCGTGGTGCTGTTGGCGTTCACCCCAGGCTCCTCTCGGTAACCGGGGATCGGGCTGCGGGCGCTGCCCCCGGGCCCGTACTGGCCGCGCACGCAGCACTTCCAGGGCTCGCTCCGGTGGGCCAGCCGGGCGGCCTGCAGCACCTTGGCCTTCTCGTTGCGGATGGCCTCGGCATCGAAGCGCCCAGGAGGTTCCATGGCCGTGAGCGCCAGGATCTGGGTGAGGTGGTTCTGCACCATGTCGCGCAGGGCGCCGCTGCTTTCGTAGTAGCCGGCCCGCTCCTCTACCCCCACCGTCTCCGCCGCCGTGATCTGCACATTGGAGATGTAATTGCGGTTCCAGATCGGCTCGAAGATGGTGTTGGCGAACCGCAGCACCAGGATGTTCTGAACCGTTTCCTTGCCGAGGTAGTGGTCGATCCGGAAGATCTGCTTTTCCTTGGCGCAGGCCTGCACCACCTTGTTCAGGGCCTGGGCACTGGGGTAGTCGGTGCCGAAGGGCTTTTCGATCACAACCCGGGTGCGGTCGGGGTCGTCCAGCAGGCCGGCGGCGGCCAGGGCCCGGGTGCCGCTGCCGTAGAAGGCCGGTGACACCGACAGGTAGAAGGTGCGGTTGCCGCGGGTGGCGCGAAGCCGGTCGATCTGCTCGAGCCGCTCGCCGAGGGCCACGATCGAGACGGGGTTGGCGAGGTCGGCGGGTTCATAGAAGAGCCCGGCGGCAAAGCCCTCCCAGATGTGGCCGTGGCCGGCGATCTCATCGCCCAGGGCTTCGGCCATGCGCGAGCGGAACTCCTCATCACTCCAGGGCCGGCGGGCGCATCCCAGCACCGCGAACTCGCTGGGCAGCCGGCGCTGGCGGTAGAGCTCGAACAGGGCCGGGATCAGCTTGCGCTGGGTGAGGTCGCCGCTGGCCCCGAAGATCACGATGCACTGGGCGGGGATGATCCTCTCCTGCCTCAGGCCGACCCGCAGGGGGTTGGTGAGCACCGCGCTCATGAACGCATCTCCTGGTGGCTGGCTGCTTCAGCTCCAGGCTGGCTGCCGCCGCAGCCAGGGAGCATCCACGGCCCGGCGCTGTGAGCAAACGAGCACCGAATCGCCGGGGACCGCCTCAATAGGTTTCCACGTGCCAGCGGCCGGCCTTCTTGAGGGCGGGGCGCAGTTCACTCCAGTCCAGGCCCTTGGCGGCGGCGGCGGCGGTCATGGCCTCGTCGATCCCGGGCTCCATGCCCTTGAGCCCGCACATGTACGCGTGGGTCTTGGGGTCTTCGATCAGGGTGAAGATCTCATCGGCGTGCTCGAGCACCCGGTCCTGGATGTACATGCGCCCGCCCTTGGCGTTCTGCTGCTCGCGGCTGATCGCTTTGGTGTAGCGGAAGTGGTCGGGGTACTCCTTGAGGTAGTGCTCGAAGTCGGCGTCGTAGAGGAGGTTGGGGGTTTTGGGCACGCCCATGAACAGCCAGGCCTTGCCGCGGAACTGCCAGCCGTTCTTGTCCCGTTCGGCCGGCTCGAACATGCGTCGCAGGTAGGCGCGCATCGGGGCGATGCCGGTGCCGGTGGCCAGCATGATCACGTTGGCCTCTTCGTCCTCGGGCAGCAGCATTTCCTTGCCCACCGGACCGGTGATCTTCACCTTGGCGCCGGGCTCGATGTCGCAGAGGTAGCTGGAGCAGACCCCCTTGATCGTCTCGCCGTCCTGCTCGTATTCCAGCTGGCGCACGCACAGCGACACGGTGTGGGCCGCCATGTTGTCGCCGTGGCGGGTGCTGGCGATCGAATACAGGCGCAGCTTGTGGGGCTTGCCGTTGGCATCGGTGCCCTCCGGGATGATGCCGATGCTCTGGCCTTCCACGTATTCGAGCTGGGGCTCGCCGCCGGCCAGGTCGAAGGTGATGTGGTTCACCCGGCCGATGGCGCCCTCACCCACCAGGCTGTAGTTCTCGGTGACCGTGCCCAGAAAGGGGGTCTTCGGCTTGTAAGTGTTGACCGGGACGGCGGCGTGGGGGGTGGCGTGGGCGGGGGCTTTGGTCACGGCGGGGGCGGTGGCTGGGGTGGGGGCTTCACCGGCGGCAGCTGTTTCGGCTGCGGGGGCAGGCGTCGGGTCGGCACCGTTGCCGGAGGATCCGTCGATGGCGAACACGCCGGTGATCACGCCCCCCTGGCGGGCGATGGTCTGGATCGTGCTTTGCAGCTGGCTGAACGGCACCGTGAACACCCGCTCAGCCTGGCGTTGCTGGCCGATGCCGAAGCCTTCCACCACCACATGGAACATGCGGCTGTCGGACTGGTTGGCACGACCCGTAGAAACACGCATGGCGTCTGAGATCCCGGCACTGGTGGGCCGATCATAAGGATGGGCTTCCGAGTCTCCCGCCGCTGTGACGCGCGGCACAGAGATTCGATCAGATGCCGCTAGCTTGTGCGCCAGCACACACGGCTCAACCCGTTGGCGCCGCTCACCCTCTTGCCGCTCAGCCACCAGCCCGCCGCAGCCGCAGGATTGGGCGCCATCCAGCCCAGCCAGGCCAGTTGCAGCCTCGACACCATCCAGCAGGAGATGGAGCGGCTGGAGCAGGGAACCCGCCGTCTGGCAGTGCTGCTGCGCCTGGCACCCGAGCCCGAGCGGATCTGGACGGTGCTCACCGATTACGGCAATCTCGAACGCTTCATCCCCAACCTGGTGAGCTCCAGGCTGCTCTGGCGCCGTGGCAACCGGGTGGCTCTCGAGCAGGTGGGCAGCCAGCAGTTCTGCGGTCTGCGCTTCAGTGCCCGGGTGGAGTTGGAACTGGAGGAGGATCCTGACGCCGGGGAACTTCGCTTCCAGATGCTGCAGGGCGATTTCCGGCGCTTTGAGGGCACCTGGCGGGTCGACCGCGATGAGATCAGCTCTCGCCTGCTCTATGAGCTCACGGTGCAGGGCAAGCCAGGGATGCCGATCGGCCTGATCGAGCAGCGCCTGCAGCAGGATCTGGCCTCCAACCTGCGCGGCGTTCAGCAGGAGGCGACGCTCCGCAGCACCCAGGCCTGAACGGACGACTCAGTTATCGCCCCGGCATCCATCACTCCGCAAGGGTGAAGTGAACAGTCAGAGGGGGCCGCGGAGTCGCGTCACTCGCAATCCGCGTAACTCGAAATGCGCTTCGCTTGCAATGCGCGTCGCTTGTAATACCCCCAAGGGGATTCGAACCCCTGTCGCCTCCGTGAAAGGGAGGTGTCCTAGGCCTCTAGACGATGGGGGCGAGGCCACGGCGCCATATCCCGCCATGCGGGTTCAACAGTAAAACCCCGTGAGCAGGGCTGTTGAGGAGAAGCAGCACCAGATCTTGGATCTGGGCCGTTGCGCCGATCCGTGGACGCTACGGGCCGGGGTGTCCCTTCGTCAAGACGGCGTTCCCTGCGCTGCTCTCTGGCCGTTCCACACCGGCACGGTGACGTGGAAGCAGGCCCCCTCGCCGGGCTTGGACACCACCCAGATGCGTCCGCCATGGACCTCGGCGATGCGGTGGCACACCGACAGGCCCACCCCGTAACCGGAGGTGCTGCCGGCGGTCTGGGGCAGGCGCACCCGCTCCTGGAAGATGCGCTGCTGCTCGGCCTCCGGAATGCCCGGGCCGCTGTCGCACACACTCAGCTGCAGCCACTGGCTGGTGCGGTGGAGCAGGGCCAGGCTCACCCTGCCGCCATCGGGGGTGTACTTGAAGGCGTTCTCCAGCAGGTTGAGCAGGACCTGGCGCATCCGCCGGCCATCGGCATACACGTCCGGCAGATCGGCGGGGATATCGGTGACCAGGCAGAGATCCCGGCCCACCCACAGCTTCTCCAGCTCCAGGATCGTCTCCGCCGCCACGGTGCCGAGGCTGAGCCGTTGGGGGTGGAACAGGGCCTCCCAGCGGGTGCTGCCCACCTCCAGGAGATCCTGCGACAGGGCCTCGATGTCGTTCAGCCGCCGGCGCAGCACGTCCTGGAAGCGGTGGACGTCGATCTGGCCCAGCTCATAGCTCTGCAACGCCAGCTTGGAGGCGGTGAGCGGGGTGCGCAGCTCATGGGCCACCATGCGCAGCAGGCGCTCCTGCACCCCCAGACGCTCGATCAGGGCCTCGTTCTCCTGGCGCAACACCAGCAGCTGATCGTCGAGCTGCAGTTCCCGGCGGCTGCGGCTGCCATCGGTCTCCACCGGGGGCAGGTTGATGCCCAGACCGCTCACCACCTGCTCCTGCTGCCAGCGGGGTAGCCAGCTGCGCAGCTGTTTGCTGATCGTGCTGCCGGCGAACACCTGGCGGGGCAGGGGAGCCAGCTTCACCAGGGCGGGGGTGGCCACCAGTCGATGCAGCTCCAGCAGTTCCGGATGACGGGCGGGATCGCTGATCGTGAGCTGGGCGTTCAGCCCCAGGTTCTGATCCCGAAGCAACTGCTGAAGCTGGCGCAGGTCAGCACTGGCCAGGTGCTGGCGGGAGGCCAGCAGCAGCAGCTTCAGCTCCTGCTGCGGCCCCTCGGCGCAAGCCGCGGCTGAAGAAGGGCTGGCGGCTGCGGAATCCACCATCCCAGCCTATGGAGATCGGTGCCGGGGCGGTACCGCCTCGCCATGCAGCAGCATGGATTCACCTCACCGGTGGCCGCTGTGCCTCTGCGCCTCCAGTCCCAGCGCCCCCAGTCCCAGCGCGCCGCGCGGTTGCGCAGGGCGCCTCTGGCGTCTCTGCTGACTGTGGCAGCCATGGCGCTGCCGGCCTCGCCAGCCCTGGCGGCTCCGGCCAGCGAGGCCGAGATGGATGTGTACACCCGCCTGGCCGCCCTCAACGTGTGCATTGCCCGCACCGCCGGGGTGGAGTTCGACCTGGCCGTGACGATCGCCGCTGAAACCATCAGCGTGTGGATCCAGGGCAGCCACGGGGGCGGCATTGCCCCGGTGTCGGACACGCCCCTGAGCCTGGATGATCTGCGCAAGGGCTCGATCAACGCCGCCGTGCTGGGCGCCGCCGAGCTCTGCCCGGACCAGCTGCCGGAGGACGTGTTGCGTGACGTGCAGCAGGCCGTCAAGGCCGCTCCCAATCCCCCTGCCCTGCCATGACCAGCGTGCGTCTCGCCGACTACCGGCCCGCAGCCCAGCTGCTGGATCGCACCGACCTCACGGTGCGCCTGTTCGAGGACCACGCCGAGGTGGAGGCGCGGCTGGCTTTCCGGCCCAACCCGGAGGCCGGGCCAGGGCCGCTGGTGCTCCAGGGGGTGGACCTGGAGCTGCTGGAGCTGCGCTGCGATGGCCAGCCCCTGGCCCCTGAGGCGATGCGGCTCGACGGCCAGAACCTGGTGATCCCCCAACCTCCGGGGGGCGCCTTCGTGCTTGAGAGCCGGGTGCGGATCCGGCCCCACGCCAACACAGCCCTTGAGGGCCTGTATGTGAGCGGCGGGCTGTTCACCACCCAGTGCGAGGCCGAGGGCTTCCGCCGCATCACCTTCCATCCCGACCGCCCTGATCTGCTCAGCCGCTTCCGGGTGCGCATCGAGGCCGACCGCAGCAGCTGCCCGGTGCTGCTCTCCAACGGCAACTGCGTGGAGACCGGTGAGCTGGCCGATGCGGTTGAGCTGGCCGATGCGGTGAACGGTGGGGGACGCCATTACGCCGTGTGGGACGATCCCTTCCCCAAGCCCTCCTATCTGTTCGCCCTGGTGGCCGGCCAGCTGGAGGAGGTGCGCGATCAGTTCACCACCGCCAGTGGCCGCGCGGTGACCCTGCGCATCCATGTGGAGCCCGGGGACTCTCCCTACACCGCCCATGCGATGGCGTCGCTCAAGCGGGCGATGGCCTGGGACGAACAGCGCTACGGGTTGGAGTACGACCTCGATGAATTCAACATCGTGGCGGTGCGCCATTTCAACATGGGCGCGATGGAGAACAAGAGCCTCAACATCTTCAACTCCAAGCTGGTGCTCGCCGATGCCGAAACGGCCACCGACGCCGAACTCGAGCGCATCGAGAGTGTGATTGCCCACGAGTATTTCCACAACTGGACCGGCAACCGCATCACCTGCCGCGACTGGTTCCAGCTCTCCCTCAAGGAGGGCCTCACGGTGTTCCGTGATCAGAGTTTCAGCGCCGATCTCCATGGCGCTGCCCTCAACCGGATCGAGAATGTGGCGCTGTTGCGCAACACCCAGTTCCGAGAAGATGCAGGCCCCACGGCTCACCCGGTGCAGCCCGATGCCTATCAGGCGATCGACAACTTCTACACCACCACCATCTACGAAAAGGGGTCGGAGCTGATCCGCATGCTCCATACCCTGCTGGGAGAAGCCACGTTCCAGCGCGGCATGGCCCTCTACGTGCAGCGTCACGATGGCTCCGCGGCCACCTGCGACGACTTCGTGCAGGCCATGGAGGATGCCGCCGAGGAGGCCTGGGCTGCCGGAGCGCCCCTGCCGCGCTTCGACTTCCGCCAGTTCCGGCGCTGGTATCACCAGGCCGGCACGCCCCGGCTGGAGGTGCGCCGCCTCTGGGACGGAGAGGCCGGCCAGCTGGAGCTGCAGATCCGCCAGCACACCCCCCCCACCCCTGGCCAGAGCGACAAGCAGCCGCTGGTGATCCCCCTGGCCCTGGGCCTGCTCGATCAGGCCGGCCAGCCCCTGCCCGTGCAGCTCGAGGGCGAGAGCGACGCCCAGGCCAGGCAGAGCAGTGGCAGCGGTGAGGCGGGCCAGCTCACCCGGCTGCTGGTGGTGGCCGGGCCGGAGCGTCACATCAGGATCTTGAATCTGCCCCGCCAGCACCATCCGCCGTCCCTATCGGTCCTGCGTCAGTTCTCGGCGCCGGTGAAGCTGGAGCTGGGCCGGCCCAGCGCCGAACTGGTGCACCTGCTGGCCCACGACAGCGACGCCTTCGCCCGCTGGGACGCTGGCCAGGCCCTGCTGCGCGATGCCCTGCTGGGTCGCGCCGCGGGCCAGCCCGATGGGGCCCTTGAGAGCGAACTGATCGAGGCGATGGGTCGCATCCTCGCCGATCCCGCCCTCTCGGAGGCCAGCCGCGCTGCCCTGATGGCCCTGCCCGCCTTGCCCGAACTGGAGGATGCGGCCGCCGCGGCGGACCTCGAGCCCGACCCGCCGGCCCTGTTCGCCGCCCGCCTGGCCCTGCAGCAGCGCTTCGGAGAAGCCCTGGCCGATCCTCTGGCCGAGGCCCTCGAGCGCTGCCGCCCGGAGTGGAGCCTGGCCTGGCCCGAGGGCAGCGGCGCCCGCAGCCTCACCGCGGCGATCTGGCGTTGGCGGGTGGGCGCCTGCGATGGTGCCGTGATCGCCGCCGCCCGCGACGCCGTGAGCGGCCCCTCGATGACCCTGGCCCGGGCCGGCCTGCAGGCCCTGCAGTGCTATCCGATCCCCCAGCGTCAGGAGGCGATGGACGCCTTTTTCCAGCGCTGGCAGCAGCGGCCGGTGATCCTCGACGCCTGGTTTGCCCTGGAGGCCTCCGCCCCCTTCGCCGATGGCCTGGAGCGGGTAGCGGGGCTGCTGAAGCACCCCCGCTACGACCCCGCCGCTCCTAACTCGGTGCGGGCGGTTCTCGGGGGCCTGGCCGGCAATGCGCCGGTGTTCCACGCCGCCGATGGCAGCGGCTACCGCTTTCTGGCCGCCCAGATCGCCGCGCTCGATCGCCGCAACCCGATCACCGCCTCCCGCCTGGCCAAGGTATTCAGCCGCTGGCAGAGCTACGGGCCGGCACGTCAGGCCCGCCTGCGCGAGGCCCTCGAGCAGCTGGCGGCCGCCGACCTCTCCACCAACACCCGCGAGGTGGTGGACCAGTGCCTGGCCACCTGAGGCCTGGCTGTCTAGGGCCTCTGCACGCTGCGGTGCAGGTCGCGGAAGGCGCGCTGGCGCAGGGCCGGGCCCTCCCGGCCGGCGTGTTCGCCCCAGAGCCCTTCCCAATAGAAGTAGATCACGCCGTGGCCGCGCTTCTTGGTCAGCCGCACCTTCTCCGCCAGGGTGGTCATGTCGGTGGTGCGGCCACCGAAGCCGGCCAGGATGCCGATCTCCACCGGCATGCCCCACTCGCCGGCCTTCACCAGCGCCGGCTGGTTGAGGTCGTTGGCGAAGCCCTGCACCGAGTAGGCGTAGTTCTGCACCACCAGGTCGTCCACGAGGCTGCCCACGGTCCACAGCTCCCAGTCCTGGAGCCAGCGGTTGTAGGCGAACCGGAAGGGCCCCGGTGAGAGGCTGATCCAGGTGGGGTGGCCGGTGCCCTTGCCGCTCCTGCGCGCCTGTTCGTCCAGGTCGCGCAGGGCGGCGCGCAGCTCGCGCAGCAGTTCGGTGAGCTGCTGGCGGCGCCAGCGCATCCAGAAGCGGTCGTTGTGGTTGGCCGGCGGCTCCTGGCCGGTGGCCTGGCGGTAAAGCTGCCGGGTGAACGGGTCGTAGCCCAGCTCCACCGGCCAGGCGAAGTGGTCATCCAACTGGATGCCGTCCACCCCGCAGCGCTGCACGATCTCGGTGATCAGGCCGATGAAGCGCTCGCGCACCTCCGGGTGGGCCGGGTTGAGCCACACCATGGTGGTGCCGTGCATCGGGTAGGCGGTGCTGCCGTCCCGGCGCTGCAGCACCCACTCCGGTTTGCGCTTCACCACCTCGGCGCTGGCCGGCTCCATCAGCCCGTATTCGAACCAGGGGAACACCTCCATCCCGCGGCGCTGGGCGGCGCGGGTCATGTGGCAGATGGGATCGAAGTTTGGATTGGCCTTCTCCAGGGCCGGCTCCATCGGCGCCCAGCGGCTGCGGTGGAAGGTGGTGCCCCGGCTCCACACGTTGGGGTAGAGGGTGGTGAAGCCCGCCGCCGCCAGCTCATTCACCGCCTGGTCGATCCGCGCCGGCTGGTAATAGAGCGGGCTGGGGCTGTTGGTGAGCCACACTCCGATGCGCGAGGCTGCCCTGGAGCGGGCCTGCTCGCGGTCGGCACTGCGGCCCTGGGCTGCCGCCGGGGCCGGAGCCAGGGCCGGGCCGAAGCCCGTGGCCAGGGCCGCGGCGCTGAGGGTCGCCGCCAGCAGGCGGCGGACTGCGGTGGCCATCCGCGGCGTCGACAGTATCAGGGGCAGGGTCAGCGGAACATCGAGCTCACTGAGCTCTCCTCGTGAATCCGCCAGATTGCCTCACCGAGCATGTTGGCCACCGACAGCACCCGCAGCTGGGGGAAGCGCCGATCGGCGGCCAGGGGGATGGAGTTGGTCACCACCACCTCCTCGAACAGTCCGGTCTCGGAGAGGCGCTCCGCCGCCGGGGGGGAGAACACGGCATGGGTGGCGCAGCAGAGCACCCGTGCCGCACCACTGCGGCGCAGCAGCCGGGCGCCCTGGCAGATGGTGCCGCCGGTGTCGATCATGTCATCGATCAGCACGGCCGTCTTGCCGGCCACATCGCCGATCACCGTGAGGCTCTCGGCCACATTGTGAGCTGCACGGCGCTTGTCGATGATCGCCAGGGGGGCGTCGTTCATCTGCTTGGCGAAGGCCCGGGCCCGGGCCACGCCGCCCACGTCCGGAGACACCACCACCATCTCGCCCAGGTCCCGGGTCTTGAGGTAGTCGACGAGCACCGGTGAGCCGTAGATGTGGTCGCAGGGGATGTCGAAGTAGCCCTGGATCTGGGACGAGTGCAGGTCCATGGCCAGCACCCGATCAACGCCGCTCATGGTGAGCAGGTTGGCGACCAGCTTGGCGGCGATCGATTCGCGGCCAGCGGTCTTGCGGTCGGCCCGGGCGTAGCCGTAGTAGGGGATCACGGCGGTCACCTGGCGGGCCGAGGCCCGCTTGCAGGCGTCCACCATGATCAGCAGCTCCATCAGGTGGTCGTTCACCGGCACGCAGGTGGGCTGCACCAGGAACACGTCGCAGCCGCGGATCGACTCCTGGATCTGGATGTAGGTCTCGCCGTCGGCGAAGCGCTTGATCACCCGCGGCCCATCCGGCACGCCCAGGTAGGCGCCGATCTCGCGGGCCAGCTCCTGGTTGGCGGTGCCACTGAACAGCCGCAGCCTGCGGGTGTCCTGGCCTGACGCCGCCTGGTTTGCCTGTGCCAGCCGGTCGGCGGTGAGGAAACTGGTCACGGCAGGCGCGAGCGCGTCAGCGGAATCCTGATGGTAGAAGCGCTTCGGTGCGGCCTTTGCAAACATCCATGACGCTTTCCTCTCCCCCTGCGCCGCCGCTCCCCCCCGTGCTGGTGCTGCTGGCCTTCGGCACGCCCGCGAAGGTGGCGGGCCGCCTGCACAAGACCGCCCCCGTTCTGGCGCAGGCGCTGGGCCTGGCGTTGGCTCCGCCCCTGGCACCCGCCGATCCCCAGGCCTCCCTGGCCGCTCTGAGCGAGCGGGCCGCGCCCGCTGGCGGCTCGCCCGCTCAGCTGGTGACCCTGCCCATCGATCCGGGCCAGGGGCTGGCTGGCGGCGGCCATTGGGCGGAGAGCCTGGGCGCCTGGCGCCAGCCGGCCTTGCTGCTGTTCAGTGCCAAACAGCTCGACAGCGGCCTGCCCGCCGCCGCCACGGCACTGCTGGAGCGCTGGCGGGTGCCCTGTGCCGGTCTGGTGCAGTGGGGTGGCTCCTGGCAGGCCGGGTCCCGCCGCGCTGATTCCCTGCCCTGGCTGGGGGGGCTGGATCTGGACGCTGCCGAGGAGTCTGGCGATCCGCTGCTGCTGCGCCGCGCGCTGGCGCTGCGCTGGCAGCAGTTGCAGCTGTCCTGAGCCCTGGTCAGGGGGCCGGATCGCTGGCCTGGGCCCTGTCTGGGGCCTTGGCTTCGGGCCAGAACGGTTCGGGCAGCTCGGCCGCCCGTTCCCGCAGCCCGGTGGCCTTGGCCGCCTCGCCCTGGCGGGGAGCCGCCAGGGGCAGGGTGGTGAAGCTCATGCTGCTGTCGGGCCTGAGGCCCGCCGCCAGCAGGCTGAGGATTTCCCCCTGGCTGAGGTTGGTGTTCACCTGTCCCCGCAGCTTGCGCACCAGAGCGGGCAGGTCGGCGGCCATGCCCTGCAGACGCAGCTCCCGGTGCAGGCTTTCCACCACCTGCTGGTGGCTCATCAGACGGCTCTCCAGGGGTTTGCCGGCGTCCCGCCAGCGGGCCAGATGCTCCATCTGCACGGGGCTGAGGCGCTGGACGCCGGCCTGCAGGTCGATCTCCAGATCCTGGGTCTTGTCGCTGTAGCGCATGGTCTGCCGGGGGTTGACCTCCACCGAACCCAGGCCTTCCACCAGGGCCCGCAGGGCGCCACGGCTGAGCACCACGTAGCGATCGGGTCGTCCGGCCGGCAGGCCCGCCAGATCACGCACGGCGTCGGCCGTGAGCGCCTCTCCCCCGCTGGCGTACAGACTCCCCAGCGACTGGGGGCTGCTCTCGCCCGGCAGCTGCACGGCCAGGGTGGTGGGCAGCGGCAGCACCTGCACGGGGCCGTCGGGGTTGACACGCACCAGCAGCAGGGCATCGGCATTGGCAGGACCCGCGGGTGCCGCCTTGTTGCTGGTGGCATTGAGCTGGTCGGAATCGAGGCCGATCACCAGCACCGTGACGGCCCGGTTGGGCACATTGGCCAGTTCGGAGACGGTCTCGGGGTCTCTGCCGACGCCCCTGCGCTCCGGTTCGGGCCACACCACCCCCAGCACGGTTGCCCCCGCCACCACCCCCACAGCGGCGAGCAGGCCGCGGCGCAGCAGCAGCCCCCATGGCCATGGCCGCCGCAGACGCGGCTGTAACCGAGCCTTGCCTGGTGTTCGCCGGCGATTCCAGATGGCGGCAATGCGGGGCGGCATCAGGGCGGACAGCTGAGGTTGAACAGCTGAGGTTGAACAGCTGGGGTCGGACAGCTGGGGGGAACAGCTGGGGGCGAACAGCGGCTGCTGCGGCGCACCACTTTGCCCCAGCCCTCTGCCCCAGCCCTCTGCCAGGCCCCCCGCCGTCCAGGGCAGCCGATAGGTTGTGCCGCAGCAACCCGCCCTCCCGTGCCGGCTCCTCACGAGAAGGCCAGACCCCTGGCCAAGGGCAGCGTGTATCCCGCCAAGGACCTCTGCAGCCAGTGCGGTCTCTGCGACAGCCGCTGGGTGGCTTACGTGAAGCGCAGCTGCGCCTTCCTCACCCAGCGCTTCGAGGCGATGGAGAGCGAGGCCCACGGCCGCAGCCGCGATCTCGACAACGAGGATGAGCTCTACTTCGGCGTCCACCAGCGCATGCTGATGGCACGGCTGCGCCAGCCCATTGACGGGGCCCAGTGGACCGGGATCGTGACCCGCATCGGCGTGCGCGCCCTGGAAACAGGCCTGGTGGATGCGGTGCTGTGCGTCGGCCAGAGCGAGAGCGACCGCTTCACCCCCGTGCCGCGCCTGGCCCGCACCCCCGAGGAGGTGCTCAGCGCCCGGGTGAACAAGCCCACGCTCTCGCCCAATCTGGAGGTGCTGGAGCAGTTGCCCGGCAGCGGCATCCGCCGGCTGCTGGCGATCGGGGTGGGCTGCCAGATCCAGGCGCTGCGCGCCGTGCAGCCCACCCTGCCGCTGGATGAGCTCTACGTGCTGGGGCTGCCCTGCGTCGACAACGTCAGCCGCCAGGGTCTGCAGACCTTCCTGGAGAGCACGGTGAGCTCGCCGGAGACAGTGGTGCACTACGAGTTCATGCAGGACTTCCGCGTGCATTTCCGCCACAGCGACGGCCGCACCGAGACGGTGCCCTTCTTCGGGCTCGATACCCCCAAGCTCAAGGATGTGTTCGCCCCCAGCTGCCTGAGCTGCTTCGACTACACCAACGCCGGAGCCGACCTGGTGGTGGGTTACATGGGGGCCACCTTCGGCCAGCAGTGGATCACCGTGCGCAACGGCAAGGGCCAGCAGCTGCTGGATCTGGTGGAGCCCGAACTGGAGACGGTGCCGGTGACCTCCAGCGGCGACCGCCGGGCGGCGGTGCAGCAGGGCATCGAGGCCTATGACAGGGCCCTGAAGCTGCCGCTGTGGCTGGCCCGGCTGATCGGCCTGGTGGTGGAGCGCTTCGGACCCAGGGGCCTGGAGTACGGCCGCTTTTCGATCGATTCCCACTTCACCCGCAACGCCCTCTGGGTGCGGCGCCACCATCCCGAGAAGGCCGAGGCCCACATCCCCGCCTTCGCCAAGAAGATCGTGAGCCGCTACCGGCTGCCGGAAGCGTGAGCGGCCGCGCCGGCGTGCTGCTGCATCCCACGGCCCTGCCCGGGCCCGGGGGCTGCGGCAGCTTCGGCCGCCACGCCCATGACTGGCTCTCCCTGCTGGGTCGCCACGGCATCGGCGTGTGGCAGCTGCTGCCGCTGGCGCCGCCTGACGGCACCGGGTCGCCCTACAGCTCTCCCAGCGGTTCGGCCCTCAACCCCTGGCTGCTGGACCGGGAGCGGCTGCTGGAGCAGGGCTTCCTGGACCCGGCCACCGCTGCGGATGGGGCCGCGGCCGCGGATTTGGACGGGGCCGATCCGGGTGAGGGCCCGGCCGAGCGCCTCGATCCGGCCCGGCAGGACCGCCGTGCCCAGGCCCTCGGCCGGGCCCTGGCCCAGCACTGGCCCAACCAGTCGCGCCAGCGCCAGCGGGCCCTGCGCCGCTGGTGCCGCCGGGAGCGCTTCTGGCTCCCCGACCACTGCCGCTTCATGGTGCTGCGGCGCCAGCAGCAGGGCCGGCCCTGGTGGCAGTGGCCCGAGCCCCTGGCCCGGCGCCAGCCCGGCGCCCTGCGGCGGTTTGACCGCGGGCACCGCAAGGAGCTGCTGGCCGAAACCCTGCTGCAGTGGCTGGCCCAGCAGGAGTGGCAGGCCCTGCGCCGCCATGCCGCCCGGGAGGGCGTGAGCCTGTTCGGCGATCTGCCCTTCTACGTGGCCCACGACAGCGCAGATGTCTGGAGCCGTCCAGGCCTGTTCTCCCTGGCCCAGGGCGGCGGCCTCGAGGAGCAGAGCGGGGTGCCGCCCGACTATTTCTCGGCCACCGGTCAGCTCTGGGGCACACCGGTGTACCGCTGGCGGCGCCACCTGCTTACGGGATTCAGCTGGTGGCTGGGGCGCCTGCAGCGCCAGCTGGAGCTGTTCGACCTGCTGCGCCTTGACCACTTCCGGGCTCTGGAGGCCTACTGGAGCGTGCCCGGGGGGGCCGCCACCGCCCAGGACGGCCGCTGGCGCTCGTCCCCAGGCCATCTGCTGCTGTCCGCTCTGTGGCTGCGGCTGGCTCTGCGGGGCGGCCTGGTGGGGGGGCGGTTGCCGCTGGTGGCCGAAGACCTGGGGGTGATCACGCCGGCGGTGGAGGCGTTGCGGGACCGCCACCGCCTGCCGGGCATGAAGATCCTTCAGTTCGCCTTCGACGGCAACCCGGACAACCCCTACCTGCCCGCCAACATCCATGGTTCCGGCTGGGTGGTGTACACCGGTACCCACGACAACGCCACGGCCGTGGGCTGGTGGCGGGGACTGGATGACGAGCTGCGTGGGCGGGTGCAGACCGTGCTGGGTGCCGCCGTGACCGCGCCGGGCTGGCAGCTGCTGGAGCTGGCGCTGCGCACACCGGCGGAGCTGGTGGTGGTGCCCCTGCAGGACCTGCTGGAACTGGGTGATGAGGCGCGTTTCAACACCCCGGGCACCCTGGGGGCGAACTGGACCTGGCGGCTGGAGCGGCCGATCGAGCAGCTGGATGGGCCGCTCAAGGGTTACGGCGAACTGGCTTCCCGCCACAGCCGCAGCGCCTGACCCTCGGCGGCGCGCTTCAGAGGTCGCAGCTCTGGATAGGTGTCCAGCAGCGCCTGGTGGGCGCTGGCCCCGGCGCCGGCTGGGGCAGCCTCCTTGCGGGGATCGACGCCGCTGGCGGGCCGCGGCGGGATTGGCGTCACCGCCAGCAGACCGGCCGCTGCCAGGCGCTGCTGCTGCAGGTTGAGCCCGTAGATCAGCCCCAGGGTGAGCAGCCCGTAGAGCACGGTGCCCTGCCAGGTGGTGAACACATCGATCGAGCCGGGGGTGAAGCGCCGCAGCAGACCTCCGCCGGAGCGACCCCGCTGGCCGGTGGCCATGCCTTGGGGCAGCACCCCCTTCAGGCTGCCGGGCTCCAGCTCGAGGTGCCGCTCGATCAGCGGCAGCATCGTGCGCAGGTAGGCGGGCTCCGGCAGCCGGTCGCGCCAGCCGCGCTCCATGGCCTCCAGCACAGCGGTGCTGATGCGGGTTTCGTCGGCCAGCTGGCGCAGGCTGAGCTGGCGCCGCTGACGCTGCTGGCGCAACAGCTCGCCGGCGGCCAACAGCGGATCCACCGGCAGAGCCGCTGGCGAGGCGCCCCCGGCAGTCTGCGAGCGCCCCCGCCAGAGCTGGCCGAGCCCCAGCCGGCCGAGCCCGAGCCGGTTAAGACCGTGGTGCAGGGTGGCGGGAAAGCGGATCAGGGATCGCAGTCCAGGGCCCGCCATTCTCGGCGATCGAGGTGGCGCCACTGGCCCTCCGCCAGGGTCCCCAGCTGCACCGGTCCGATCGCCAGTCGCTGCAGATCCAGCACCGGATGGCCGAGCCGCTCGGCGGTGCGGCGGATCTGGCGGTTGCGGCCCTCGCCCATCACCAGCTCCAGCTGGCAGCGATCACCCAGCTGCTGCCGGCGCCGCACCAGCACCGGCTGGCTGGGCCCCTCCTCGAGGGGCACCCCGGCCGCCCAGCGCTCCAGGATGCCGGCTGAGGGCGCTCCCCGCACCCACACCCGGTAGGTCTTGCGGTGGCCGTAGCGCGGGTGGGTGAGGCGCAAGGTGAGATCGCCCTGGTTGGTGAGCAGCAGGGCGCCGCGGCTGTCGCCGTCGAGGCGGCCCACCGGATGCAGCCCCCGCCCCCGGCGCAGCTCCGGGGGCAGCAGGTCGAGCACGGTGGTGCGGCCCCGGGGGTCATGGCAGCTGCACAGCACCCCGGCGGGTTTGTGCAACAGCAGCAGCAGGGGTGGGGGCGGCGGACGCAGGGGCCGGCCATCCACCGTGATCGTGTCGCTGGCTGGATCGGCCCGATCGCCGAGACCGGCGCTGCGGCCGTTCACGGCCACGCGGCCCTGGCTGAGCAGGGTTTCGGCGCTGCGGCGGGAGCAGAGCCCGGCGGCGGCGATCAGCTTCTGGAGCCGTTCGGCTGGCATCCCCCCATCCTCGCCAGGGGGAGCGGGGGGCTGCTGGGCGCTGGCAGGGGCCAGGCCCGGCCAGGGGTGATAGGTTTACGAAACAACTATGTTTCGTAACTCACGAACGCCATGGCTCCTCGCGCCGCCGCCGCCCCCGCCGCCCTGGCACCTGCCACCGTCTCTGCTGCCACCGTCTCTGCTGCCACCGTCTCCGCTGGCTCCCGCGCGGCCGCCAGCGGTCCCCGCGTGGCCCAGGCTGAGGCCAACCAGCCCGGCGGTGGCGACCTGGTGCGCAGCTACCTGCGTGACATCGGCCGGGTGCCGCTGCTGAGC